>JBGPLI010000032.1:0-34042 GCA_041486445.1 Bryobacteraceae bacterium
ATTTTTCCCGCTTCGATGCACGACCCTTTGAAATCCGATGAGACCGGCCTCAAAGCGGCTCCACCAGAAGTTATCGAATCGATTCGAAATTTTCCCCGTCGCCGCCATCTCGTAAGTGGCGACGCAAGGCTTCTCAGGGCCTCCGGGTCTCCAACACCACCGCAATACGACGCTTCCTGGCCAGGAAGTTATTCTGATTGCACCTTAGTACTCCCGTTCGGAATTACGGTGACGAATTTCTGCTTGTGGGGCGGACGCCCTCGTCCGCGCGGGACGCCTCGTCCCGCCCAAGCCGGCCGGGGGGCCGGCTGCGGTCCAGGGGGACCGCCCCACGGTCTGAGTTCAAGCCAGGACTCGTCATCGTAATTCCGAACAGAAGTACTTAGCATGGGGTCGCCGGCGACAAGATCGCCCGCGCCACGCAAGTGGTTGAGGGGGCTCAGAATCCGAGTCGTAACAAGAAGCGGAACGTGCGCCCGTCGTTCAGCGTATTGGTAATCTGTCCGAAATTCGGCGAGGTCAGGGCCAGGCCGGGCTCGGCGAATTGGGGAGTGTTGGAAAGGTTGATCGCCTCCGCCCGGAGGGTCATGTTCCAATCCCCTGGCAGGGCCCAGGTGCGGCCCAGCGAGGCGTTCAGGTTCGCGATCTTGCCCTTCCGGAAAGTGTCGCGGCCCAGGTTGCCCGCCATTTCCAGAGGCGCGTTCATGAAACGAAACGCCGAGCGGGGCAGCAACCGGACGGAGGTATCCGGATTCCCGACGGTGCGCCCCAGGACGGACGGATCCACTACGCTGGGGCGATCGCTGCCGCTCCCGTCCACATTGCCAAAACCGGGGCCGTCCGAGCCGGCATCCACGGTAAAAGGCGTGCCGCTCTTCAGCAGCAATACCGACGCCAGATCCCAGTTGCGGTACCAACGCGTCAGCCAGCCGCTGCCTCCCCGTCCCGTGCTCCAGGCGCCCTGCAGCAGGAAAGCGTGAGGCTGATCGAAAGTGCTCAGAGCCTTCTCGCTCTTGGCATAGTCGAATTCGGTTTGCGACGAGCGCCAGCGTTCCTGCCCGCCGCCGGTGACGGCATAATCGGTTCCCAGATCAATCGACTTGCTCAACCAATACGAAGCGGTAACCGTGCCTCCGTGCCAGCGCGGCGACGTGAGGGTGATGCGCCCGGCATCAAAATAGGCGCGCGAGCCGTTGCCCGTGTAGAACCTCATGTAGAGGGTCGGGTCGGGCCGCCGGTCGTTGGTGGTGGCGCTGGTGAAAGGAATCCCGTCCACCGGCCGGGCGCGGTTCAATTGGTACACGGTGTAAAGCTTCAGGGTGCGGCTGCCGACGTAGCCCAACTGCACCTTCCAGCCGCCGGCGAATTCGTTCTCCCAACTGAGGTTGTATTGGTAGGAATACGGCGTGGCCAGGTTCGGGTCGATATCGAATCGCATGGTGCGCCCCCGGCCGACCAGCTCCGCCACGCTCAACCCGTGCAAAGGGTTGACCAGATCCGGAGTGTCGATGTTGACAAATATGTGATCGGGGCCGTTGAAGCGGTCCTGACCGTAGCCGACCGGATAAAGCTGGCCGTCCAGAACGCCAAACGCGCCGCGCACCACACCGCCGGCGACCCGGTAGGCGAACCCAAAGCTGCCGCCGATATTGTTCCAATCCGAGCCGAAATTCAAACGGCTCAGATCCCTGACCTCCGCCGGACGCGACCAAGGCTCCCAGCGGACCGCGTAATTGAGCGTCAGCTTGCTCGAAACCACCCAATGATCTCCGGCATAGGCAGGCAGCTCCCAGTTGCGAAATCCGCGATGGATGGGCCCGAATCCCGCCGAATAGCTGGATGGTAGGCCCAGACGCAGGTTGGTGATCGCGTCCCGCCCAGGTTCGTTGCGGAAACTCAGTGTCCGGCGCACCTCCTCACTCTCGTAGCCGTTGTACTGCTGCCGGGTAACGCCGAAGCCCGCGCTGAAGGCGTGCTGTCCGCGGCGGTGCTGCATCGAAGCGTTGTACTGGAACCGGTTGATCGCGCGATCGATGGGGATGCTGCTGGATGTCGGCCCGAGCTTATCCAGTCCGACCAGATATACCGGCCCAAGGGCGTCACTGGTAGCGGTCAGCAGCGTGCCTTGGCGGTCGAACGCGGCGGAGAAATCCAGCACGGTAGCCGGGCTTAGCACGCGATTCCACGTGATCCGCGCTCCATGGCTCTTGTTGTCGGTGTTCGGATTCTGCCCCCTCAAGAATTGGAACGCATCCACCTGCTGCGACGTGAAGGTGTAGCGGAACGCCAGCGCATCCCGCGTTCCCAGTTTCTGACTGAGTTGACCGTTGGCCATATTCGTGTTCACCGACTGCAGGCTGTTGGTATTCAGCGCGCGCGCCGCCTGATCCGGGCGGTTGGGGGCCACGTTGGGATAGGCATCGAGCATAGTTTGAACGATGGCACGCGTAGCTGGATCCGTGGCCAGCGGCGTCCGTTCCTCCGGCAGAGGAATCAGGATGTTTCCGTTCACATTGCCCCGGTTCTTGTCCTGCGACCCGTTGAAGGTGAAGAACCCGCCCTCCCACAGCCGGGCGCCCAGCGTCGCGCCGTACTGGTTCTGCCGGGCCGGCTTGACGGAACCGGCCTGGAAGAAAGATCGCGCGCTAAAAATACTGTTGTTGTGATTCCAGAACAGACTTCCGTGAACGCCCGAGCCTTGCTGGGGTTGAGCGCGTATCGGGCTCCGTGGGGGGGTTCCATACTCGGCGGCCCAGTAACCGCGATCTGCCGTGAACTCCTGCACGATTGTGGCCGTGGTGCCCACCCGGACATTGAGTTCGCGAACGGCGTTGGTATCCAACAGGTTGATTTGTACGTTTTCGTTGCGGCGCGCCTCCCCCTGCGAGGTGTCCGCCTGTCCCAGGATGTTCTCGCCCGCACGGTTCCGGCCGGCGTTTTCTTCCGGGGCAACGGCCTCTGACGACGGCTTTGCGGGGGTGACGTTTTCGGCCTTGGTCTCCGGTTTCGGGCTCTCGCCTTGCGCGGCGAAAAGCATAGCAGCCCGGCAGAGCGCAAGCGTGGCCACAACGTGGGGGATGGGTGCGCGCATAGAAACAATCATTTTGACGCATTCTCTCGGAGCATTTCAACCGACCAAGCGGGCTACTCAATCCCCATCTGCGCCAGCCGGTATCGCAGCGCGTTCCGCGTCAGACCCAGCAACCGCGCGGCCTGGCTCTTGTTACCGTTAGCCCGCTTTAAGGCTTCGCGAATGATCGATTGCTCGTAATCGTCCAGCGTCATCCCCTCAGGCAGGAAATGGTCGGCGCTCCCGGCGGCCGGCCGGGAGCGGCCCGCGGTGGTGTCGATGCGAATGTCGCCGGCTTCCACGCGGGGACTCTGCGCCAGCAGGATGCTCCGCTCCACCACGTTCTCCAGCTCCCGAACGTTTCCCGGCCAGTGATAGCTCATCAATCGTTCGAGAGCGCTCTCGCCGATCTCTCCACCGAATTTCTTGGCGAAATGCTCGACCAGATACGGGATATCCTCCTTGCGCTCGCGGAGCGGAGAAATGTTCAGTGGAACCACATTGAGCCGGTAATACAGATCCTCGCGAAAGGTCCCCTGCTCGAGCGCGGCGCGCAGGTCGACGTTGGTCGCGGCAACCACGCGAACGTCGGTATGCATCGTCTTATTGCTGCCCAGGCGCTCGAACTCGCGGTCCTGCAGGACGCGCAGCAGCTTCACCTGAATAGCCGGCGGCACGTCGCCGATCTCGTCCAGGTAAACGGTTCCTGTATCGGCCTGCTCGAACTTACCGGGCTTGGAGGTGTTGGCTCCCGTGAAGGCCCCCTTTTCGTAGCCGAACAGTTCGCTCTCCATGAGGTTCTCCGGGATCGCCGTGCAGTTGATTTTCACGAAGGGGCGGTCCCGCCGCGGCGAGTGCTGATGGATGGCGCGAGCGATCATGTCCTTGCCGACGCCGCTTTCCCCGGCGAGCAGGATAGTCGCGCGCGTCGGAGCCACGCGCATGATGGTGGCGAAGATTTCCTGCATTGCGGGGCTGTGTCCGATGATGTTCTCGAACTGATACCGCTGCCCCAGCGCCTCGCGCAGCTCGCGGTTTTCGTCGCGCAGCTTGCGCACTTCGAGCGCCTTTTCCACAATCACCGTCAGGTGGTCGAGCGAAACCGGCTTGGGGAGAAAGTCCACCGCGCCCTTCTTCATCGCCTCGACGGCGTTCTCGACGGTGCTGTAGGCCGTCATCACGATCACGGGCGTCTGGGAATTCTGCGCGTGCAGCTTCTCGAGCAGCGCGAGGCCGTCCATGCCGGGCAGCTTCAGGTCGGTGAGGACCAGGTCGGCGTCGGCGGCGAGCTTCAAGCCTTCCTCGGCGCTCCCGACGGCCTTCACGCCGTAGCCGGCCGAGGCCAGATGCAGCCCGATCACGCGGCGATGCTTCTCTTCGTCCTCGATGACCAGAACGGCTGGCTTGGCCATGATTCTATTGTCCTCCGAGCGGCAAATACACCCGGAACACACTGCCTTCGGCGGGGGCGCTCTCCACTGCGATCTGGCCGCCGTGCTCGTCGACGATCTTGGAAACGATGGCCAGACCAAGTCCCACGCCCTCGGACTTGGTCGTGTAGAACGGATTGAAGATGCTTTCGAGATCCTTGGGCGCGATGCCGGAGCCGCGGTCGATCACCGCGATCTCGACCGTCGCATCGGCGCGCCGCGTCTTCACCGTGATCGCGCCGCCGGGAGGACTCGCCTCGGCGGCGTTCGACAGCAGGTTCACGATCACGCGCTCCATCAGCTCATCGTCGAAAGCGAGCGGCGGGATGCCGGGCGAATAATTCTTGTACACCGTGATGCCGGCGCTGGCGCTACGTCGTTCGCGTTCGAATCGCTCGATGGCGCGGTCGAGCAGGGCCGCGAGGTCTCCGGTTTCCAGGCGCAGATGCTGCGGGCGCGCGAAATCGAGGAAGCGCGTGATCAGCGAATTGGTGCGATCGACTTCCGCGCCGATGAACCCGGCCATCTCGCGGGCGACGGCGTTCTCGGCGGCGACGCTGCGCGTCAGCATCTCCGCCGACGTTTTCATGGTGCTGAGGGGATTCCGCAGCTCGTGGGCCAGGCCCGCGGTCAATTGCCCGAGCGCCGCCAGGCGATCCGCGCGGCGCACCTGCGCTTCCGCCTCCTGCAAACTCTGGTTGGCCGCCGCGAGCTGCTCGGCCGCAGCCTGGGCTTTGCGCGCTTCCGAGCGTTGCGCTTCGGCAAGCTGGTGGGTCATGTAGCCGACCACCGGGAGGAACACGCTCCGCAGAGCCAGTTCGAGCACCTGGTCCGGCGGAATGAACTCGTTCTTCCAGTCCAGGAAGATGAGAAAAGAAAGGTAGATCGCGCAGGCGAGGAGCGAGCAGACCGCCGTTCCGGCCAGGCCGAAATTGGTCGCGGCCGAGATCACGGGCAGCAGCAGGATCAGATAATAGCTGCTCGAAACGCCGCCACTGTAGCCGATCAGCAGATAGCACAGGGCGAGCTGTAGCACGATGGTGAGGATCGCGCCGAGACGCGGCTCGAGCACCTGGACCACGCCGAGCGCGACCAGCACGGTGATGACGATGGAGCTGCGGTTCGGGCTCAAAGCGGCGAGCGCGGAAAACAGCAGCAGCCAGACGAAATCCTGAGGGCGAACGTAGCGGCGCCAGGCGGACGGCACTGGAGACATGATAGCGGAGTGCTCGCCGGCGGCGAGACCGCCGGTAGTCAGATTCAAGATTTGCCTGACTACCAGACCGCCGGCGCCACGGCAAGATGTGACACAATATGGAAACGCCCGGTTGGCTCGAATGACGTCCAATCTCCCCGACTCCCCCGACGCGCTGTCCGCGGACACGTCGTTTGGCGACATTCTCTCCGAGTTCGAACAATCGCACCACGCCTCGGGCGAGACGCTCGAGGGCACCGTCGTCTCCGTGACGCCGGACGGCGTGTTCGTCGACATCGGCCGCAAGATGGACGGCATGCTGCCGCCCGATCCGGCGGCCACCGGCGGCCGCGTCCTTAAGCCGGGCGACAAACTGATCGTCTCCATTCGCGGACGCGATCAGGAGGGCAACTACACGCTCTCGACCGTCAGGATCGAGACGCCCCGCGATTGGAGCGGCCTCGAAGCGGCCTTCGCCGCCAAGCGCACCATCGGCGGCACCGTGCTCGAGGTGGTAAAGGGCGGACTACGCGTGGACGTGGGCGTGCGCGCCTTCATGCCCGCCTCACGCAGCGGAGCGCGCGAGCTGGCCGACCTGGAAAAACTGGTGGGGCAGCAGATCGAGTGCCGCATCACCAAGCTCGATACTGCCGACGAGGACGTCGTCGTGGATCGACGAATCGTCCTGGAAGAACTGGAGCGCGCGGCCAAGGAGGAAGCGTTCGCGCGCATCGAAGAAGGCGCGGTGATTCGAGCGACCGTCCGCAGCCTCACCGACTTCGGCGCTTTCATCGACCTGGGCGGCGTGGATGGATTGCTGCACGTTTCCGAGATGGCCTACTCGCGCACGGTGAAGCCGGCCGACGTCGTCACCGTGGGTGATTCAATCGAAGTAAAAGTGCTGAAGGTGAACCGCGAGACGCACAAGATCTCGGTGGGCCTGAAGCAGCTCGCGCCGGACCCGTGGTCGCTGGTGGCCGAGAAATATCAGCAAGGCTCGCGCGTCAAGGGCAAGGTGGTGCGGGTGGCGGATTTCGGCGCTTTCGTCGAACTCGAGCCGGGCATAGAAGGGCTGATTCACGTGTCCGAAATGTCGTGGACCAAGAAGAGCGTGCGGCCGGCGGACATCGTGAAAGCGGGCGACGCCGTCGAGGTGGTGGTGCTCGGGGTCAACGTCGCGGACCGGCGCATCGCGCTCGGCTTGAAGCAGGCGTTGGGCGATCCCTGGGAAGAGGCGCTGAAGAAGTACCCCGTGGGCGCGGTGGCCGAGGGCCCGGTGACGAGCCTGGCCAAATTCGGGGCGTTCATCGATCTGGGCGACGGGATCGAAGGCATGATTCACATCGGCGACATCAGCCGTGAGAAGCGCCTCAATCATCCTAACGAAGCCCTCAAGATGGGCGAGAGGGTACGGGCGCAGGTGCTCGAAGTGGATCGCGAAAGGCGGCGCCTCCGGCTGGGCATTAAGCAGCTCGAGCCGACCAGCATCGACGAGTACATCGCCGAGCACAAGGCGGGCGATGCGGTTTCGGGCAGGATCGTCGACACCTCCGGGGGCAGGGCCAGGGTCGAGCTGGGCGAGGGCGTGTTCGGGCACGCGAAGCTGGCTGCGGACAAGGCCGAGGAAGCGGCTGCAAGTGATTCAAAAACTGACCTTTCCACGCTGACGGCGATGCTCCAGGAAAAGTGGAAGTCCGGCGGCGGAACGGCCACGGCCACCGAGGCGCCTCGCGCCGGCCAGGTGCGCAGCTTCAGGATCGTCGCGCTGGATGCGGCGCAGAAAAAGATCGACCTGGAGCTGGTTTAGACAAGCGTTACATTTCTCTCCGGCCGCCGTCCAAATAGGTGTTGGAGCCGGCCGCCTTGTTCCAGAAATCGGACGTGACGGCGCTGATCCGGGCCGCGCAGGAAGGCGACCAGGACGCCTTCGAGCAGCTCGTCCGCGCCTACGATCAGAGTGTGCTCCGGCTGGCCATGAACCTGTTGCGGTCGCCCGAGGACGCGCGCGATGTCTACCAGGAGGCGTTTTTGAGGGTCTACCGCAACCTGCCCGCGTTCCGGTTCGATTGCAGTTTTCACACCTGGCTGTATCGCATCGTCACCAATCTCTGCCTGGACCACTTGCGAAAACGCAAGGTCAGGAAGGAGGAGCCGGGTGTGCTCGCCACCGCCGAGGGACCGCTCGACCGCATGGACGCAACGCCGGAGCAGCGTGCCGACGGCGATCCGCAACGCCGGCTGTTCAGCGGGGAGGTGCGGACGAGGGTGAA
Organism: Bryobacteraceae bacterium; assembly: GCA_041486445.1. Classification (GTDB taxonomy): domain Bacteria; phylum Acidobacteriota; class Terriglobia; order Bryobacterales; family Bryobacteraceae; genus Palsa-187. Next base: position 7,966 of record JBGPLI010000032.1, read on the forward strand.
GGAAGTACTCGGCCAGCTCACGCCGCGCGAGCGGACGGTTTTCGAGCTGCGCCACTACCAGGGTCTGCGGCTGAGACGGATCGGAGAAATTCTGGGCACGACCGAAGAAGCCGCGAAAAACTGCCTGTTCCGCGCGACACAGAAGATGAGAGTGGCTTTGGGAGATTTCGTATGAGCGCCGATATCACTTGCGCGTCCGTGAAGGGCTCCTTGGCATTGTATCTGTACGGCGAGCTCTCGTTCGATGACGAGGAGCGCGTCGAATTGCACCTGGACGCCTGCCCGGAGTGCCGCGTGGCGCTCGACCGGGAGAAGGCGGTGCATGCGGAGTTCGATCGCTGCGAGATTCAGCCTCCGCCGTCGCTGCTCCGGGAATGCCGCGAGGACCTGCGGGCGCAGCTGGATGAGGAGCGATCGATGCCGCGGCCGGCACGCGTCAGCTGGTGGGACGGTAGCTGGTTGCGTCCAGCGGCGGCTTTTGCGCTGCTGGCAATCGGATTTTTCGCGGCTCGCGTGACGCCGCGCTACACATCGTCGGAGCCCGGAGCGTCGCGAGTGCGCTACGTCGAACCGGCTTCCGGCGGACGCGTGCAGATCGTGCTGGACGAGACGCGGCAGCGCACGGTATCGGGGCGGCCGGACGATCAGCAGATTCGCGCGCTGCTATTAGCCGCCGCCAAGGACTCGTCCGATCCGGGGTTGCGCGCCGAGACGGTGAACATTCTGAATGCGGGCGCGGAGTCGGCGGAAGTCCGCGACGCGCTGGTCTACGCATTGCGCCACGATCCGAACGCGGGCGTGCGTTTGAAGGCCATGGAAGGCTTGAAACCTTTCGCGCGGGAACCTGGCGTGCGCGGAGCGCTGGAGCAGGTGCTGTTGAGCGATTCCAATCCCGGCCTGCGCACGCAGGCGATCGATCTGCTGACCGTGGGCCCAACCGAGAACCTGGATCGCGGGATCGTCGGTACGCTCCAGGAGCTGATGAGCCGGGAAGACAATTCGTATGTGCGCGAGCGCAGCCAGCAGGTGCTGCACCTGATGAAGGCTTCCGCGCAGACTTACTGAGATGCTGCTTTACGGCTTCATTTCGCTGCTCGTGGCCGGAGCCCTGACGGCTCAGGTTCCGATGGGCGCGACCGTACGCCTGCACGTGATGACTCGTGGTCCCGTCGTGGTGCGAGGTTCAGCCGGCGACCAGGTGACCTACAAGCTGGCGGAGCGGGCGAGCGTCGGCATGCGAGTAGCGGGCGGCCTGACCACGCTCGTGGTGACGCCGGCGCCCGGTGCGATCGCGCGGCTCGAGCTGAACGTCCCGCGCCAGGTGGTGGCCGTGGCGATCGAGACCGAACTTGGCGGCATCGACGCCAACAACCTGGAGGGGAGTCTGGAAGCCGTCACAGGCGGCGGCGAGATCCGCTTGGGCAGGATCGGCGGCGCGGTGCGCTGCATCTCCGGCGGCGGCTCGATTCACGTCGATTCCGCCGGCGCGGAAGTCAATTGCGAAACCGCGGGCGGCGACGTAGTGGTGCGCGAAGCCAAAGGGCCGCTGGTGCTCGCGACCGAGGGCGGTAACATTCGTGTGGAGAAGGCGGCGTCGACGGTGGAAGCGCATTCAGGAGCGGGACTCATTGAAGTGGTGCAGGCGGGCGGACAGGTGCTCGCGGATACGCGCGGCGGCTCCATCCAGGTGGGCTCGGCGCGCGGCGTCCGTGGCGAATCGATGGCCGGAGCCATCCGCGTCAAGACAGCGTCGGGTCCCTTGCACGTTTCGACTGCCTTGGGCAGCATCCTGGCGGAGTTGCTGGCCGGGACCCGCCTGGAAGAATCCCTGCTGGCCGCCGGAGCGGGTGACATTACGGTTCTGATTCCGTCTAATCTAGCGTTGTCGGTGATGGCGAGAAACGATTCCGGCGGGAACCCTCGCATCATTTCCGATTTTTCGGAAGTGCGCGCCAGGATTATCGGATTCAGCCTGCCGCCGCTGGTGGCCGAGGGGTCCATCAACGGCGGAGGTCCTCTGCTGCGCATCAATGCGGCTGCCGGGACCATTTATTTGCGGAAATTGAAATAGGAGTTGTTATGCGTTTTACAAAAATTGCCGTGCTCGCTTTCGTGTTGTTCGCGATCGCCGCTCCGGCCCAGACGCCGAGAGTGACCCGGACCGCCGCGATCGCACCGTCAGGCAGCTTCCTCGGCGTGGGCATTCAGGAGATCGACAGCGACCGCGCCAAAGAGCTGAAGCTGAGCCAGGATGGCGGCGTCGAGATCACACGCATCGACTCCGACAGCCCGGCCGAAAAGGCGGGTCTGAGAACGGGCGACGTGGTGCTCCAGTACAGCGGACAGCGCGTGGAGGGCATCGAACAATTCTCCCGGCTGGTGCGCGAAACGCCGCCGGGCCGCGACGTGAGGCTGGACATCGTCCGCAACGGCGCGCCCCAGACCGTGACCGTGAAGGTCGGGATGCGGCGCGGTCCGCGGCTGGGCGATGGATTCGCGATGCCGGATATCCGCATTCCGGACATGCCGCGCAGCTTCCTGTCCTGGCGAAGCGCGATGCTGGGCGTGGAGGCGGAGTCGCTCGAAGGGCAACTGGCGCAGTATTTCGGAGTGAAAGAGGGCGTGCTGGTGCGCTCCGTGCTAAAGGGCTCGCCGGCGGAGAAGGCGGGCATCAAGGCCGGCGACGTGATCACGAAAGTCGACGACAGCAGCGTCGCCACACCCGCCGATCTTTCCAGCCGCCTGCGCTTTTTGCGCGGCAAATCGGTTCCCGTGGTGCTGATGCGCGAGCACAAGGAAATGACGGTGACGGTCGCGCTGGATCAAGCCGGCCGAGCCAATCCGGGACCCCGGCGTCTGCGCGCTGCGTTCCCGTAAGCTGAATACTTGACCGTTACCGCGCAACAGCGCTCCTCCGCCATCCGATTCATCGTCTGCCTGGGCGTAGTCAGCCTGTTCGCGGACATGACCTATGAGGGCGCGCGCAGCGGCATCGGCCCGTTCTTGCAGGAGCTCGGCGCCAGCGCGGCCCAGGTGGGCTTCATCGCGGGGCTGGGCGAGATGCTCGCCGCCAGCCTGCGCCTGTTCTCCGGACGGCTTGCCGACCGCACGCGCGCCTACTGGACCCTCACAATTTCCGGATACGTGCTGAATGTGCTGGCGGTGCCAACGCTCGCCTTTGCGGGAAGCTGGCAGGTGGCGGCGCTGTTGATCGTCGCCGAGCGCACCGGCAAGGCGGTGCGCGGACCGGCGCGTGACGTGCTGCTTTCGGAAGCCACCCACCAGGTCGGCCACGGCTGGGGATTCGGCCTGCATGCCGCGCTCGATCAGACCGGAGCGGTGGTGGGTCCGCTGCTGATGGCGGCGGCGGTGGCTCAGTCGAATCACTTCGGCCCGGCTTTTTTGCGGTTGGGAATTCCGGCGTTGTTGACGTTGGCCGTGTTGCTCACGGCCCGCTACTTCTATCCCGACCACACGGCTTCTGCTCCCACGCCCGTCGAACAAACTCTACCCAAAGTATTCTGGACCTACGCCGCGGCGGCCGGGCTGCTCGCCTGCGGATTCGTCGACTTTTCGCTGCTCGCCTATCATTTCCAGAAGACGGCGGTGGCGAGGCCCGCGGTGATTCCGCTGCTTTACTCCGGCGCCATGGCGGTGAACGGGATCACCGCGCTGATCTTCGGACGCCTCTTCGACCGCTACGGACTGCCGGTGCTGGCATCGGGAATTCTGGTGTCTCTGATGGCGCTGCCTCTCGGATTTCTCGGCGGACCCGCGGCCGCGGCCGTGAGCGTCGCCTGCTGGGCGGTGGGCATGGGAGCCCAGGACGCGTCCCTGCGCGCCGGCATCGCGCAGGTCGTGTCGATGAACAAGCGCGGCAGCGCGTTCGGCATCTTCAATGCAGTCTACGGAGTGATGTGGTTCCTGGGCAGCGTCGCGATGGGCCTGTTGTACGATCGTTCGGTGCCTGCGCTGGTCGCTTTCGGGATGGCCGCGCAACTGGTCTCAGCCGTGATGTTCTTCCGGCTGCGAAAACCGCTGGCCGCGGCGGCCGGAGCGTTGCATTAAGACCTGGCCAAGCTCGTCATCCCCTGCACGCGGATCAGCAACTCGACCTCTTTTCGAGGAACGCCCAGAGCCGCGGCGATGTGCGCCAGGTCCTGGCCGCGACGGAGCATGCGCATCGCATGCCTCCAGGTGCATGCGATGTCTTCGCGCGTGCGTTTGGATCTCCTGCTTGAGCGACAGGAACAGAAACAGGCTCCCGATCAAACCCAAAGCGAGCAGTGTGGATTGAATCAGCATCTTAGTTCAAGGTCCTCAGTCTTTCAGCCCGGCTGATCACCTGTTCGATGCGGACGCCGAAATTTCCATCCACCACCACGACTTCTCCGCGGGCGATCACGCAATTATTCACGATCACCTCCACCGGCTCCGTGATGGACCGGTTCAGCTCGATGATCGATCCGGTGGTCAGCTTGAGCACGTTCTTGAGCGGCACCTGTGCGCGGCCGAAGGAGATGCTCACCGGCAGCTCTACTTCGAGCAGCAGGTCGAATGTTTTGGATTTTCGAGCTGGCGAGTCGCCGTCCGCCTGACTCTCCGGCGTGGCCGCGGACGGCGCTGCGAAGGCGTCCAGCAGCTCGGCGTCGAAACCGGCGGCGAGCGTCGCGGCTGCCTCGCCCAAGGTCAGGCGCAAAAATGCCCAGGATGCGTCGCTGGCCGGGCCCTCGGCTTCTTCCCCGGAGGCGCACCTCACCTCCCGATGCAGCCGTCCACCCATGGTCTGCGCCAGACCCGACAGGGCCTGGCCGATGGTTTCAAGATAAGCCGATTTCAGACTGGCTGCGTCGCCACTCTCGATCCCCGCGGCGTGGAGCACGTGTCCGCCGGCGGCGGTCCAGTCCGGCGTGGGGGCAGCGATCCAGGCGTCTCCCGCGACGCCGCTGAAGGACTGCCGCCAGCGCAAGCCAGCCTCGCCCGCCGGGACGCTCTCCCAGCGGATGGCGGGACGCTCTCCGGTCATGGTCTCGAAGACCGTGGCCAGGCGCGAGGAAAATTCCCCGAACAACCAATCCCGAATTTCGGCGTGCGGATGGGACACCGGCTAGATCCCTCTGGGCGTGGGCCAGCGTTTTTCCATGTAGGAGCGCAAGCGCAGAACCGCCTGCGATTTGAGCTGCGAGATCCGCGACTCGTGCAGGCGCACGATCTTGGAAATTTCGCGCAGCGTCAGCTCCTCGTGATAATACAGGCTCAGCACGGTTTTTTCGATATCCGGCATCTTGGTGATGGCCTCGGCCAGAAGCTTCTGCAGCTCGCTGCGCTCGAGCAGGCGCGACGGCCAGGCCTCTTCGTCGTCGGAGACGTACTTGAGCACGTCCCGGTTCTCCTCATCGGGCGAAGCGTTTTCGAGGCTGCCCAGGTTGAGGCCACGAATCTCCACCAGCCATCCGTGGTACTCCTCCAGGCTCAAACCCAGTTGCGCGGCGATCTCGTCTTCGCTGGGCGAGCGGTGCAGCCGCTGCTCGGCTGCCGAGATGGCGGCTTCGATCTGCTTGGCGCGCTTGCGCTGCTGGCGCGGCGCCCAGTCCAGGCCGCGCAGGCTGTCGAGGATGGCCCCGCGAATCTTGTACTCGGCGTAGGTCTTGAGTTTCACGTTATGCGAGACGTCGAACCGGTCGATGGCGGAGATGAGCCCGACGATGCCGGTGGACACCAGGTCCTCGAGCGACACGCTCTCCGGCAGCCGGTCGTGAATGCGCCGCGCGATCAAACGAACCTGCGGCAGGTGTTCCAGAATCAGGCGCTCGCGTTCTTCGGCGGAGAGCTCCGCCGATTGGTACGGATTCGGCGTGTGCGTCATCGTCTCTTGCGTTGCTTGTTTCATGCCGCCGCTCCCAGGCTGTGCTTGGTTTCTGCGATCGAGCCGCCCGAGACCACAGCGGTGAGACGTTCCTTCGTCGCGGGTTCCAAATCGTCCGGAATCCGCCGGCCCGTGGCCAGGAGGGAAATAGGCAGTGAGCGCCGCGCCGCCATCAGACGCGCCAGGTCGGCGCCATCCTCCATCTCGCCCCGCGCCAGGCCCGGCGTGTCGATGAAGATCAGCTCCTTGCCGCGATGCTCTTCCAGAGCCAGCTCCATGGCTGCCTCGACGATTTCCGAAAAATAGCTTTTCAACTTCATTGAATTAATCCTGTGGACACGACGCGCACGCCGGCCGGAATTTCGTTATGCGAAAGAATGGCCAGGTTGGGAAGAGTTCCCTCGATCAACTGGCGCAGGAAGAAACGCGCGGAAGAGCTGGTCACCACGGCCGTCGGAGTCTCGGCGGCCCCCACCGCGCGCGTCACGCGATCGGCGATCTCGCGGATTTTTTGCGGCGGCAGGTTCATTTGGCTGGTGTGCTCGTTGTACTGGACTGCGCCTTCGATCGAATGCTCGATCTGCGGATCGATGAAAAATGCGGGAAGCTCGCCGGTCGGGTTCAAATACGGTTTCACCAGCAGGCGGCGAACGGCCTGGCGAACATACTCGGTGAGCAGGACCGGGTTCTTGGTCATGACACCGGCTTCGCCGAGGGCTTCCAGAATGGTTACCGAATCCCGAATCGAGACCCGCTCTCTCAACAAGTTCTGCAAAACCTTCTGCACGGTAGCCAAGGGGAGCAATTTCGGCACCAAATCCTCAACCACTCTGGGGTTCTCTTCGGTGACGCGATCCAGAATAATCTTGGTGTCCTGACGAGAGAGCAGTTCGTGCGCGTGCCGCCGGATCAACTCGGCCAGGTGCGTACCGAGTACGCTGACCGCATCGACGACGGTGTATCCCCTGGCGCGGGCGTTCTCGGCGGTCTCCGAAGGAATCCACAACGCCTCTATGCCGAAGGCTGGTTCCTTCGTTGGTACACCCTCGACAGGCTGCGCCGTGCCGCCCGGATGGATGGCCAGGTTGCAGTTCTGCATCATCTCAAAGCGCGCGATCTCGGCGCCCTTGAGCAACACCAGATACTCGCCGGCTTTGAGTTGCAGGTTGTCGGTGACGCGCACGGGCGGCACCATGTAGCCCAGGTCGGCGGCCATCTGCCGGCGGATCGCGGCGATGCGGCGCAGCAACGGCGAATTCTGCGCGCCGTCAACCAGTTTCACCAATCCTAGCCCGACCTCCACCGCCAGCGGCTCCACCTTGAGAAGCGATTCCAGTGTCTCCTTGAGTGCCGGCGCGGCTGCCACGGGCGACGCTTTTTGGGCGGTGACGGATTTTTGGCGCAGCCTCCAGCCGGCGTAGCTCACGCCCGAGCCCAGCAACAGGAAGGGCAGCGTTGGCAGGCCGGGAAAGGCGGCCATCGCCACCAGCACGCCTCCGGACAGCATCAGCGGCTGAGGGTTGCTGAAGACCTGGCGGCGCACCTCCATGCCGAGGTTTTTCTCCGAGCCGGCGCGCGTGACGATCAGGCCGCCCGATATGGAAACCATCAGCGCCGGGATCACCGTGACCAGGCCGTCGCCGATGGTGAGCACCGTGTAGGTGGCCAGCGCGCGGCTCAGATCCATGTTGTGCTGGAATACGCCGATCAGGAAGCCGGCCACGATGTTGATGGTAGTGATCAGGATGCTCGCCACCGCGTCTCGTTGCGTGAAGCGTGAAGCGCCGTCCATGGCGCCGTAAAATTCCGCTTCCGCCGCCAGTTGTTTGCGCCGCGACTTCGCCTCGGCCTCGTCGATCAGACCGGAGTTCAGGTCGGCATCGATCGACATTTGTTTGCCGGGCAGCGCGTCCAGAGTAAAGCGCGCGGTGACCTCGGAAATGCGTACCGCGCCGTGGTTGATCACCACGTACTGGATCGCGATCAGCACCAGGAAGATCACGATGCCGATGATGTAGTTGCCTCCCACGACGAAGTTGCCGAACGCTTCGATCACCTGGCCAGCGGCGCGCGTGCCCGAGTTGCCGTGGATTAGAATGAGGCGCGTGGAGGAGATGTTCAGCGCCAGGCGAAACAGCGTCAGCAGCAGAAGCACTGTCGGAAACACGCTGAACTCGACCGGCCTGAGGATGTATATCGAGACCAGCAGAACGATGACCGAAACGGTGATGTTGGCGCTGATCAGGATGTCGAGCAGAAACGACGGCATGGGCATGATCATCGCCAGGACGATGCCCAGCACAGCCAGGGGTATGCTCAGTTCGGCGAGATTTCCGAAACGGGATTTGCCGGCCGCCGCCGCCGTGCCCTCGTTTGCCGCGTGCGCTCTTACTTTGCTGTCTCTCGGATTGGGAAGCCCTCCGCCGGCCGACACAGCCGATGCCGGAATGGGAGCGATTTGCGGCGTTGTGGCCATGCGCGATGAGGTAAGAGCATTTGCTTAGCCACATTTGGGTCTGCTCAAGCGCGGATTTATCCGAGTGGCGCGAGCTTCAGCTTGCCGCTTCGGCACTCGTGCCGACGCTAGCGCACCCGGTTCGATGCACGTATATTAAAAGTGCGTATGACTCTCTCACTATTCCTGATGCTCGCGCTTGCGGGAATCCCACGCCTCCTATCACAAGGTGTAGCGCCAGGCGCGTGGACCGTGGCGACACCCCTGCCGGTGACGATGGGGGAGATCGAGGGCGCCGTGGTGGGCAACAAGTTTTATGTGATGGCCGGTCTCAGCCCCGCCACCGGGAGGCCCATGGGCGTGGTGTACGTGTTCGACGCGTCCACCAACGCGTGGACCACCAGAAATGCCATGCCGGTGCCGTCCCATCACATCATGACCACGACGCTCAACGGAAAGATCTACGTGTTCGGCGGCTTCGTGAGTCCCAAGGAATTCGCGGCATGGCAGCCAATCAATCTTTCGTGGGAATACGATCCGGAGACCGATCGCTGGAAGGCGCTGGCTCCGCTGCCGACGCCGCGCGGCGCTGGACAGGCGGTCGAGCTCGGCGGAAAGATATACGTGATCGGGGGCGTCCAGGCGAATGTGCCCGGCAATCCGACGATGCCTCTCGGCAACACCACCGACACTCCGCAGTTGGTGCTCGGCACGGTCGAAGAATACAATCCGGCCACCAATGAGTGGCGCGCTCATGCGCCCATGCCCACGGCTCGCAACCATTTTTTGGCTGCCGCGGTGAACGGCAAGATCTATGCGATTGCCGGCCGCCTCAGCGTCGTCAACGTAACCCGGGCCGACGCCACCGACGTGGTCGAGGAGTACGATCCGGCGAAGGATCGCTGGGTGGACAAAGGCAGGGCGCCGATCCGCCGCAGCGGGATGGCCGGAGGCGACTACAACGGCAAGATCTATCTGGCCGGCGGAGAATACCAGGACCGCGAGGGCCCGAAAGCGTTCTGGGCGGTGGAAAGTTTCGACCCCGCGACCAATAGCTGGCAGTTGCTGCCGCACATGCGCGTCGCCCATCACGGTTTCGCCGCGGGATTTCTCGGCGGCGGATTCCACGTGGTCGGCGGGGGCTTTCAGTCGGACGGCATGCCAGGGATCGACAGCAAGTCGGCGGTTCACGAGGTGTTCCAGCTCGACCGTTGAAGGTTGAAGGCGCGAGGCAGATCTACCTGTACTTCAGAAACTCGTCGATGGCTAATCCTACGTCCTTGGCGATCTGCCGCAAGAGAAGTGGCGAGATATCCCTTCCTTTATGGAAGGGTACAGTTGTGTTCCTCCCGTCCTGGTGCCGAAACTGCCTATGAGAACCACGCTCACGCACCTGAGCGAAACCAAGTGCTTCGAGGACGGCGATGACTTCACGGGGCTTCAGAACCGGAACGCTTCCCATGAATCAGGGAACGGTCACCGTCTGCGTGCCGACGAACTGACCGTCCAACATTGGCTCGCCCTCTTCAAGAAGCATCTCAATCACTTCCTTCAGATTGGAATTCAATTCATCGAGAGAAGCAGCTTGACTATGAGCCCCAGGGAAGCCGGGTACGTATCCTACGTACAAGCCTGTGACGGAGCATTGCTCGATGATCGCGGTGTACTTGTTCATGCCGTTTGCTCCTCCTGACAGACTGTGCTATCTAGCATGGCACTTCTTGTACTTCTTGCCGCTCCCGCACGGACACGCCTTGTTACGCAGGTTTTTCCCGGCGAGGCCACGTCTTCGGCCCGCGGAATCGGGAACTCTGCGACTTTGTCCTGAAACTTGGTGAGTTTGGTTAGAAGTCCAAACTCCTTTTGTGCGGCGCGCGCTCGGGACTCCGCCTCCTCGTTCCACATTCGCGCGTCCAAGTACAAGGCGTCTTCGGTGCGTGGCTCCGCGTCGATGCCAGTTTCCGTAGCAAGCCCTACTATGTCCAGCGCATCTGGATACACAACTTTAGTGACGTGGCACAAGACCTCTAGGAGTTCGCGCCGAACCTTTCTGTAACTGTCGTCCGACTGCCCTGGCAGCTGGGGTAGAAGGAGAAAGCAATAGTAGGGATCGCCAGGACTAGACGGGAGTATCACGCAAGTTCCCCGCTGCGTCCGACCCGTTTTTTGGATGAATTCGATCAGAGCGCCAGCGAGCAAGCGCCGCCGAACACGGCATTCGCGCGCGAAGAATCGGAGAAGCTTTTCGCGATCACTTATCTTGGGATTCGTCGTGAACTGGGACGTCCCTCCCAGGATGTGAAAGTTGAACTTTTCAGTAAGATCATCCCAGGAGTAGCTGATGTAATCGGCTTCTACTTGGGCGGCACGTTCTGGACACCGCAGGAACTCTGCCCAATCACCTTCGGGAATAAAGATCGCATTGTAGCCGTCTGGAAACTTGAAACCGTGGCGGTTGTCCGTCAGGGTGAGAAGATAGTTGGCAAGGAGCTCTTCTTCTCCAGTGTGGCAGAACCTGATGCCGCGGTGCCTGAAGGAATGCAGCAAGTCCTCTTTGGCGCGGAGGTAATCGACGAAATCGGTGATGGTGTCCCGCTCAGTGAGCAAGATGCCCAGGGACGTGTCATCAAGAACGTGAACGAAATTTTGGCCGGCGTCCAGCCAGCCTACCTCGAATGGCCGGCACCTCTTTGGATTCCCGTAATGATCTTTACCGTTGAGATCCGAGTTGAAGATCAGACTACCGCTGCCGCCACCGAAATAGGCCTTGCATCGAACTGCGACGTTGTGCGCAACGACTACGTGGTGAACGCGCATCCGGTCCGCCGGTGGAAGGTCCAACGGGAAAGACTGAGCACAAGCCCGGTCGAGAAATACGCGGTTAGGGTATTCGCGAAGCCAGCGTTCCGCTCCCCAACTCTGCTTTGCCGATTCCATGACAGCTCTCCGGAACCAGCGAGACCAGTCGAGTCGAGGATCACCGGTGTCAGGAAACGCGCAGCTCTTGTCCGAGAAGATCAACACGTCGTCCCCGAAGACGACCAGAAGATCGCACAGGCGTTGCAGGTACCGCTCGGCGGTAGTGATACCTTGGGCGCGCACTACGACCGGCAGTCCCTGGGCGGGCAAGAAAGCGCTCATGTTTCCATTACAGCACTACATGGCACTTCACATTTTCAGTACCGCTTACGACACGTTTAGCCGGTTTGTCGGTCGTCACCGAGGGTCTCGACTTCTCCATCGCGGTCTCGCCTCGGGACTTGGCGGCAGGGGGCGGCCTTAGCGCGAAACTTTGCCCTTGGCCACATCCCTTTCCGGCAGCTCGAATACAAAGATGGCCGCGCCACGATCCGGCGGATTCTGGATCTCCGGCACCAGCGCGTTCCAACTGGTGGCCTGGGGCCCGCCATTGCCGACCACCACGGCAAGGTACTGCTTACCGTTGACGCTGTACGTGATCGGATGGGAGCTCGGCACGTCGTTCAGGCGCGCCTGCCACAGCAGCTTGCCGCTCAAGTCGTCGTGGGCGCTGATCACGCGGTCGAGCGATCCGCTGAACACGACGCCGCCCGCCGTCGCCAGGGCCCCGGTGGTTTGCGGCGCACGCTGGCGATCGGTCCAGACCACTTTTTTCGTCTCCAGATTGATGGCTTCCAGGCGGCCATACTTGCCGTCGCTATCGAGCCTCGGCCGGACCACCCAGCGCACGTCGGTCGAAAGGTTGGCGCGCTCGCCCGGCTTCACCGGGATCATGTCCATGCACGATTCGACCAGCGGAGTGTAGAGCATCTTCGTGTCCGCGTTGTAGGAGGAAGCGATCCAATTCTTCGCTCCTCCCGCGTGCGGGCACACCATTTTCGTCTCGCCGTCTCCGGGGATCAGTTTCGTGTTGATGGTCTTCGCGCCGGTCTTGGGATCGATCGCCGTAACCAGATTTTGCAGACCCAGATCCATCGAGAAGATGTACTTGCCGGTCGCCGCATCCAGGACGTCGTAGATGGCCTGCTTGCCGGCCGTCACCGCTACCGTCCTGGTCACGCCGTTGACCGGCAGCTTGATCAAGTGCCGCTCGAAGGCCCAGTCCAGGTCCCACTGATCGTTCGGTTGGTGCTGAAAATGCCAGGCGAGCTTGCCGGTCTCGGGGTTTATGGCGACGGTGGAATCGGTGTAGAGCCCGTCATTGGTGATGCCCGGCTGATTGACCGGATGCACCAGCGGCGCGGTGTCGTAGGTCTGGGCGATTCCGAAAAACGCCAGGTTGAGCGTGGGATCGTAGCTTCCGGCGAGCCACACCGAGCCGCCGTTTCGCTTCTCGAGCGGCAGTCCGTTCCAGCTCTCGCCGCCGGGCTCGCCCGGCCGCGCGATCGAGTAGAAGCGCCAGGATTCCTCACCCGTGCGCGCGTCGAGCGCCACGATGAAATTGCCTCCCGCCACCCGGCCGGAGACCCCTTGCATCACCTTGCCCTTGGCCACCAGCGGCCCGCCCGACATTCGCAGCGCGGTCTTGTAATCGCCGACCATGTGATCCCACGCAACTTTGCCAGTCTTGACGTCGAGCGCCACCACGTGCACATCCGAAGTGGAGATGAACAGCCGGTCGCCGTAGATCGCGATGTTGCGCTTGACGCCGGGGGGCGTGTCTTTCGACAGCTCGCGGGAATATTGCCAGAGCAGGTCTCCGGTCCGCGCGTCGAGTGCCTGCACCTTGTCGCCGAAGCTGTGAATAAAGATGACGCCGTCGTGAACCAGGGGCGTCGACTCGTTGGGACCGGGCGGCAGCGACCAGGTCCACGCTACGCGCAAGTCCGCCACGTTGCCGCGGTCGATCTGCTTGAGCGGGCTGAATCCCTGATCGTCGTAAGTGCGGCGCCAGGTGAGCCAATCTCCCGCGGGCGGATTCGACAAAATTGCGTCGGTGACGGGCGTGATCTTATCGAGCGGGTTAGGCCGCGCGGGCGCTGGCGGAAGCGTGGCGTAGGGCGAAATGCCCCCGCTCGGGCCCGCCGCCGCGGGCGCCTGCGCATGAAGTACACCGATAGCGGCCACACTCGCGAGCAAGAGGATTCGCAGCTTCATTGTTGATTGCTCCAATCTTTATATGCTACCGGAGTTCCACCGTCATCCGCATCCCGTACCTGGGACGCAGCGTGATCAACGCCTTGGTCTCCACGCGATGACCGGGCTCCAGCCGCAGACGCCAGCGCTGCGCCAGCGTCGCCAGCGCCAGCACGCCCTCCATCCACGCGAAGCGCTCTCCGATGCACACGCGCGCTCCGCCGCCGAAAGGAAAGTAGGCGAACTTCGGCCGGGCGTCGGCGATTTCCGGACGCCAGCGACCGGGATCGAATTGCAACGGGTCCGGAAACCAGCGCGGGTCGCGATGCGACACCCAGGGACTCATGATCACGATCGATCGCGCGGGAATGAGATAGTCGCCGACCGGATAATCCTGCCGGGCGCGGCGTCCCACGGCCCACGCCGGCGGGAACAGGCGCAGCGACTCCGCGAACACGCCCTCGGCGTAGCGCAATTGCGGCAGATCGTCGACCCCGGGCAAACGCCCTTCGAGCACCCGGTCGAGCTCTGCGTGCAAGGCGGCCTCGGCTTCGGGATTTTGCGAGAGCAGGTACCAGGTCCAGGTGAGCGCGTTGGCGGTGGTCTCGTGGCCGGCGAGCATGAGCGTCAGCGCCTCGTCCCGCACCTGCTGATCCGTCATGCCCCCTTCGCCCTCTTCGTCCTGGGCCAGCAGGAGCATCGACAGCAGGTCCCCTGTGTCGCGGCCGCTCGCGCGGCGCTCGGCGATCAAACGGTAGATGATCCGGTCCAGTTGGTCGCGCGCGCGCTCGAAGCGCCGCACCGAAGGCAGCGGCAGTTTCTCCAGCCACTCGGAGAACGGCATCAGCAGGCGCTGGAACAGGTCGAACACCTGGGTCAAGGCGGCGCCGATCTCGTCCGCTTTTTCCGAATCCACGGGGGCGTTGAACAGCGTTCGCCCGACGATGGCGAGCGCCAGCCTCATCATCTCCCGCGACACGTCGAACGGCGCGCCGGGCTCCCAGCGGTCGCGGCAGCGCGCGGCGCATTCGACCATCGAAGTGGCGTAACCCCGCAGACGGTCGCGATGGAACGCGGGCTGCGCCAAGCGGCGCTGGCGGCGATGGAACTCGCCTTCGCTGGTGAGGAGTCCGTTACCCAGCAGAACGCGGGCCCGCTCGAGCATCCGGCTCTTGGTGAAATTCGACTGGTTCGTGACCAGAACGTCCTTGATCCAGTCGGGATGATTCAGCACATAGGCGTGCTCGGGGCCCAGCCGGAATGTGACGATGTCGCCATGCCGGCGAGCTGCGCTCTCGAGGAACGCCGGTGGGTCCTTCCGGAACTCCCGCAGCACGCCCAGGATCAGCCCGCCTTTGACCTCGGGAGGATGGAGCGCGGCCTGCGGCATTACTTTTTCTGCGTGTCGCCCTGCCGCAGATAGGCGTCGTCGCCGGTGATCCAATCCATGCGAATGGGAGAGAAGATATCGAGGTCGAGCGTATCCTCCATCGCCACCGCGAGATGCGGCACGTTGGAGGGAATGTGCAACACCTCGCCTTTGTGCACGACGACTTCTTTGCCTTCCAGCTCGAATTTCAGCGCACCCTCGAGAATATAGGTGATCTGTTCGCTCTCGTGATGATGCAGCGGCACTACCGCGCCTTTCTTCAGAAAGATCTGCGCGACCATGGCCTTTTCGCCGGTCACGTATTTTCGCGAGATCTTGTCGGTCATCACGTCGAGCGGGATGGCGTCCCAGGTAAAGTGTTCCATGGGCACCTATTGTATGACGCCGGATGGGGAGAGAACAGCCTGCCCAGCCGCGGATGGCCCCGTTTCTGGCTGCCCGCTGACACGCTTTCCCGTAGAATGCTTCCCTGGTACGATTGAAGCTGAGAGGGCAAATGCAATGAAACAGCCGATGACATCGCAGCCGACTACGCCACCGCCGCCCTCCAGCAACGGCTCTATCGATACTGCCACCCTTGAACTTCTTGCGCGCTGGCGGAGTCAGGACGCCACGACCGACCCGGAGCAGATCCGCGCCGCCGAGCAGGAGCTCACCGAGTTCAAGAGGGCGATGAATGAAAGCCGGACCGTTGCCGGAGAACCTGTGCTCTTTCCGTGAGCCAGATTCTCTTCCTCGACTCCGGCCCACTGGGTCTTCTAACACATCCGCAGCGGAGCACCGAGGTTGTAGCCGTCACCGAATGGCTCTCTCGGTGTCTCCTAAACGGCAGCCGGGTGGTTGTTCCCGCCATAGTCTACTACGAACTGAAGCGCGAACTTCTAAGAGCGAGAAAGAGCTTCAGTGTCGCGAGGCTTGACGCTTTGGTAGCCGCAACCCCAGGGCGCTACCTTCCGCTCTCCGATGCAGCGCTTCGGCTTGCAGCCGACCTGTGGGCGAGGCCAGGCAGGAGGGACAGCCAACAGCCGATCCAAAGGCGCTTGATATCGATGTGATCATCGCTGCTCAGGCTCTATCATTTGGAGGAGGTTCAGCCCAAATGACAGTCGCAACAGCTAATCCGAGACACCTTGCCCAGTTCGTCACCGCCAAAAACTGGAGCGAGATCGTTCCGTGAACCACCCCACGCGTTCCTCCTCGTCTCTAGCCGGCCTCGTCGCCGGAAGGAACCCTCTCGACGCACCCTCAGGCTTCTTCCGCCACCACCGGGGCAGGTCCTTCTCCTTCGCGGCGGAGGCGGCGCCGGGCCGAGAACATCGAGCTTCGGGCTTCCACGGCGGGCGCGAAAGCTTTGAAGCCGGCCGCGATGTCCGGCATGTTCAGGTACACCGATTCCATCTCGCCGCTCATCAGATAGGTTTCGTGCCAGAACGTGGCGCCGTGCGGCGCGGAGAGGAATTTCTTCCACCAGCGCTGATGGGGCAGTTCGCGGGTCCACTTTTCGAGCGACTCGAAGTCGCGCCAGTATTGGCGCATCCCTGCGTGCAGTGGGAACAGGCTGTAATAGATGCGCTCGTGACACAGAAGTCCGTCGGGACGAGCCGCCACGGATTTGTCGATCTCCGGGCCCAGTTGAAGGAAAGTTGCGAGGCCCCGAAAACTCCTGACTTGCATGCCGAGGTAAATGACCACCAGATCCGGGTAGGCGGTGAGATCGACCGTGTGACGTGGAATCGCGATCATGGAGTCCAGCTTAGCTCAGGGAGGATAGCAACCGTCAGGTAGTGCCTGAAAGGTAATCGGTGACCCCGCTTCGCTCGCCGCGGTCCAAGTCCTTAGCGCGCGGCCAACGCCGACCGGATTCTCGTCACCCATGATCGCCGGACGATGCTGCAAAGAGTGCAGCGCCCAAATACAATCCCGGCGGCACGCGCCCTGTAACTCCCCTCTCCTCCGCACTTGGCGCGCCGGAATGTTCTCCGGCGTGTCCGCTCGTGTTAACCGGAGAGGGAGGGGAACGCATGAAAGACGAACTGAACCGGCTCCCCCATCCGCACCCAAATGGGTTCGTTTTGAAATGCGTTAAGGACTTTTCTTTACTTGAGGTTGCCGCCATTCGATGGGTTCATTTCGTATTTTTTGTTTTCCGCACTCCGTTTTGCCCCGGCGAGTACGTCGTACCCTCAAACAGCTCCTACTTTCAAGAACTTCTGCAACCGAGCCACTTTCATCTCGTGCACCCGAAGGCGGGCGGACTCTGCTACGATGTTGCGGTGTTTTCCTCCCGCCTGAGTTGGGATCTGCGCCCGAATCCTCTTTCCAAGCTGGCGGCGGAGAAGCGGCGGGAGGGCGCGCGCCTGCTGGATCTGACCGAATCCAACCCGACCCATGCCGGGTTCGTCTATCCCAGTGAAGAGATTCTCGCAGCGATTGCCGACGCGCGCGCACTGAAGTACGATCCCGATCCGCGCGGCCTCCCTTCGGCGAGAGCGGCGGTCTGCGAATACTACGCGGAGCGGGGCGTCGCCATCGACCCGGTGCGCGTGCTGCTGACCGCCAGCACCAGCGAAGCGTACGCGTACCTGTTCAAGCTGCTGGCCGATCCGGGCGACGAAATTCTGGTTCCGCGCCCATCCTATCCGTTGTTCGAATTCCTGGCGAGCCTGGAATCGGTGCGCGTGCGCCCGTACCCTCTGCACTACGACGGGGCCTGGCACATCGATTGCGACGCTTTGGAAAAGGTCGTGACTCCGCGCACGCGGGCGATCGTCGTCGTCAATCCCAATAATCCGACTGGATCTTTTGTGAAGCGCGATGAGCTGGAGCGGCTGGAGGCGCTCGGAATTGCGATCATTTCCGACGAGGTTTTTTCGGATTACGAGTTTGCGCCCGACGACTCGCGCGTCGCTAGCGTCATCGGTGTCCGGCGCGCGCTCACGTTCTCCATGAGCGGACTTTCGAAAATCGCGGGACTGCCCCAGATGAAGCTCTCCTGGATTGTCGCGAGCGGCCCCGGTCACGAAACCGCGCTCGACCGGCTGGAGCTGATCGCCGATACCTATCTTTCCGTCGCGACCCCCGTGCAGGCGGCGCTGCCCAAACTGCTCGCGTGCCCCGTGCGCGGGCAGATCCGCGAGCGCACGCGTAACAACCTCGCATGGCTGCGGTCCGCGGCGGCCGGCTCCGCGATTCAGGTGCTGAACGTCGAGGGCGGATGGTACGCGATCGTGCAGGTTCCCCGAATCCGCAGCGAGGAAGAATGGGCGCTGACTCTGCTTCGCGACGATAACGTGATCGTGCAGCCGGGCTTCTTTTACGATTTCGAGCGTGAAGCGTTCCTGGTGCTCAGCCTGCTGACCGCACGGCCGGTTCTTGAAGAGGGCGTGCGCCGGCTGCTCGCCCGCCTATGACCGCGCTCCGCCGCTGCAAATCAGCACCTCTCCGCTAACGTAATCGGAAAGAGGCGAGCAGAAAAACAGCACCGGACCCGCCGCTTCCTCCACTGTCCCCACGCGGCCAAGCGGGCACTGCTGCTTCATCGCATCGAGCGCCGCCTGCTGAACTCCGACCTTGATCTTGTGACCCTTCACGTCAATCTCCGATCCCAGCGGCGCGGTGAGGCGCGTTTCGATCAGGCCGAATCCCACCGAGTTCACGTTGACGTTGTAGCGTCCCCACTCCTTCGCCAGGACCTTGGTGATCCCGTTGATCCCGGCCTTGCCCGCGCCGTACGCAGCCTGGCCGGCGATGCCATCGACGCCCGAGACCGAGGTGATGTTCACCACCTTTCGCATCACGCGGCGGCCCTCGGCAATCTCGCGTTTCGCGGTTTCCCGGATCCAGCCCGAGGCGGCGCGCAGAATGCGAAACGGCGCCACCAGGTGAATATCCAGCATAGCCTGGAACTGCTCGTCGGTCATTTTCTGGATCACGTTGTCCCACGTGTAGCCCGCGTTGTTCACGATGATGTCGATGGAGCCGAAGCCGGCCACGGTGGCGGTCACCAGCTTGCCGGGAAAATCGGCGGCGGTCACGTCGCCCGCCATCGCCTTGGCCGCGCCGCCGTCCCCGTCGATCAGAGCCCCGGTTTCAAAGAGCACCTCGCGGTCCAGGTCGTTGAGCATCACCGACGCCCCGGAGCTCGCGAGCTTCCGCGCCACGGCGCGTCCGATACCGCGGCCCGCTCCCGTCACCAGCGCCGTGCGTCCCTTGAGGTCGAAGGTCATGATTGGTTGTATCGCACACCGGCGGCGTCGCGCTTGCAATTATTCCGTTTACCGGCTGCTTGGACTGTGGTACGATGTTAGTGCTTCGAGGAAGCGTTTCTCGAAGACAAACCCCCACTAATGGAGTCGAAGACAACCGTCGAATGAGTTTTACCGTCTTTCTGGGCAACTTGCCCGCTTGGGTAACCGCGGACGATATCAAGGGCTGGCTCACCGCCGAAACCCTGGTCGCGGACGCAATTAAAGTGATCCGCAATCCCGAAACGCAGGAGTCCAAGGGCTTCGCGTTCATCGACGCGCCGAATCAGGAGGAGATGAACGCCATCATCCGCCGCTTCGACCGCGCTCCCCTCGAGGACCGGCTGCTGCGCGCCAATCCCGCTCAGCCGCCCAAGCCCAGAGGGCCCATCCGCTCTCCGGGAGCCTCGGGGCCTCCCACAGGCTCGGGCAGTTCCGGCGGTCACGCCGGTTCCACCGGGCATTCCACTTCGAGCCAACCTCGCCCCACCAACCATGCTCCGGTCGCCCAGAGCGCCCCGGCCGAACAGGTGGCCGAGCAACGCCCGCCGCGCCGCGGCAAGAGGAGCGCCGCGAAGAGGTCCAGCGATCCCGGCCTGCAAAGCGCTTTCGCCGAGGAACTCGCCAAGGCGCTCTAGACTACTTCGCGGTGCAAAATAAAGTGCTTTAGCACGCTGATGCTCTATCTCGGGTAGGTTCGGCTGGCGTGACCGGGTCGATTTCATTCCGCCCCGGCTTGGGAGGGCTGAAGTGGAACCTCGGGCCTTAGACTGGCCGTGGAACCAGTTGTTGGCCCATGTTGGTGAGGTTATCGGCGATCACCCCGGTATTTTAGATAATCGATCCATTCCGAAGGTGCATCTCGTTTACGGATTTCCATCTTGGACTCGCATCGTATTTCAACTGCCTTTCGTTTTCATTGCGATGTAATCCAGCTCAGTGTCATCAGAACGGCAGCCGAGATCTAAAATACATATTTTACCGCGAACTGCAAAACCCTGTAGGGCGCATTCGTCGCCGAACCGGCGGTCGTCTGCGTGACGCCCGCAGGCGCGGTGACGCCCGGAGGCGGCGTTGCGTCGCTGGTAATGATGCCGAATGTGCTCGGAGCACCCAGATTTGTTCCAGGATTGCCGGGCCGCAGGCTGTTGGTGACGTTGAATATCTCAAATCGAAAAACCAGCGTCTGACCCTCACGGATCCGGAAATCTCTCGAAATCGCCTGATCCCACTGCCAGAACGCCGGACCCAGAATCGCGCCGACTCCCAGATTCCCGAATGTGCCCAAAGGCGGCGCAGCAAATGCAGCCGGGTTAAACCAGTTCTGACAAAACGTGGCGGTGGAGCATGCGTGACCTCGCGTCGGGGAATCCGTATTCGCCGACAGCACGTTGGCGCGTTGCGTTGCCGTCGTTCCGCCGAAGCCGGTCGCCGGGTCGGTAACGGCGCCCGAGAGGAGCGTGAGCGGTTGACCCGAACGCACCGTGAAATTCGTGCCGAATGTCCAGCCAGTGGCCAGACGGCGCGCCACGTTATTAGCAAACCGGGGAGTTTTGTAAACCAAGCTGATGTTCGCGACTTGCCGCCGGTCCACAAAGCAATCGCCAACGTCCAGGTTTCGGTTCGCCGGGCCGATGTTCTGCCCATAACCCTCATGAACGTAATTCGCGCCGGGATTCAGTGCGTTTGTAGCAGGGATGTAGGGCAGCGGCAGAGCGATGCAGTGGGACCATGTGTAATTCGCATTGAGATTCAACTGTTGCCCCACCCGCCAGGTGGTCGAGAGCAAAACTCCGTTGTAACCCTGCGTACCCCCATCATCATATTGCGTGATGTAACTGAGCGGAGGCTTGCCCGGACTCGCCAGATTCAACACCCGGCGCTGGTTTATGTTGCTGGCCTGCGTGCATAGACCGGGCGCCGCAAGTCCGTACTGTCCGGCAACGCAAGTGCCCGGGACGTAAATGGCAGGATTCAGCTCGACAGCGCCCCAGAGGTGCAAAATGTGGGTCCCGATATAGGTTGCTGCCGCAAACCAGTTTGGCGTCACCTGCCGCTGCACACCGAAGTTCCACGAATACTGCGTGAGGGGCTTGATATCGGGCGGTACCGGAAGAAACGTCGGCGGGCAGGATGTAGCCAAGCATGGGATTTGGGCGGGGCTTGGGTATTGTGGATTTTCCCGATTGAAGGAGTAAGGGAACGGATCCCCATTTGGATAAGGATTGTCGAGGTTCAGTCCCTGGAGAGTAACCGATAGACGGAATGGCAACACGGAGGAAGTATTCAGGTGGATGTCCTGCTTGATGATGGAATCGTGGGCGATGCCACCGCCCAACCGGATCGCGGTCTTCCCGTCGCCAAACGGGTCCCAAGCCAAACCAACCCGGGGATCAAAGTACGCCCACCGGGAATTGATGCCTGACTTGCCGGAAAACCCGGGATCGCCGGGATAGGTGAAGCCCGGCGGCGCAGTGGGGATCACGGTGCTCCGCTGGCCCGAAGAAAAGCGCGACAGGCTGAAATTGTAGAGGTCTCCCTGCTGAAACGCCAGTCCGAAGAAGGGATTCCAATTCACGCCATAGGTCATGGTGAGCTTGGAAGCAATCTTCCAGGTGTCCTGTGCGTACATCCCGAATACGTTCTGATTGAGGTTCAAGGGATTGGGATTGGCCTGGCGAAATTGCGAAACGCGGCCCAGGAAGAAATCCGCCAAGCCCAGGCCCGACGTGTTCCCGAAAGTGAAGTTGCCGGTCCCAAATGCGTTTCCGACTTTCCACTCGATCGTGCGCGTAAAGAATCCCCCAAAGGCGATTTGGTGTGCGCCACGAATCATCGTGAAATCCTCGTTGGCCCCGAAGGCGGTGTTGTGTTCGAACGTAGTGTTGCTGGTGTTGCCGGCCGTGAACCCGCCGTTGACCGATATGGCCATGTGATGCGGCAGATAAGTATACATGGGGATGCCTACATCGGCGGGACCAAAATATTGCGCTCCATTTTTCCTGTCGCCGAGACGGTTGAACGAGAGACGAAACGCGTTGACCATGTTCGCGCCGAACAGATATGTGTCCCCGATCGTCGCGGAATTGAATGTGTCGTCGCCGCCCGTAACGCTGGCGGTCAGCGGGTCGTGCGAGATGTCGTAAGGCAGGACTACGAATTGCTTCACCAGCATGTAACGGGCAAACACACTCTGCTTGGCGCTGAGTTGATAATCCACGCGGGCCGCAGCCTCGTGATCGTTCTCGCTGAGAGGGACCCCCGTCTGAGTCAATCCGCAGGCATTCAGCGCCCTGGGCAGCCGGGCGGCGATCTTGACCGCAGCCGGGCTCAGCAGCGTCGGATTGATGGTGTTACGGGCATACCCGCCGGTGCCGAACGGCGCTTGCAGGGTAACGTCGCGGCCATTTTGACAGGCCGGCGAAGCGTAAGTGCTAAAGTCCCCCAACAACATCTGCGGTGTGGGAACAAAAGCTTGGGTAGCGATGGGAGTCTGGCGCACACGCGTGCCCTGGTAACCTACAAAGAAAAACAGCTTGTCCCGCTTGATAGGGCCGCCGAGCACACCTCCGTACTGGTTCCGCTTCAGGCCGTCCGACTGCGTGGCGAAGAAGTCGCGCGCGTTCACGGCGTAGTTACGCACGAACTCAAACAGGTCGCCGTGGAACGCATTGGAACCGGACTTGGTGACGGCGTTGATCACGGCTCCCGAGTGCCCCGCGCTGGCCGGGTCCTGCGTGCTGGTAGAGAGCTTGAACTCTTGCAGCGCGTCGGGAAAAGGCAGCGGATTGCCGGAACCGTCCGCAAAATTCAGATGCTGAGCGCCATCCAGGTTGTACTGGACGCCGTAGGGACTTCCGCCGCCCACCGAAACCGTGATGCCCGTCCTCATGCCGTTGGCCCGCGACACGCCCATCTGCACGGCCGCTCCGCTCAGCGTGATCAAGTCGGTCGCCTGGCGCCCATTCAGCGGCAAATCGAGGATGCGCTGCGTCTCCACCACGGTACCCACACCGGAGCTGCGCGTTTCCACCTGCGAGACGTTCGCTTCCACCACGATCTGCTCGGATAACGAACCCACCTTCAACGCGGGGTTGATGAGCGAATCGCTGTTGACCTGGAGTACGATCCCTTCTTGCACAAACTTGTTGAAACCCTCTTTCGAGACCTCCAGACGGTAGGGTCCCAGGGGCAGATTGGAAAGAACATAACCGCCGTCGGGCTCGCTCGTCACAGTCCGGACCGCGCCAGTCGCGGTTTGCGTGGCTTTCACTTCGGCGCCGGGAACCGCGGCGCCGCTCGAATCCTGAACGACGCCGTGGATTTGGGCGGTAGATCCGCCTTGCGCCCAAACCAAGGCGCACGTAAGCACAGCGAGCATAGTGATATTGATCAAAGTCCGCATAGGGCTCCTTTTACACAACTGGGATCACTTCGCGCCGCGCAGAGGCAGGGCGCCGCTTTTCACCATGTCGTTCAGCAGCAGGGTGATTTCACGGTCGGCGTCCTCCGGCAGCATCAGCCGCTGGGCGACGATCTTGTTGGCGGCCTGGACCGCGAGCGAGTAGTAGTTGAGGAGGCTTCCGTAGCGTTCCTCGAGCGACGGGCGCGGGTCGCCTTTCGCCATGCGCTCGGCCTTGGTCTTGGCGAAGGGGATGGTGCTGGCCTGGAGCTGGCATTCCTGGCCCTTGAGCACTCCGCTCGAGACCGGGTTCCAGCCGGTGTAAGTCCCCAGAGGAACCTGCAACAGCAGCGGGCGGACTCCGGCGATCTCGTTGCCGTCCGCATCCACTTTGGCAGCCAGGGTCGGGATCACCTGCTTCACCGGCGGCGGAACCTTGTCGATGACGCCGG
The DNA here is from genome assembly GCA_041486445.1 of Bryobacteraceae bacterium. Classification (GTDB taxonomy): domain Bacteria; phylum Acidobacteriota; class Terriglobia; order Bryobacterales; family Bryobacteraceae; genus Palsa-187. The sequence continues at coordinate 31,830 of JBGPLI010000032.1, forward strand.
AGTGATCGTTGTAGTTGAAATGCGGTCCGAAGTCGTAGTCGAGCACCGAATTCATCACGCCGTCCGGGGTGGGCGCGCCGGGGATCGCGGGCCAGCCGATCGCCGCCGCAGTGGCGGGCACCAGCGTGCCATCCTTCACGCGCGGATAGGCGCTCGGCGGCGGGAGAGTGTTCTTGCCGACCCAGTCGGTCATGGCGACCAGCAGCGCGCGCTCGGTCTCAAACCACGGAAGAGGATTGGCGGGGAGCATGCATCCGGCCACAGGCGGCTGCTCCACATCGAAGTTGTCCACGCCGCCGCTGTGGTTGGTGCTGGCCATGTAGTAGCGGCGCACGTTGGCCGGAAGCGGAATATCGTCCTTGCCGGTAGTGCCGGCGATGCCGAGAGAGCCCTTGACATAGAAGAAGTCGGCGCCGCCCTCGATCTCCATGATCTTCGGACAGGTGTTGCCGGCGCGGCAGCGATGCAGCAGCCCCCACGCTGGACGCTCGCGAACCTTGTCGGCGTAATCTTCCCACCAGGACGGCCCCTCGGCGACGGGGTCGTAGAGACCGGCGATGTTGCCCGGTTGCGCAAAGCGGATGTTGAACTGGCCGGAGGCGCCCGAGGCGTCCAGGTACGCTCCGTCCCAGACGATCTTGCCGGACTCGTCTTCATTGAAGCCGAGGTTGATGAAGTCACGCATGAGGCGCGCCGGCTGCGATATGCCGTAGCCGATCACGTTGCTGACGCGGCCGGCGATCGGGTTGGCCGCGCCCGCGTCGTCTTTCGATTCGCGGCGGAAGAACGACACCACGTCGCGCAGGGCTGCCAGGCCGACGCCCAGCACCAGCGGATCCTTGGCGGTGTAGACCAACTGGTACAGGAGCGCGGGATCGAAGCCGCTCTTCAGGCAGATACGCGACGGATCGGGCTTGCCGGGGAAAGGCGTAGTGCGGCAATCGGCGAACGCCCACTCCGCGGCGGGGATGTTCACCACGCCGCCGCTCACGCCGCTCTGCGTTTCCGACGTTTTCGACACCAGCGTGGCCTTGGAAGTATCGAGACTCGCGGGCGTGCGGCCATAGCCGGGCAGGGAGAGCGTGTTGACGTTGCCCGAGAAGGGAACCACGGTGTTGCCCGGCGCGCCGGCGGCGAAACGCACCACCACGGGGCTGGTGATGGAGGAGCCGTCCGGATTCCTGGCGACAGGCACGTCGATACCCTCGCGTTTGGCGGCGGGGTCGATCGGCAGATCGCCCTGCCAGCCGCTCGCCAACACGATGTATCCGGCCCTGTAGAGCGAGCCATCGCCGGGATCGAGGGCGTCGGGGTCCGCCGGAGCCGTGGCCAGAACGAACTTGGTGAATCGTCCGGCAAAGCGCACATTGCCTCGATTGGTGACGTCGTAGACCATCACGCCGCTGGCCTTGCTCACGTCGATGGGCTTGAGGAGGGAGAAGGTGGCGGTGTAGGCGACCTTGCCGTTGGCGTTGCGCGGCGCGAACTGCATATCGGTGATGACCGCATTGCGGCGGTCGGCCGGATCCAGTTCTCCCGTGGCTGTGCCGCGGATCAACTCATAGGCGCCAGTCTTCCCGAACGTCTGCCCTTGGAAGGCCGGAGACGCTTTCGTAATCGTAATCCGCGTCACCTTCGCCTGGGCCACGCCGAGGACGAACCACAACATAGCGGCCGCTGCGAGGAATGGCGAAAGACGCATCTGTTGCCGGAAGCGGGACATGTACGATCCTCCTGAAAACACTTACGCATCGTATGGCAGCGCACGCCCGGAGTCAAGCGATGCCATGCGCGATGTTAGCGATGCCAGCGCGCCCCGCTTGTAGTACACTAAAAGTTCGGCTTTTTCGCCCGCCGCCGGTAGTGCGCAAGCGGGCGGGGGCCAGCCATAGAATCCTAGGGCAAATCAACCAAGAGAGAATCCGTATGTACGCAGTGATTGAAACGGGCGGGAAACAGTATCGCGTGACTCCGGGCGAGACGGTGGAAATCGAAACGCTGCCCGGCGATGTCGGGGCCGAGGTCGAGTTCAGCCGTGTTCTGGGCGTCTTCGATGGCGACCAGGTGAAGTCCGGCACAGCCGCCGGCGGAGCTCGCGTCAAGGGCACCATCACCGCGCACGGCCGCGGCGACAAAACCATCGTCTTCAAGTTCAAGCGCAAGAAGCAGTACAAGCGCACCATCGGGCACCGCCAGAACTTCACGCGCGTGCA
>JBGPLI010000033.1:0-33781 GCA_041486445.1 Bryobacteraceae bacterium
CAGGCTCACGTAGCCGTCGCGGAATTGCGTCCTCTCATACACCGGCCGCAGCGTGTCGGCGGCATCCTGGATGTCCCGAATCGCGACGCGCTCGTACAGCGTCATGGCATCCAGATCTTTGTGCTGCTGCAACAATTGCAAAATGTCGGCGTAGTCCGTGCTGCCGGTGATCGCTTTTTCGAAGATCGCCGGATTCGAGGTCACGCCGGCCAGGCCGTCCTCCGCGATCAGCCGCTGCAATTCGCCGCTGGTGATGAGGCTGCGCCGGATGTAATCCAGCCACACCGACTGGCCGTACTTGTTCAATTCCTTTAGAGGATTTGACGTGGTGGTTTCTGTCGCGGAACTCATTTCAACCTCTCCTTGCCGAGTTGCTGTTTCGCCGCCGATATGACGGCGTCCGGCGTGAATCCGAATTTCTTTTGCAGCTCCTTGAGCGGGGCCGACGCTCCGAATGTGGTCATGCCGATGTTGCGCGCGGCGTACCGGTTCCATCCCATGGTCGAACCCTGCTCCACCGAAACCCGGGCCGTAACCGAGGACGGAAGCACGCTGTTCTGATACTCCTGGCTCTGCCGGTCGAACAGCTCCCACGATGGCATGCTCACCACGCGGGCCTTTATTCCTTCGGCCAGGAGTTTTTCGTACGCGTCGACGCACAAGCCGATCTCGCTGCCGGTGCCGATCAGAATCACGTCTGGACGGCCGCCCGGCGCGTCGCCCAGAACGTAGGCGCCTTTGGCGAGGCCCGAGGCCGGAGCGTAGCGCGTGCGATCGAGGGTGGGGCAATTCTGGCGGGAGAGAATCAGCGCCACAGGCTCGTGGCGCAACTCCATGATCAGGCGCCAGGCTTCGGTAACCTCGTTGGCATCGCCGGGGCGCAGCGTGATCAGTCCGGGGACCGAGCGCAGCGAAATCAGGTGCTCCACCGGCTGATGCGTCGGTCCGTCCTCGCCCACGCCGATCGAATCGTGCGTGAAGATGTGGATCACCGGCAGCTCCATCAGCGCGGACAAACGAATCGGCCCGCGCTCGTAATCGCTGAAGATCAGGAACTGCGCGCCATACGGCCGGAGTTTCGTCAGCGAGAGGCCGTTGAGGATCGAGCCCATCGCGTGCTCGCGGATTCCGAAATGAAAATTGCGGCCCGCGCCATTGCCCGCCTGAAAATCGCCGGCGCCGTCGAAGGTGAGCCGCGTTTTGGTCGTGGGCGCGAGATCCGCCGCGCCGCCCACGAGCCAGGGCACCACCTGTGCCAGCGCGTTCAGGATTTTGCCGGAAGAATCCCTTCCCGCCATTCCCTTGGGATCGGCCGGAAACACGGGCAGAGCCTTCTCCCAGCCATCGGGCAGCTCGCGATGCTGCATGCGATAGAGATGATCGGCCAGCTCGGGATGGCTGGCCTTGTATTGCTCGAACTTCGCCATCCACGCCTCGCGCAGCTCGCGCCCGCGCCGGCCCAGATGCGCGTCGAAATGCTCGTAGACGCCGTCGGGGACCAGAAACTTCGCGTCCTCCGGCCAGCCGTAGTTGCGCTTGGTGAGCCGGATCTCGTCTTCCCCGAGAGGCTCGCCGTGCGCGGCGCTGGTGTCCTGCTTATGCGGGGCGCCGTAGGCGATGTGACTGTCGACGATGATCAGCGTGGGCCGGTCCTCGGTGCGCCGGAACGTCTCGAAAGCACGGGCCAACATCGCCACATCGTTGGCGTCGCCCACGCGCGTCACATTCCAGCCGTAGGCCATGAAGCGCGTGGCCACGTCTTCGCTGAACGCGAGCGCCGTGTTGCCCTCGATCGTGATCCGGTTGTTGTCGTAAATCCAGCACAGGTTGCTCAACCGCAAATGCCCGGCGAGCGACGCAGCCTCTCCGCTGACGCCTTCCATCATGCAGCCGTCGCCGCACAGGGCGTAGACATCGTAGCCGATCATCTCGAAAGCCGGGCGATTGAAATATTCGGCCATCCACCGGGCGCCGATCGCCATGCCGACGCTGGTCGCCACACCCTGGCCGAGAGGCCCCGTGGTGGTTTCGATGCCCGAGGTCCAGCGATACTCGGGGTGGCCGGGGCACTTGCTGTCGAGCTGGCGGAAGCGCTTGATGTCGTCGAGCGTCACGGTCAGCTCGCCCAACCGCTCGTAGGCCGGGTTCACCGCTTTCACGCGGGCCAGGTGCAGCGCCGAGTAGAGCAGCATGGACGCGTGCCCGATCGACAGCACGAAGCGGTCGCGGTTGGGCCAGATGGGGTCGTCCGGATCGAAGCGGAGGAATTGCTGCCACAGCGTGTACACCACCGGCGCCATCGCCATGGCCGTGCCGGGATGGCCCGAGTTGGCTTGCTGAACGGCGTCCATCGACAGCGTGCGGATGGTGTTGATCGAAAGGCGGTCGAGCGCGGCCTGGTCCACCAAATCAGGCTAACAGGTTGTGCGTCGGATGTGCTTTCAGGAGAAGGCCAGCACGAGAAGGCTCGCAGTCGTGATAGGTTGTCTCAAGCGAGAATGTCGCTTCCTCCAAACCCTTGGAAGCTCTTGCCGGAGGATGAGCCGTTTGTGCTCGAAGAAGATCGGGCGCTTGTGGACTCGTTCAACCAACGGGCAAAGAAGGATTACCGGATTCACGTTAACCTGCGCCCGGAGCCGTTCCTTGGCAGACCTGATGCTCCAGTCGTTCTCCTCAACCTGAATCCTGGATGGGATGAGAAAGATGCGGAATGGCACACGAATCAGGTCTTTGCCGAACTGTCGCGGGCGAACCTGATGCATGCGTCATCTCCGTACCCGTTCTACTTACTGAACCCAAAATGTCAGTCGTCGCCCGGACACTGCTGGTGGACTAAGAAGCTTCGCTGGCTCGTCGAACGAGTCGGTCTACAAACCGCCGCGAGCCGCCTTTTCTGCGTCGAATATTCTCCGTACCACAGCAAGAAGTTCGGGTCCGTGCCGTGCCTGCCGTCGCAGCAATACGGGTTGCAATTGGTTCAGGCGGCCATGAAGCGCAGTGCGATCGTCGTCATTATGCGAAGCGGCAAGAGATGGTTGGAAGCCGTGCCATCCCTTCGGTCATACGAGCTGTGTTTTCAACTCTCGAGTCCGCAGGGCGCCTTCGTTTCGCCGCGAAACTGTCCCCCCGGCAAGTTCGAAGAGGTCGTGTGCGCGCTCTTGGCAGCGGAGACGCTATGAAGAAGAAGGCTAGTGATCGCAATCGGGAAGACGGGCGGGACACAATGCGGTCAGAGTACGACTTCTCCGCGGCGGTTCGAGGTGTGACGGCGGCGAGATACGCTCAGGGTTCTAACATTGTCGTAATCGATCCGGAAGTGCTCGATGTGTTTCCAGACGGTATCCGGGTGAACCAGGCACTGCGCGCTCTCGCGCCCGTTCTTCGGCAACAACGCGGAGCCACAAGGAAGCGGAGAAGCGCCTAACGCGGCCCGTTTGCCGTTGGTGCTATACTCCTCGGAGTTGCGATGCGGATTCTGGCCATCGACGTCGGCGGCACACACGTCAAGGTGCTGGCGACAGGCCGCCAACAACCGGTCAAGATTCCTTCCGGCCCCTCGATGACCGCGCGCAAGATGGCCGCGGAAGTCTTGAAGGCGACGGCAGGCTGGAAATATTCAGCCGTGTCCATCGGCTACCCTGGTCCGGTCGTGAACCATCGCCCGCTGAGCGAGCCCCACAATCTGGGCAAGGGCTGGGTGCGATTCGATTATCGGAAGGCCTTCAAGCATCCGGTCAGGATCGTCAACGACGCCGCGATGCAGGCTCTCGGCAGTTACGAAGGCGGGCGGATGCTGTTTCTCGGGTTGGGCACCGGTTTGGGTTCGGCGCTGATTGTGGATGGATCGCTTGCGCCCATGGAGCTGGCTCACCTTCCATATAGGAACGGGGAGTTCGAGGATTACGTCGGCGCGCGCGGGCTGGAGCGGCTGGGGAAAAAGAGGTGGCGCCGTCACGTCGCGGAAGTGACCGGGCTGCTGAAGGCCGCGCTGGTCACCGACTACGTGGTGTTGGGCGGCGGCAACGCGAAACTGATCAAAAAACTTCCCCCGGGCGCGCGGCGGGGCGACAACGCCAACGCTTTTCGCGGCGGATTCCGCCTCTGGGCGCGCTAACCTTTCCGCCGCATCTCCAATATCTGATAAAAGTGCGTCGGCTGTTCCGGCCATCCCAGCCACTGGATGAGCCGGCGCTCCAGCCGGCTGTAGGGGAGGAACAGATGGCGCTCGATCTCGAAGCCGGGCGCCAGCTCCGCCTCCAGGCTGCGATTCAACGCGCCGGGACACGCGTCGTGCGTGTTGCGCCAGTACCAGATGGTCCGGCTGCTCAGGGATCTCTCGGCGGCGCTACGGGCCGACGCGGCGTCGCGGACGTAGGAGACGCGTTCGGGATGCTCGAGCAGACGTCTGAACGCCGCCGCGTCGCTGTTGCAGACGTCCAGGATGATCAGGTCATCGTTCGCGGAGCCGTGGTTTATGACGGCGGCCATCTGATCGAGCGGGAGATTGTAACCCTTGTTGAGAAATCCCTCGCGGTGGAAATACGCCCAATCGCCGCCGGTCCACGAGATGAAGAGCGCGGCCAGGACCCAGGTTCGCCATCGCCCACGGGCGTCAAAGGCCCGGTTCAACAGAAGAAGAAAGAACGGGTACAGGAACAGCAGCCGCGCCGGAACGAACGGAAACCCGACCCAGCGGCTGGCGCCCACGTAGCCGATCACCGCGGCCGCGATCGCCACCGGCGTCCAGGTTTCGATCGGACGCCAGGATCGCCACGAGAGAATCAGCAATAGCGGCAGCAGCAGACCTGCCAGCCATAGCCCCCATTCGGGAAACGTTTCACCAAGGAAGAACGTGATGGTCCACTGCCCCACTTTGAGGATCTGCTCCAGGATGACGCTGCCGGTCGCCTTGTAGGCATCGCGGGCGCCCCACTCGAGCAGCGCATTGCTCGCGCTGGGGAGCCAGGCAAATAGAGGATCAGCATAGCGGCGTGAGAAATCAGGATCGGACGCACGAGGTCCGCGCGCCGGCCGCGCCAGCTTCGGAACGCGGCGACCACAGAGACCGCCGCTACGATCGCGATCCCCGGCACATAGTGGGTGTAAAGCGCCAGGGCGCCCGCGCCCGCATACAGCGCGACTCGTACGCGGCTTGCGGGAGCCTCCAGCATACGGCAGCCCGCATAGACTGCCAGGCACGCAACGAAAAGCTGCATCGAGTAGGAGCGCGCCATGCGCCCGTACAGCAACAGGCACGGTGAGATCGTCCACAACGCGAGAAAGCGCACTCGATCCGGCGGGCTGAGCCGCCGCAACCAGAAACAATCCACCGCAATCGTGGCCAGCAGCACCCACAGCGCGGAGAGTCCCCTGGCGCGCGCGAGCGGCGTGCCGGGTAGAGGAACTTCCAGCCATGCGTGCAGCAGCAGGTAGTAGAGAGGTGGGTGAATGTCTTCGGCGGTCATCGCGGGGATCCGGGCCAGCGGCTGCGGCGCGACGCGTAGCGTGAATGTCTCATCGCCCCAGACGGGCAGCAGATCCAGGCGGTGAAACAGCAGCAAAGACTCCAGCAGCAGGGCCGCCGCCAGCAGCCAGGACGATCTCATCGTTGCCGCGAACCTGCTAGGAATGCCCCATCATATAACGAAGCCGTGCCATTGCCGTAGAGGCAGCGGCGTTGCTAGATTGAATCTATGTTTTCAGGCCTTGAGCACACCGCCATCGCTTCGCCCGATCCGGCCGCGCTGGCGAAATGGTATGTGGACCACCTCGGTTTTCACATCAACTATACCTACGACGCTTTCTACTTCGTCAAAGCGCCCAACGGCTCCGTGCTCGAGATTATTCCTTCGGCCGGCGACCGCGCGGCCCAGGGAATGACCGCGCCCGGCATCCGGCATCTGGCCATCCTGGTGGACGATTTCGATGCCGCCTACCAGCAACTGCGGAGCGCGGGCGTGAACTTTGTCAACGAACCCTACCTGAATCAGGGAAACCGCTTGGTCTTTTTTACCGACGGCGACGGCAACCTCTTGCATCTCATCAAGCGGGACAAGCCGCTCCCGTAAAGGCCGCAGGCGAAAGGCTCGCGAAGGGCCCTAATCTAGCTGAACCGTACTGCCGATCAGTACTACGTAAGGTTATGATGACGAACTTTCGCGTTTTGCTAGTAGGGATGGCAAGCCTTTGCCTCACTTCCTGCGGCTGGAATTCGAGCGAGTTCAACGAAGGAAAAGCCCGGGGCATGCTCGAGGCCAAGCCAGTGCCGCTGGAGGGCGAACAGGTAACGCTGACCCAACAGCAGGTCGACTGCGGTGTCGGAGCCGAGCTATGGGACTCGCCAAGCAAGGTCTCCAGGGAACGGGTCGTCTCGCGCTTGAACTCGGCGGCTCGCGATCTCAAGTTCAATGACGATGTGTCGGTGACCGAAACCGGCTACCGCCAGCCCTATGCCCAGGTTCGCGGAGCCTTCATGTTGCAGGTGGATGAGATCACCTCCATCCGCGATTCCAAGGAGCAGGGCGTCAAGATCGTCGACGTCAAGGCGGGCATCAAGGTCAACCACTCGTGTCTGGCGAATCCCTTGCCCATCATGGGAGTGAAGCACGGCAGCTTCAGCGCGGACGTTCCGGCGTCGTTTGAATTCAGCCTGCAAAACGACGGCTGGCACATCGACGGGATGATTCACTAGAAACTCATCCGCTGCGCGTCAGGTGCAGAAACAGCGTCAGGTAACGCTTTACGTTCCCGGTGATCAGGAAACTCTCGCGCACGTGTTCGTGACCCTGCTCGCCCAGCCGGCGCGCCAGATCGGGATGGGACAGCAGATACCGGATCTGATACGCTGTCCCCTCCACGGAATGCGCCAGCAGCCCGGTGTGCTTGTGAATCACCTGAAGCGGAATTCCGCCGACGGCCGACGCCACCACCGGTTTCTTCTTCCACAACGCTTCGGCCACCGTAAGCCCGAATCCTTCGCGCAGGCTCTTCTGAATGACGATCGTCGAAGCGCGCTGGAGAGCATTGATTTCGAGAGGACTCGACGCGGGAAGCTCCAGCAGGTGAATATCGGCATCGTTTCCGGCCTCCTCACGCACCTCGGCCAGCACGGCGCTGCCCTCCGGATCGTCGTCTGCGCCGCCGCCGGCGAGCACCAACTGGCAATCGAAGTAGCGTTTCACCAGGCGATAGGAACGCACCACGCCCACCGGATCTTTCAGCCGGTCGAAGCGGGAGATCTGCGTGAGGATCGGGCGTCTGGCATCGATGCCAAACCCGCTCACCACCCGCTCGATAAACTCAGGCTCGAGCTCGCGATTCTTGTCGGTCAGGGGATCGATGGACGGATACACCAGGTACTGCGGAATCGAAAGCTGCCGCGAAAACTCCGGGGAGGAAAAGATCGACCCGTCGTAGCGCGCGACGAACGGTTCCAGGAAATTCCACACCGCGGGGTCCGGGCGGGAGAGATCGATGTGGCACCGCCAGATCCATCGCCGCGAGTCGCCCGCGGCGCGGCCCTCGACCAACGCCGCCGGTTGCGGATCGTGAATCACGATGAACCGGCCGTCGAGCGAAAGGCTCTGGCGATTGCGGCGGTTGTATTCGAGGAAAATTTCGAAGTCGCGCGCGGTGATTTCGAGAGAGCGCCCGTGCAGCGCATTGTGGAACCTCTTGGTTACCTCGAAGAACTCCTGCGCCCCGCGCATCACTTCCCAGCGAGGTTCCAGCCCCAATTCGCGCATCAGCGGAATGGTCCGCGATAGCAGCTCCGCCACGCCGCCGCCCACGGCCGTGGTGTTGACCATCACCACGCTGGATCCCTCCAACGGCCCGGCGAGCGTCCGCAGCTCCTCCACTTCAGCCGATCCGAGCAGCGGAACGTATTGGTCGAGGGACAGCGCGTTTCGTTCGGCCACGGTGGTCATTGGCGAACCTCGGCGTCGAGCAGCTCGATGAGCTCGCGGCGGGCCGTGTCGAGAGTGTTGGTGTAGATATCGATCCGGTTGGTTTTCGCCGCCAGCTCGTCCATGCCCAGAGCCGTGGAGAACCAGTGGGAAAAATCGTTGGTGTGAAGCTGCAAGCGCAACCGCGACGCGATGAAATGGTGATAAAAAGACGCGTGGCTCAGCCGCTCCAGACCGGCGCGGAAGCCGGCGAGCGTGCGCGCATCCCAGGACAGGGGGATGGTGATTTCGACGTCGCGGCTGAAATAGAACGTCTCGAAAGCCTGGTGCCGGGCTTCGACCGGATGGGCGTCGCAGAACTCGGCCACCATGCGCCGCAGGTCCGCGCGCAGCTCAACGATGGTGACATAGTCGCGGATGTCCACGCTGGCCAGGCGCTCGGCGAGCTCGGGGCGGTTGAGGCCCGCCAGGACCCACTGCGCGAAATCGTTCGAGAATCCTTCCAAAAAGTGGTACCGCCCGAGACTCTGGAACGTGTGGTAGAAGATCGCCGCGTCGCTGGCGTGATCCAGGCCTTCCAGCAACTCCACCGCGCAGGTTGCCTTCTGGTTCTCCACCTGAGTAAGATACGCGGCGGTGGAAAATTGAAATGGTTGCGAAGCGGTGATCATCCGAGCACTCCCCTCAATCGTTCCAAAAACACCTGCACTTCGCCGATGCCGGCCAGCCGATACCTGGCTTGGGTTTCGGCCGGCGGACCCACCCGCACGGTGATGCCCTGTCGCAGAGCGGCGAAAGCGGGTTCATCCACGGCGTCGTCGCCCACGAATACGGGCAATACCGCGTGATTCAGGGCGGCGCACTCGCGGCGCGCGGCCGCGCCTTTGTCTCCGGCCTCCGTCGGTGCGATTTCGAGCGAGCGCTCCCCCACCAGCGTCCTGAAGTGTCCGTCGTAGTCCCGGACCGCGCGGAGTGCAGCTTCCCGAAGACAGCCCGCCGCCGCCGGCTCGGCATCGATGTAGTGCAGCGCGAGAACGGCGCCCTTGTCTTCGAGCCACGCGCCCCGGACATTCTCCACCAGCTTGCCGGCGCGCGCGCTGAGATCGTCCAGCATCCGGCGAGTCTCCTCCTTGAGCGCGCTCACGCCCCGTCCTTCCCAGCCGTGCAGACCCAGGTAGCGCACGCCGCCCACGCGGACACGCTGCCGCACGTCCTCCCTCTTGCGGCCGCTGAGGATGAAGACGCGAACCCGGGCGTGCCGCTCCAGCGCGGAGATCGCCCGGCGCATGGCCGGACCCAGGCGCACATGTTCCGGCCGCCGTTCGAGCGGGGTCAAGGTTCCGTCGAAATCGAGAAACAGCGCGATCGACGGGGCGCTTCGAAGCCGCCCGGCGACCTGGCTCCAGCAGCGGAACAGATGGCGCGGCGTGGCAGGCATCAGGTGTGCGAGAAGGTGTGGGCTTCGGCATGCACGGTCTCGGAACGCGCCGCCGCCGGCAGGCGAATGTCGCACAGCTCCGCGATCAGATTTCCCGCCCAGCGGTAGATGTTGTTCTCTCGGATCACCGCGCGCATCCGGCCCATGCGCAGGTGCCTTTCCTCCGGGGTCATTTCGAGCGCGTGATGAATCGAATCGGCTACCTCCTCCGTATCGTAGGGATTCACGACCAGCGCGTCCACCAGCTCATGGCTCGCGCCGGTGAAGCGGCTCAGGATCAGCACGCCTTGATCGTCCGAACGCGCCGCGACGTACTCCTTCGCCACCAGGTTCATCCCGTCGTGCAACGACGTAACCATGCACAGATCCGAGCTGCGGTAATACGGCAGAATCGCTTCGCGGCTGTGATGCGACGGCAGGAACACGATCGGCCTCCATTCGGCGGTCTGGAAGCGGCGATTGATCCGTTCGGCCTCCTGTTCCACTTCGATCATCAGGTCGTGATATCGGCGGATCTCGGAACGGCTCGGCGCGCCGATCTGCACGAATGTGAATTCGCCGCGGTACACGGGATGTTTTTCGAAGAACCGCTCCAGACCTCGGAACCGTTCGGGAATGCCCTTGGTGTAATCGATCCGGTCCACGCCGACTCCCAGGAAAGCGGAGCGCACGCCGTGGCCGGCCAGCAACGCGGCGCGCTCCAGATACGGCGAATCCTCGGCGGGCGCCTGCTCCTCCATCGCCACGCTGATCGGAAATCTGCGGACGGCCGTAAGATGACCGTTGCGGCTGACGGCGTTGCGGTCGCGCTCGATGCGGCACTCCAGCGTGCGGTCCACCGTGTCGAGAAAATTGTTGCAGTGCGTCTGGATGTGGAACCCGATGAGATCCGCGCCGAGCAGTCCGCCGAGAAGCTCCCTCTGCCAGGGGCAGATGCCAAAGGCCTCCGGGTTGGGCCAGGGAACGTGCCAGAAGATGGCCACCCGCGCATCCGGCCGCACCCGTTTGATGAGTCGGGGCATGAGCGCAAAATGGTAATCCTGCACGACCACCACCGGATTCTCCTCATCGCTGATCTCTTCCAGAACGGCCGTGGCGAATTTGCGGTTGACCGCTTCGTAATGCTCCCAGTCCTCCGAGCGGAAGGTGGGACGCGTATGGGCAATGTGGCACAGCGGCCACAGGCCCTCATTGGCAAAGCCGAGATAGAAGCCGCGCACCTCATCCGGCGACAGCCAGACGCGGCGCAGGGTGTACTGCGGATTGTCGGGAGGCACGCCCAGGCAGCCGTGCTCGTCGGCGGTCTCGCGATCGGCGTCGCCTGTGGCCTGGGCGATCCAGGTGCCGTCGCATGCGCGCAGAATCGGCTCGAGCGCGGTCACGAGTCCGCTGGCGGGCACCGAGCACTCGATCCCGGACGACCGCCGGAAATGTTCGTAGGGCTCGCGATTGGAAACCACGATGAGCTGGCTGCCCTGCAAACGGCCTTGCACGAATACCCGCAGGCGGTCGGTGGTCCATTGCGATTCGGCCGAATCGCGCAAGCGAGCCTCTTCTTCGGCGGCGGCCCGCGCCGCCGTGAAACTGGACGCCAGCCGCGAGACTTCGCGCGTCAGAGGCTCCAATTCCGGCTCCCGCAGAAGGGGCGCCGTGGCCCCCCTCCCGGCGCGCAGCTCGCGCAGCCAATGCGCCATTCGCAACAGGGGCCGCCCGATGGCCCAGCGGATGGTCAGCAGAGTAATGGAGGCGATCAGCAGCGTCTGAATCGTCACGGTGAGCAGAGCTCTGCGCCATGCGGCCAGGGCGCGCGAGTCGATGTAAGCCGCGTCGTGGAAAATGGCGAGGAATCCCAGCAGCTCGGAATCGACGCGCAGAGGCACCGTGGCCACGTGCATGGGAATCCCGCCCAGTGTCACGAAGTGAGCGTAGCCGTTTTCCGCGTCGGCTTCCTCCATGGTCAAGGGAGGGTCGCCTTTGATCAGCGCGGTGAATCCCGCCGTGATCGCAAGGATCTGGCCGGAGCCGCTGTAGACGCCCACGCCGGCCAGCCGTTCGCGATCCCGCACCCGGTCGACCAGCACCTGAAGTTCGCGAAACGCGTGCCGCACCATGAGAGGCTCTGCCGTCTTCGCCAGGCTGTCGGCAAGATCGAGCGCCTGGCGCTGGAGATCGCGCTCCAGCCCCCGCCGCTCGGACTGCACCTGATAGTAGGCGAATCCGCCCGAGACCGCCGCCACACCGGCGATCAGCAGGAGATTTAGCCGAAGAGCGAGGCGCATAGAGATCTCCTCCCGGTGCGCGTACCGGCCACCTGATACTAGATACAGTTCGAGGGCGTTTCATTACAATCCCGTAAGCACAGTAGGTGCTTCGGTTTGGGGGCGCTCTCCGGCGCTGGCGGCGTTACGACGGCGTTTCCTCCGGCTCGGGCAACGCGTCCTTGCTGCTGGCGAGCCACACGAGAAACAACCGGATTGGAGCGGGCTCGTGGCGCGTGCAACATTGCACGAGAGCAGGCGGAGGCCACATCCTTGGAAGCTCGGCCTCAGACTGGACGAGGCGTTTCCGGATTGCCCTAATTAGGGACTTAACGTAGATCCCGAATCATCACCGTGCCGCCCATCTCTATCAGGGTCCATCTCCAGCCTCGCTTGCCATTGCGCCGAAGGTTCCGCATGATGTACCCAAAAGATACGCGATTGCGCCGGCAGATGGCGCGGAGTGTGTTCCTAGCAATCCCGACAAGAGCCAACCAGAAGGTGAGGGCGATCAGGCCATGGCGGTAAGGAAGATGACGGGGTAAAATTCGATCATAGCGACGGATCATGCTTCACACAATATCACCGTGGAGTTGAGTTGTCAACTATATTGTTACCCTAATTAAACTGTTGTTTGCTTAATACACCTTCTTGCGAAGCCGTGATCGCGCCGTTCAGCTCTTCCTGATCTACCCCCAGGATCATTGCCGCCGCTGCCGTCGACCCACTCAATAGTGCTTCGCCAAGCGTATCGTCCGCCAACCCGATTTGCTTGGATAACTGTCTCAGATCTCCCACCGTGATATCGCCTCCCCTTAATGCCAGCACGAAAGTATCGATCTTTAAATTTCTCATCTATTCCTCCTTTTATCCCTTGCCAACGCTAACGGTTTCGTCGCTGATGAGACTCTCGTCAGTAGATTTCACAGTTCTACGCTTGTTTTTGCTCAAGCTGCGGACGCCTCCATGGCGCGCCGCACGTTGCCAACAGAAATGACGCAGCTAGGTCCACGGCTGCGCAATACTCCGTTGATCGGAAGACCGACACCCTCCGTGAACACATCCCAAACGAGACCGTAATGACCAGTCAGCTTACGGACACCCTTGTTCCGACGAACTCCTTTGCTCAGGTTTTCGAGCGCAAATCCCAGCCCTCCTCTGCCATACTTGTGGGCGAGCTCTTCGATCTGCTGTTCGGACATCCCCCCATTGCGGGCACGCTCGAACACCTCGAATAGAAACGACCCTGGCGCGAACGGATTAGACTGTCTTTCGCGATCAGGTGTCGGTGGCAAGTGAGCTACGTTTCCGCATGGGCCAACCGCGTACTCCCTCGATCGCGCGAACGGTTCCTCTCGGATATTCTTGAAGTTGCGTGAGTCAGAGACCACCTCAGCCAGGTCGGGCGGCAACTGTACCTGGTATCCGACCTCCTGCGCGACGCGAACGAACGTCATCTCTGAGATCTCGGTCCACTCGTAGCCAAGCCGTTTGAGCCCGTGTTGGCTCTCCGGGAGGATCTCGTTCGCTACGGCCATCATTCGGATGGTCTGGTTTGGGTAACCCAACGCGTAGTGACTTTCGTAATCTAGCATCTGTGTCATCACTTTGCGCTTGAGCCTGCCCCTTTTCAACTCCATCACCAGAAAGGCACCTCGCTCGTCGATGAAAACAAGATCAGCCCGACCGACGCGGGTCGTCGGCTGCTGCATAAATCTCTTCAGTGGCTCGTTGAAAAACTTCTCTGGATACTGCCACAACAGATTCTCCATGTCGCGCTCTGTCATACCATCTCCCTTTAGTCAGACCATTCTCATGAACTTCCGCCTCGAACAGATCCCCTTTGATTCCATCTCAAGGCCCAGACTGTAAAGCACCGCGACGGCAACCGATTTCGTACGGAGAACCGGGCGGCAAGTGCGCCCGTTGTCGTCGGTCCAGACCTCGTGGCCGGACGCGTCACCCCGACTGGCTCGGCGTAGCCCAAGGCTATACAACATCACCCGTACTTTCCTGGCAGAAACTTGCTTCACGTTTTCCTCCCTTCTTCCGGTGGGACCGGAAGAACATCTTTCTTCGAATTGTCGTTTTCGGGAAGCCACCAGACTCCCGCAGGGATGTGTTCCGAATACAGACCGCAAGCAGCGCCGCTCTGTGCGTCCTATGCGTCTACTTGGTTCTGCTCTGCTAGTTGACAGGTGTTGCTACTTAGACGTCAGCGGCTCATAGCGAGTTTCAAGGGACCGGTGCGATTACCCGTGCCTGCCGCAAGAGAACACAGCGCCTCAACACGATGACGCGTTGCGCCACGGTCTTGCCCCACCTTCGGTTTAGCGGCGCTCAAGCATGGCCGGCCGCGGAGCGCTTCATGGCGGATACCTCTTCGCGCACGGGTGCCGCCACCAGGCTGCGTCGCGGTGACCTTTTAGGTTCTGATCCGCATTCGACCGTTCTCTTCATCCCAGTGCCAAGTTGCTCGACCAGGCGCAAATTCTTTCCATTCTCTTCTGAAAATGCGCATCACTGTGCTGCGGTGCGCATGCTCGCAGTTCTGGGTCTGCCAGAAGCCATCAACTTCTGCCGACGTTCTCCAGACGTTCCAGAGGAAGTCAAAGCAGTCGTATACGATGCTTCCAGGTTGAAATGGATTCACACTAGCCATTACATTTCTCCTTTGTCATACGGATTTTGGTCCAAACGGAAAAAGGCCGCGAGCAAGCTCGCGGCCTAATTTGGGATACACCTCTAACAATCAAAATGTCAAGCGTTCATTGTACCATGTCGACCTAGCAAAGTGCAAGGCTGTGGCAGTACGCTTTACAGCATGTCGATCACGTCGAACGTCACGAGGGGCAGTTTACTTTTCGATAGCCGCCCTTACGTCCTCTTGGCTGGTCTCTTCGCACCATCGCTCGGCGCCCACCCACCTCCGTAATCGGACTCCGTCCGCGACCCCCAGGCTCGCGAAGGCCACCGCAAATCCTCGATCACGGCAATATCAAAATCTCCTTCTCCAACCCCCTCTTCCACTTACCACCTCCACCCGCACAGCGCCACCCTCCGCCGGCCGTAACTTGTAATCGAGGAGATCGGGCGCTCGCTCCGTCAGAGGGCCGATCCCACCGAACGGGTCGTACTAGTCACCGGCCTGTGACGTGTGCGCGTGGCGTATCTAGCCGGTAGAGGACCGGACCCGGCCGTTACGGGACCCAAAACGGACTCCTCGTCGTGGGGGTTAATTGAGCGGCTCGGGAGGCCTCCTTAGAATGATTTGTGAAACTGATCGGAAAGTACTAAACCGGCATCGCGTCAGGCGCCGGTAGCTCGTCTTTCTCGCTGGCAAACCACACGTACAGCGACGGCAGCAGGAACACGCTGATCACCAGCGCCGCCATCAGTCCGCCCACGATCACGATCGCGAACGGACGCTGCGAGTCCGAGCCAATGCCGTGCGAAGTCGCCATGGGGAGTAATCCCAGCGATGCCACCAGCAGTGTCATGAAGATCGGGCGGAATCGCAGAATGGCGCCCTGGCGGGCCGCGTCGAGAATCGAATGTCCGCGCGCCCGGAGCTGGTTGATGTACTCCACCAGAATGACGCCCGTCTGCACCGACACGCCGAACAGCGCCAGGAAGCCCACGCCGGAGGAAACGCTGAAGTAGGTGCCCGTCAAATATAACGCCACGATGCCGCCGATCGGCGCCATGGCGACCGTGATCAGCACCAGCGCCGCCCACTTCACCGAAGTGAACATGGTATAGAGGATCATGAAAATCAGCAGCAGCGTCAGAGGAATGATGATGGCCAGCCTTCGCTGGGACCGCTTCTGCGACTCGTATTCTCCGGCCCATTCCAGCCGGTAGCCCGGCGGAAGCTTCACGTTCTTCTCGACCGACGCGATCGCCTCCTCCACCGTGCTGCCCAGGTCGCGCCCACGCACGCCGTACTTGATCGCCACGTAGCGGGAGTTCCCTTCCCGATAGATCTCCGACGCGCCGTCCTTCACGCTCACGTCGCAGAGCTGGCCCAGCGCGACGCGCTCGCCCGAGGGCGCGAGTAATCGTATGTCCTCGATCTGCTCGATCGTGCTGCGGTATTGCGGCTGATAGCGGACCACCAGATCGTAGCGCTCTTCGCCCTTGAGCACCTGCGACACGGCTTTGCCGCCGACGGCGGTCTCGATGGCGTCCTGCACGTCGGAAACGTTGATGCCGAAGCGGTCCGCCTTGGCCCGATTCACCACCAGGTTCAGGTTCGGCTGCCCGATCACGCGGAAGATCCCCAGGCCCTCCACGCCGCGAATCCGGCTCATCACGCCGAGGATCTCGTCGCCCTTCTGCTCGAGCAGTTTCAGGTCGCTGCCGAAAATCTTCACCGCCAGCTCGCCCTTGACGCCGCTGACGGCCTCTTCCATGTTGTCGGCAATGGGCTGGGAGAAATTCCAGCTCACTCCGGGAAATTTTGCGGCCTCGGCGCCCAACGCCTCGATCAATCGATCCTTGTCCTGATGGAACATCGGCCGCCATTCCTGTTTTGGCTTGAGATCGATAAAGTACTCGGTGTTGAAGAAGCCGGTGGTGTCGGTTCCGTCGTCGGGCCGCCCCACCTGGCTCACCACCTGGGTCACCTCGGGAAACTTCGCGAAGGCGACGCGCGCCTCCCTGGCGATGCGGACTCCCTCGCTCGGACCCGTGCTGGGCGCGAGCGTGCCGCGGGCCCAGATGGCGCCTTCGTCCAGGTGCGGCAGGAATTCCGACCCGATGGTCCGGCTCAGCGCGTACGCGCCGCCCAGCGCCAGCACGGACACGGCCAGTGTGGCCCAGCGCCAGCGAATGGCCCAGCCCAGCGTGACGCCGTACATCCTGATCAGGAGCGCCATCACCGGGTTGTGCCACTCGCGCGTGCCTCGGGGGAAGACGATGCTGGCGAGCACCGGCGCCAGGAACATTGAGAACAACAGCCCTCCCAGCAGCGCGAATGCGACCGTCCAGGCCATCGGCTTGAACAGGCGGCCCTCCACGCGCTGCAACGTGAAGATGGGGAGATACGCCGTGATGATGATGGTGATGGCGTAGAACACAGGGCGCTGGACTTCGTGAGCGGCGCTGCCGATTCTCCGCGTCACGGTTTCGTTGGCGCCGGCGGTGCCGCCGGAAAGATGGCGCACAATGTTTTCTACCATCACCACCGCGCCCTCGACGATCATGCCGAAGTCGAGCGCTCCGAGCGAAAGCAGGTTGGCGGGAATCTGACGCAGGTCCAGGCAGATTGCCGCGAATAGGAGCGAAAACGGAATCGTCAGCGTGACAATCAGCGCGCCCCGGAAGTTGCCCAGGAACGCGAACAGAATCACGGCGACCAGAACGATTCCTTCGGTCAGGTTGCGGAGCACCGTGCGCGTGGTCAGGTGGACCAGGTCGCTGCGGTCCAGGTGCGGAGCGATCTTGACACCGGGCGGAAGGAAGCGGTTGTTGAGGAAGTCGATCTTCTCGTGCAGCGCCGTGAGCGCGGTATCGGCGTTCGCGCCCTTGCGCAGCAGTGCCATGCCGGATACGGCGTCGTTGTCGTCCACCACCCTGCCTTGCTCGCGATGAATCGCCTTGCCTATTTGTCCGAGGCGGATCTTCGGACCTTGCGTGACGTAGGCGACGTCGCGGACCCGCACCGGCGTGCCATTCTGTACCTTCAGCACGGTTGCGCCGATGTCGCCGGTGTTCTCGACCAATCCCACCGCGCGGACGTTGATGGCCTGCGCGCCGCGCTCGATGAAGCTGCCGCCGGCGTTGGTATTGTTGCTGGCGAGCGCCTGCTCCACCTGGCCGATGCTCAGCCCGTAGGAGATGAGCTTGTTGGGGTCCACCTGCGCCTGGTATTCGCGCGTGACGCCGCCGAACACCACCACGTCGATCACATCCGGTACGGACTTCAACTGCTTGGTGAGCACCCAATCCTGGAGCGCCTTCAGCTCCATCACGTCGTAGGTGGGATTCGTGCTCTTGAGCGTATAAAGGTAAATCTGGCCGACCGGGCTGAAGTCGGCGCCGAGGGTGGGCTGGAGACCGGCGGGCAAGTTCACCTGCGAGAGCTTCTCGAGAACCTTCTGACGGTTGAGGTCGTTGCTCGAATCGTCGTCGAAGATCAGCATCAGGCTGGACAGGCCGAACAGGGAAACCGAGCGAAGCGCCATCAGCTTCGGCAATCCGTTCATCTGGACTTCGATCGGAATGGTGACCTGTTGCTCCACTTCTTCAGCCGCGCGGCCCGGCCACTGCGTGATGATCTGGACGTAGTTGTTGGCGACGTCCGGGTAAGCCTCTACCGGAAGCGAACGGAACGAGATCGCGCCCCAGAACAGTAGGACGGCGCCAACGGCGAGTACCAGGAAGCGGTTCCGAAGTGCGAATGCGACGGTGGCCTGAATCACACCCTAATCCCTGTTCTGCGCTTCGCGGTCGAACTCGAGCGCGTTCGCCACCACTTGCGCACCGGCGCGCAGACCGCTCAGGATCTGCCCGGTGCCGTCGCCATTGGCCGGCCCGGCCTGGACCTCGGTGCGCCGGAACTGGCGGTCGTTCAGCTTCACGAACACCCAGTCGCGATCCTGGAGGCGCAACACCGCGCCCGAGGGGACCACGGTCCGGCTGAGCGCGCCTTGCGAGACGAAGTGCACCGTCGCGAACATATTCGGACGCATCCATCCGTTTTCGTTGGCGAGCTCGATCCGCACCTTGGCCGCGCGCGTATTGGGATCGAGCAGCGCGGAGATGTTGGCGATCTGGCCTTCAAAAAGGCGCCCCGGATAAGCGTTCAATTCGATCCGGGCGTGGTCGCCCGTGTGAACCTGCGCGAGGTTGTTCTCATAGACGTCGGCGACCACCCACACCCGCGACAGATCCGCGATGGTGAACAGATTCGGCGAGTTGTCGAGCGACTTGACGCCCGCCGCGGCCGTCACGTTCTGCTCGACGATGGTGCCGGCGACAGGCGCGCGCACATCGATCGACGACGACAGGCGGTCGAGATCGCCGCCCAGCAGCCGGATGCGCTCCGCCGCGGTCTGCGTGTCCACCCTGGCCTTGTTGTAGGTGTCCTGGGCGATTTCCACCTCCTTCTGCGCCACCGCTCCGTGGGAGAGAAGGAGCTGCACGCGGTCCAGTTGCGACCTGGCCAGCGCTTCGCCGGTCTGGAATTTTC
Organism: Bryobacteraceae bacterium; assembly: GCA_041486445.1. Classification (GTDB taxonomy): domain Bacteria; phylum Acidobacteriota; class Terriglobia; order Bryobacterales; family Bryobacteraceae; genus Palsa-187. The sequence continues at coordinate 18,799 of JBGPLI010000033.1, forward strand.
GATAGTCGGCGATGGCCTGGGAAAGATCGGGACTGGTCATCGTGAGCAGAAGCTGGCCTTGTTGGACCGTATCGCCGAGCCGCACTCGCAGCTCCACCACGCGGCCCGAGGAGAGCACGTTCACAGGGACGTTGCGGCTGACGTCGGGCGCCACTACTCCGTTCGCCGTGAGTTGCTCAGACTCGCGGCGCAAGGACGCGGTCGCGAGCGCGAATCGCTCGGGGTGGTCGACGGTGATCACGTTCAGATCCGGCGCGGCCTCGACCATGGTCGCGGGAGCCTCGTTCGACTTGAGGCCTGCCTCGCCGCGCGAACAAGCGGACAATGCGCCGAGCGCGACAACGGCGGAAAGCGTAAGCATGGCGCACCGGATCACGGGATCACCTCCCTGCCGACCGCGAAATTCAACTGGCTCGCGGCGATGAGATAGGAGCCGACCAAATTCAAATAGTTGAGCTGAACGCTCCGATATTCCTGCTGCGCGTTCAAGAAATCCAGCAGCGACGCGCCGCCGTTTTCATACGCGAACGAAATCGTATCGCGGACCCTGGTAGCCTGCTGGAGGTATCTCGACCTGTAGGCGCCGAGCAGCGTCAGATTGTTCGTCAGAGTCGCATAAGCGGAATCGACGTCGCCGAACACCTGCACCTGGCTCGCGGTGCGCAACTGCTCGGTGCGGCGAATATCGAGCTCGGTGCGGACCTTTTCTCCCTGGTTGCGGTCGAAGATGCGAATCGGAATGGTGACGCTGACGCCGAAGTAGGAAGGAATGGGAGGATTGCGCGCGAAGTCCGCGCCGAAGGTCGGATCGGTCGAGCCGTTCGCCATCGCGAGCCGGTGATCGGTCGAGGCCTTCTCGACGGCCTGCATGGCTGCCTTCAGGTCGGGCCGCGCGTCGAGCGCGATCCGGCGGAATTCCCCGAGTGGCATCACCTGCCCGGCGAAGTCGAACGGTCCGGTCACGTCGAATTGCTCCACCGGGGTTCGATCGTTCACCAGCGTCAATAGCTGGATCTTGGCGGTCCGCAGGTTCACGGTGGCGGTCTGAAGGTCGGTTTCGAACTGAACCCGCAGTAGCTCCAGGCGATCCAGGTCCACTTGCGAGAGGTCGCCAGCCTGGCGACGGTTGCGGTTCACCTCGAGCACGCGGTCGTAATAGGCGAGATTCTCCTGGGCGAGTTGCAGCACCGCTTTGGCCTGCAAGGTTTCGACGAAGGCGTTCCGCAAGTTGAGCAGAAGATTTCGTTCCTGGTCCGCGGAGGCGGATTCGGCGATGCCGGAGGCCTGGCGGGCGCTGTCGCGCCGCAGCTCGCGCTTGTGCTGGCGTTCGTGGAGGTAGCTGCCGGAGAGGAAGGGAAGGGTATTGGCGAACGGGCGGTAGGGGTTCGGTGTGAACGGATCGATCTGATCGAGCGTGCCGGTAATTTCGGGGTTAGGACGGAGATAGGCCGTGATTTCAGTCGCCCGCGCCTCGTCAATGGCCAGGCGGCCTGCCGCGAGGGTCGGATTGTTCGCTCGGAAACGCTCGCGAACTTGCTCCCAGGTCAAAGTCGTCTGCGCCTGCGCGGCGCCCGCCATGAAAAGGAAGCCGGCGAGCGCCCGCCGGTGAAGGCGTGGCATGCTTCTTCCTCCACTACAATTTCACTGCAATTTGTTTTTTAGGAGAGCGGATCAGGCGGGAAGCGGCGGAGCGCGGCCGGCGCGCGCGGGCAGAAATCGTTCCAGGCTCCGGTGGCGTTCGATCAGTGCGAGCGAGACCGCGCACAGAATCACGCTCAGAACCAGGGAAACGGCGATCTGAACCGATTCGAGCGCCTCGAGAAGCCGCACGAGCGTGCCGAGGGTCTTCTTGTCGGGCGGAGGACTCCCCGGCGTGGGACGATGGCCGGGCGTGTCCGGCACCGTAGCGCCGGAGCCGAAAAATTGCAGCCGGACCGAATCGTCACTGGCGGAGACGCACGGGAACAGCGAAACCAGCGCAAGACTGAGAGCGATGGCGCGGTATCGCAGCGCGCGCCTGCTCCCCAAGGCTCGCCCGCGCTCGAACGCGAGGAACCAGGCGAACGCGGCCAGACACACGCCCGCCCAGGCAAGGTTCAGCGGGGCGTCGGCGAACGGAAACATCCTGTATTAGTATAAGCCCGTCGCGCAAACGTGGGGCAGGCGATCTTGTCGCCTGCCTGGAGCTACTGCTCGAAATAGCCGGTGGCGAGATCGGGCTTCTGCTCCAGCGCCTGGCGCCAGCAGTCGCGCGCTTCGTCCACCTGACCGCGCGATTTGAGCGCGTGACCCAGGTTGAGCAGCGCCTCGGGGAAATTGGGCCGCTCGGTGAGGGCCTCCTGGTACAAGCGGATGGCATCCTCCACCTGTCCGGATTGTTGCAGCAGCAGACCGGTGTTGTAGAACAGCTCCGGTGTGCGCTCGCCGAACTCGATCAGCTTGGCTTGCAGGTCGAGCGCCTTGTCCAGATCCTCGCGCTCGACGGCCAGGGCCGCCAGCCCGCGCAGCGCGTCGATGGAATTGGGGTCGCCTTCGAGCGCGCTCTCGAAGGCTTTGGCCGCGCCCTCGTGGTCGCCCAGGTTCCAGCAGGCCAGGCCCAGGTTCAGGTGGGCTTCCGGCCACGGAGTGCGTTTGCGGACGCACGCCTGGAACGCCTCGCCGGCGCCGCGATAATCGGCCCGCTGGAGGCGCAGGAAGCCCAGACGGAACCAGGCGTCCTCCCACTCGGGATTGCGCGCGAGCAGTTTCACGTACAAGCGCTCGGCTTCTTCCTTCTCGCCCTGCTGCTCGAGCACGCTGGCCAGGTTGTAGATGACGTCGGCCAGATCCGGCGCGATCTGCAGCGCCCGCTCATAGGATTCGCGCGCCAGCTTGAGCTCGCCCAGCTCCTGGCGGACGATACCGAGGTTGACGTGAGCCTGCTTGGCGTCGGGACGAATGCGCACGCCCTCGGCGTAAGCCTTGGCGGCTTCCTGCAGGCGTCCGCACTTCTGCTCGGCTACGCCGAGGTTGAACCAGCGCTCGAAATGATCGGGCGTGAACTCGACCAGCTTGGCGCAGTAGCGCGACGCCGCTTCATACTCGTTGGAGTGGAACGCACAGGTGGCCAGACCCTCCAGGGCGGCCTGCGAGAACGGCCGAATCGCCAGCAGCCGCTCGGCGTATTGCTGGATGGTGGGGTGATCCTTGCGCGCCATGCCGATGGTGATCAGGTTCACCAGGCATTCTTCCGATTGCGGATTCTTTTCGAGAAGCCGGAGATAGCCGGCCGTGGCTTCGTCGAACTTCCAGAGCAGCTGCTGGGAGACGGCCTTGCCGAACAGCGCGGTTTCCTGTTCGGGCTGGCGCGCCAAAACTTTTTCGAAACAGGCGATCGCCGGCTCGGGCTTCTCCTGGTGGAGCAGGCAGATGCCGAGTCCCAGGTTCGCCTCCACCCGCTGCGGATCGGTTTCAAGCGCCTTCTGGAAGGCATCGCTCGCTTCCTGCCAGCGGCCGAGTTTCTCGTAGCAGATGCCGAGGTTGAAGTTGGCCGTGGCGTGGCGCGGCGCCAGGCCGAGCAGACGCCCGTAGGTCTTGATGGCGTCCTCGTATTGCTCGAGCTCGAACTGGATGTGGCCTTTGGCGGCAAACACACCGGTGGTCTCCTCGCCGCTCTCGATGGCGGTGTTCAGCTCGCGGAGCGCCTCCTTGGTCTTGCCTTCCAGGTGCAGTGAAACCGAGCGGGCCAGCGCGGCCGACGCCGAGGTTCCATTCGTGGGAGGGGCCGCGGGGGGCGCCTCTGTCGCATTCTTACGTGCACTCATGATTACCAGCTCCCATTCGTGGTTGGAATATTGTACGGCGCCAGGTAGGCGCACAGCCGTCCCAGCATGTCGTACTGATGCGTCACCTGAACCCAGCGCACGCGGCTCTCCTCGCCTCGCGCGGCGAAGAAACCGATGCCGCCGCGCTTGAGTCGCGGCTCGGACCAGCTATCGACCATCTGGCCCTGCACGGCCAGAGAGAAGTCGTCGCCCCGAATGTCCAGGTTCACGCGGTACAGCATATCGTTGCGGGCCGTGATGGGGACGATCGCGTCGGAGCGATCCTGCGCCTTGCCGCCGATCACGGCGTATCGCGTCATCCCGATGGTGGGCACCGGACCCGGCTTGAGCACCACCAGTTTGATCACGTAATAGTCGTCGAAGTCCTCCGCTCGCGCCACCCAGCTCAGCGCCTTCTTGTCAATCACGCCCAGGAACTGCATCTGATAATCGGTAAGGCTGAGGGAGGGGCGATACAGCGCCAGCGGCCCCGGCCTGACGAACCCGCTGGCATCGAAAGACCAGGAAGCGTCCAGGTCGCCGCGCGTGGCCCACTCGTCCAGACCCGAGCGGAAATCCTCGTCGAGCGCGATGGCGGCGCGGTCCAGCATGCTCTGCCGCACGTTCATCCACCGCTCGCTCAAGCCGCGCTGGAGGTTGCGCTGAAAGCCGCCGGCAGCGGCGGGCGCACTCACGCGAACCTTGGGCAGGGACGGATGCAAGGCCAGACCGAGCAGGACGGGAATCGCGAACACCAGCACTTTGAAATCGCGCGGGGCGTGCTTCCAGAATCCGGCGGCCTGCTGCCACATCCGCGCCGCGTCGGGCGCATGCACGTCCAGATGCGGCAGGAAGCGCCGGCGCAGCTCGGACCCGGCGAGATAATCGGACGCGGGCTTGTCGTCCATTGGCTCCAGACGCGAGACAGGGTTGAGCGGCTCGGTGGCGGGTGGTTGCGGAATCGCGAACACTCTCGCGGCCGGCGTCATGTCTGGGGATGGCTGGCTCGCTTCTGCCGTGCAGGCCAGCGGCACAAGCCCGGCTGGCTTGGGTCCCGCGGCTTCGCTGGCGGCTTCGGCCGGAGGCGGAAGAACCACCTCGGGAGCGGTCCCCGAAAAATCCGCCGGCTCGATGCCGCCGGGCACGGCGCTGCCGCCGCGCGTTTCCATCGCATACCTCGTGCCGGGCGCGAGCTTCAACCGGGGACACAGGGCCGGCATGGTGAGCGTCAACTGCGGGACCCCGAATTCCGCCTGTAAGTCCAGCGCGCGGAGGTTGTCGCTCCAGATGCCGTGCACCAGCGGAGCGCCACCCAAAGGAAGGCGGCACAGACTGGCCGGCGCCGGCCCGGCGGGCGCGGCCATGGTCTGAAGTCCCGTGGGAATTTGCGGGCTTGGTGCGATTGCGGCGGGCAGCGGTGCAGCTACGCGGGCGATGCCGCTGTCACGAATGCCGATGCGCGGAAGCGTGAAGAGCTTTTCCGAAAACGGGACTTGCTCGCCGGCCGGTTCGGGCGCCGGTTGCAACTCTTCGGTCTGCGGCGCGGCGTCGAGCGCGAGATCAACCAGCGGAACCATGTTGCTGGCGGCAGGAACGATGTCTCCTTTCGCGATCGGCTCCCACGTTCCGGGCTTGAAGTTCCCGGCCACAAGTGGGACCGGTCCGGCGATGGGCATCGTCTCCACTGCTACGGGCGCGGGGGCGATCTCGCCCGGCCAGTCCGTGGCGAAACCGCTGGAGGGCAAGCTGAGCGACTGCGCCGTCACCCATTCGAGCGGCTCCGGTTCACTCGTTGCCGCAGAATTCCAGTTCCATTGGGGCGTCGGAGGCGTGAACTTATGTAAGAAACCCGGGCTGGGAACTTGGTCGGTGTTGACCAGCGGCATCCACCAGGGACGCTCCAGGTCTACTCCCGAATCCAGCGCTTTCACATCGCCTAAGCCGGCGACGTGGGGTGAAGCCGCCTCGGGCCGCGCCAGTTGCATCGGGGCCGTGTGGGGTTGCGGAGGTTCCGGTTGCCCGAGTGCAGCCGCCGGACCATAGGCCCGCAGCGTGCTATGCGTCTGGTGCAGACGTTCCACGGCCAGACGCTCCTGCTCCTGCCAATACGCTTTGCCGTGCGCCGCCGAGCAGAATTGCCCGTTGGTGAGTTTGCGGTACAAGGGCAATCTGCCGTCGCAATACAGGCAGCGAGTGTCATCGGACCATGACATCGCCCCATGGTACGGTGGAAGGCGATCAAATGCTACCCGGCAAACACCTTAGAACTGCCTCGGGGTTTTCACTTAAGGTGGCATATCCGGCGCCGGTTATCAACGGGTTTGCAGGCCCTATGCTACACTCGCCGGTCATGGCATCCCAACCCCAACGGCCAGCTTCTCTCGACGAAATCAAAAACGTGATGGCTTCCGTCAACGACCTCTTCAGCCGGGAGGTCGTGGGGAGACGAAACTTCGCCGCTCTCGATGAGGTTTATACCGCGGACGCGCGTATTCTTCCTCCCGGCGCTCCCATGATCGCCGGACGCGAAGCCATCAAAAAATTCTGGAGGGACTTCATCCAGTCGGCCAATGCGCAGTCCGGCGTCCTCAACTCGGTCGACGTCGTCCCGTCCGGCGATGGGATCGTCGAACTTGGGCGCGCGCTACTGACTGTCGCGCCGCCGGGACAATCCACGGCGCAGATCGAGGCGAAGTACGTCGTCTATTGGCGGCAGGAGGACGGGCGCTGGAAGTGGCACTGGGACATCTGGAATCCGAATGCGTGACCCCGGGGGTGGCATCTGAGTTGGTGCGGATGAGAGGACTTGAACCTCCACTCCCTTGCGAGAACATGGACCTGAACCATGCGCGTCTGCCAATTCCGCCACATCCGCACGATCGGGTGGGCAACTCCATTCTCGTAGACTCCGCCCTTCCTGTCAATTTCGTGGCTGCCAAGCTGCGGCTACCGAACCGCGAGCGGCGAGCGAGCGGGTCCCCCAACGTTATCGCACGAGCCGCGACCCACTCGCTCCGCTCGTGGTTCGGTGTCAGCAGCGGTCACGCGCCGGCACGCAAGGCGATCCCGCATCTTGCGCTATGTTTGTATGTGGAGGCTCGAATATGGTGGCGCCGAACGGAGTCCTTCCGCCAACGCTGGATGAGATCAAGTCCAGGCTCGCCCCCTTCTGTCGGCGTCACGGAATTGCGCGGCTTGAAGTGTTCGGTTCCCTTGCGCGCGGCGAGCCACACTCCGGAAGCGATATCGACCTTTTCGAACTCCATAAGGAGATCGAAGACCTCCTCGGTTGCGAGGTTGATCTGCTGACGCGCCGTTCGGTCGAACAGGATGAGAACTTTATTCGCCGCCGGTCAATCCTCGAATCGACCCGTGACATCTATACAGACTACTCCGCTCGCTAACGCGCGCGGTTCAGAAAGAACTTCCGAGCCGTGACCGTACGGTCGTGGTTCAGATAGACTCTTCGAGGGGGGATTCCATGCGCAGAGTTGCAATCGTCGTTATTGTTTGCGCGATCGGCCTGGCCTGGTGGCTGAGGCCGGCGAGCGTTCAGTCGCAGCCCGGCGTGGGCTTTGCGACCGTTCCGGGCGCGGTCGGGGGCCAGGACATCTTCGGCGCCTACGACGTGGTGAAGGGATGGCCGAAAGACATCAGCACCGTGCCCGGAAACGAAAAATGGACCTGGGGCGCGGCGGAAAGCATTTTCGCGGAGAGCCCGAACCGGGTCTTCATGCTGTTCCGGGGCGAGCTGCCGAGCCTGCGCAGGCCGCCGACCAAGCTGATTGCCGAATTCGGCCCGAGCGTGCAGTTCCCTATCAACCGCCTGCCGTGGCGCGACGCGACGCAGTCCGCACTGCCGGGACCGGGGACGTCCGGGATCGCGCCGGAAGATTCGGTGAAGCTGTGGAAGGGCCAGGTGGGCGTGGACGCGAAGTGGGAGAACTGCCTGGTGGTGGCCGACGCTGAAGGCAACATCGTCGAGCGGTGGACCCAGTGGGACAAGCTGTTCAAGCTGCCGCACTTCATTACGATCAATCCGTACGATCCGGAAAAACACGTCTGGGTGATCGACGATCACGCGCACGCGCTGTACAAGTTCACCAACGATGGGAAGCAACTGGTGCAAACCATCGGCACGCCCGGCGTGAAGGGCGCCGACGGCACGCACTTCAACCGGCCGACGTTCATGACGTGGCTGCCCGACGGCACGATGTTCGTATCGGACGGCTACAACGGCACGCGCGTCGCGAAATTCGACAAGGACGGCAAGTTCCTGCTCGACTGGGGACAGAAGGGCACGCCTCCGAATGAGAAGCGTCCCGGCTACATGAACAATGTGCACGGGATCGCGGTCGATCCGCAAACGCGGCGCGTTTTCGTGAATGACCGGGACAATCACCGCGTGCAGGTTTTCGACGAGAACGGGAAATATCTTTTCGAGTGGAGCTTCGGTCCGGAGCCGTCGGAAATTCACGTGATCTACATCGGCGCGGATCGAAACCTGTGGGCCTTCGACCGCGGATCGTCCAAGGCGCTGAAGTACGATTTGGCCGGGCATTTCCTCTACGCGTGGGGAACGTGGGGCGATGCTCCGGGCGCGATGTGGGGGGTGCACGGGACCAACGTGGACCAGGACGGCAATTTCTACACGGCCGAAGTGGACAACGGACGCATGCAGAAATACCGGCCGCAGGCGGGTGCGGATCCGGCGTTCCTGATCGGCAAGCCGGTTTACTCGGCGTGGAAATAACGCCAGCCGCTATGCACGCTTGACCGCGACCAGCGATTTGGTCAGGCCGAGGAAGCGCTCGCGGATGACGCGCGAATCCGGAAACAGAGTCTGCATTTCGCGAGGCGTGAGCAGGCGGATGTCGTTGAGGTAATGCTCCAGGTAGAAGCGGCGGCGGTCCGGCGAAACGCGCGCGAGCGCGCTCCAGACCGTGAAACGAGGCACGATGGCGCGCTGCCAGGATCGCGGCAGCAGGTGGATGAACGGCGTGAGCAAGTGGGATTCGACGGGGAACCGGCGGTTGGGCGTCTGGACCCAATACGAGCGTCCCACGCGGGAGACTTCGCGCGCGAACTGGCGCTGGCTGGCGGCATCGCCCACGTGCTCGATGACGGAGTTGCTGAAGACGATCTCGAAGGAGGCGTCGCGAAAAGGCAGAGAGCGGCCATCGCCCGCGACCCAGTGGAGGGCGCTGTCGAGTTCTTCGCGGGCGCGGGGCATGTTGAGCAACGTTACGCGGGGCGGGGTGGGGAGCATCCGCCAATAGTCGGGGCTGCCGCCGACGTCGAGGATGCGGGTGTCCGCGGTCACGTGGAATTCGCGAGCGAAACGCTCCATGCGGCGGCGGCGGAAGTAGCGCGACAGCGCCGTCAGCCACCGGGTGGGCACACTACTTCTTGACGTACTTTTTCAGATCGTTCGGGACGACCTCGGCGCCATAGACGACGCCCTTGGAATCGATGGCGATGCCTTCGGCCGCGCTGGTGGTCTGGCTGACCTCCAGAGGGTCGGGGATGAACGCGGCGATCTTGCCATCCTTGAGGCTTCCGACGCGGATGCCGCGCTTCCATCCCCAGTGGTTCCGCGACACGGACTCGGACTCGGAATCGGCCACGTAGATGACGTCGTTTTTATCGACCGCGATCCCGCTGGGGCGGCTGAACTGCGTGAACTGCTCGATGAACTTTCCGTCCTGATCGAAAACCTGGATGCGGTTGTTGTTGCGGTCGCCGACCAGCAGGCGGCCCTTGGAATCGAAGGCCAGGCAATGGGGGATGTCGAATTCGCCCGGCGCCGAACCTTTCTTGCCCCACTCCTTGATGTACTTGCCGTCTTTCGAAAATTTCACGATCCGGTTGGCGGCCGGTTCGCCATGCCCCGACGCGATGAAGATATCGCCGTTGGGAGCGAAGGCGACGGCGTTGGGCTGAATGAAGCCTTTCGGACCATCTCCTCCTCCCGGCGCGCCGAGCGTCATCAGAAGCTTTCCTTCGGGAGAAAATTTGAAGACCTGATGACCCTTGCCGTCCTTGGCGCGGCCATCGGTGACCCACACGTTTTGATCGGCGTCGACGCCGATGCCGTGCGGGAATACGAGCAGTCCACTGCCGAAATTGTGCAGGACTTTGCCGGTGGAGTCGAACTCGAAGATCGGGTCGAGCTTGGAGCTGCCGCAGTCGGCGACGAAACCCGCGCCACCGCATCTTTCGGCGACCCAGATGTGGCCGCGTTTATCGATCGCCACTCCGCCGGTGGAGCCGAGCACCCTTCCGGCGGGCAATTGCAGCCATCCAGTCATGGTGCGATAAGGATTGGGCGCCGAATTGATCGGGGGACCGGTTGGAACGGGAGGTTCCAGACGGGCGGGCGGGGCGCTCTGAGCGTAGAGGCCCAGGGCGGTGGCGATGATCAAAGCGGTCTTCATAGGTTACTTGCCAACCATGTGCTGCGGGTCGGGATTGTTCACGCAGATGTAGTCGAGCAGCTCCGCGCCAGGATGGAACAGCATGTTCCAGCTCGAGGTCCAGGGCTTCGAATACGCGCCGGGATCGTCGATGGTGACTTCGTAGTGCATGATCTGCTGATTCACACGCGTCCAGCGCTCCACCAGGTGGAGCTTTTCCGTTTTGGGGTGGCCGGCGGAGTCAACCCAGCTCAGCTCGTTTTGTCCGATGATGTCGACGACCAGGGTGTCTCCGTCCCAGTGGCCGATACTTTCTCCATAGAAGGTCGGATTCAGTTTGTCCAGCGGTTTATGCTGACGCCCGTCCATCCACACGATGTTCCACAAGTTGAGTTTCTCGTAGAGGAAGACGATGCGGTTGGACATTTGATGAATCTCGAAGGGAAAGGCAGTGCCAGCGACGCGCGGACTCCCCGGTGGAAGGCACCACGCCTCGGGATCGTCTTTGGCGAGGTTCGCCTGGCGCTCGTCGAAGGCTTTCCTGGCCCAGGGAAGGAACGCGACCTCGACCGTTTTTTCCGGCTTGGCGCCGCCGCCCGCGCCCGCGATCTGGCCGCCGGTGCCCTTGTCGGCGCCGGCCATATCGCCGATGTTGGGAGCCCACCAGGAGCCGGCCTCGTTACCCAGGTCGATGTGGCCATCCTTCAAGCGGGGCGCGGGCGGGATGGGCTTGCCCTCGCGGCGCATTTGTTCGATTTTGGCCATCGCCTCTCTGAGCTCGCGTCCGCCAAAATCCTGGGCGGCGCATGGAGCGCTCATGCCCCAGAAAGCGAGTGATACGAGGCTCGCGCCAGCAGTCAAGCGAGTTGTCACGCTGGTTCTCCTCTCCTGAGGGAGAATTGTACCTCACCCGGACTCAGGCTATTTGCCGACCATATGCTGGGGGTCCGGGTTATTCGCGCACAGGTAGTCCATCAACTCCGCGCCGGGTTTGAACAACATGTTCCAACGCGTGGTCCAAGGCCTGGAATAGGCGCCGGGATCGTCGATGGTGGCTTCGTAGTGCAGAATCTGCTGGTTCCTACGTTGCCAGCGTTCGGTGACGTGGACCTTATCCGTCTTGGGATGGCCGGCCGAGTCGATCCAGCTCAGGTCGTTTTGCCCGACGACATCGATCACCAGAGTGTCTCCCTCCCAGTGGCCGATACTCTCTCCGTAGAAGCTCGGGTTCAGTTTGTCCGGGGGCGTGTGTTTGCGTCCGTCCATCCAGACGATTCGCCACACGTTGAGTTTCTCGTAGAGGAAGATGATGCGGTCCGGGTGTTGATAAATCTGAAATGGAAACGCGATGGCGTTGGTGCGCGGAATCCCGGGCGGAACGCAGAATGCCTCGGGATCGTCTTTGGCGATGGTGGCCTGGCGCTGGTCATAGGCCTTTTGGGCCCAGGGAAGGAAAGGGACCTCGACCACTCCCTCCGGCATCGCTTCTCCGGCGAGCCCGCCCACGTTGTTGCTGGTTCCGCGGCCGTGGCCGGACATGTCGCCAATGGTCGGACCGAACCAGGAACCGGTCGCGTTACCGAGGTCGGGACGGCCGTCCGGCAGCCGCGGCGGCGGTGGGATGGGTTTGCCCTCGCGCCGCATTTGTTCGAGCTGCGCCATCACCCGGTCGAGCTCGACACCTCGAAAATCCTGAGCGGTGCACGGCGGGAGGGACGCCAAAAAAGCGAGTGATGCGAGGCTCACCCCGACAGCCAAGCGAGTAGTCACGGTGTTTCTTCTCTCCTACTTGCCCACCATGTGTTTTGGGTCGGGGTTGTTCACACAGCTATAGTCGAGCAACTCGGAGCCGGGCTTGAACAGCATGTTCCAGCTTGTGCTCCAGGACCCGGAATACGCTCCCGGGTCGTCGATGGTGGCCTCGTAATGCAGGATCTGAGGGTTCGGACGGCGCCAGCGCTCGACGACGTGGATCTTTTCGGTCTTGGGATGGCCGGCCGAGTCGATCCAGCTCTGGTCGGTTTGTCCGACGACATCGATCACCAGAGTGTCTCCCTCCCAGTGGCCGATACCTTCTCCGAAAGAGCTCAGATTCAATTTGTCCGCTGGCGTGTGTTTGCGTCCGTCCATATACACGACGCGCCACAGGTTTAGTTTCTCGAAAAGGAAGACGATGCGGTCCGGCAATTGGTAAATCTGAAACGGGAAAGCGATCCCGTTGGCGCGCGGAATGCCGGGAGGAACACAGAGCACCTCAGGATCGTCCTTGGCGATGGTCGCCTGGCGCTCCTCATAAACCTTCTTGGCCCAGGGAAGGAAAGGGACCTCGACCACTCCCTCTGGCATCGCTTCTCCAGGGGGGAGCCCGGGGACGAGGGAGCTAGTGCCGAGGCCGTGGCCGGACATGTCGCCGAGAGTCGGACCGAACCAGGAGCCGGCGGAGTTGCCAAGGTCGGGATGGCCATCGGGCAACCGCGGCGCCGGCGGGATGGGCTTGCCCTCGCGCCGCATTTGCTCGATTTTCTCCATGGTCTTGGTGATTTCGACGCCTCGAAAATCCTGGGCGGCGCAGAGCGCCCCTATCCCCAAGAACGCCAGAATTACGCCCGAGCGAGTTGTCACGGAGGTGCTCCCTTCCTGATCGAGAATTGTACCATCAGCGGCCGCTCAGGAGTTTCACTTCCGCCTTGGACAGATCGCGGTATTTTCCGATTTCGAGCTTGCCGATTTCGATGGAGCCTAGGCGGGTGCGGACGAGCTTGAGGACCTTCGCGCCGAGCGCCTCCACCATCCTTCGCACCTGCCGGTTGCGGCCCTCGGTTATGGTGATCTCGAAGAACGTGGAGCGGGCGGAATCGCGGATGCGTTCGACGACGGCCGGGCGCGTAGGCCCGTCGGAAAGCTCGACGCCCTGGCGCAAGCGGTCGAGCTGTTCGTCGCTCAGCCGCGCCGAGGTCTTCACCAGATAGGTTTTGGGGACCTTCGACCGGGGGCTGGTGATGTAATCGCCAAATGACACGTCATTGGTGAGAATGAGCAGGCCGGTGGTGTCCTGATCGAGACGCCCCACGGGGAAAATCCAGTCCTTGACCTCGGGGAGGAGATCGTAGACGGTGGGCCGGCCCTCGGGGTCCTTGTAGGTGGTCAGGTAGCCCTTGGGCTTGTAGAGCAACAGGTACTGCTTGCGTGCAGAGGCGAGGGGGCGGCCGTCGAAGGCGACGCGGTCGCGATCGAGGTCCACCCAGAAATCCGGCGTGCGGACGGGCTTGCCGTTCACCGCCACGCGGCCCGCGCCGATCCAGCTCCGTGCGTCGGTCCGCGAGCCGAGGCCGGCCTTGGAGAGCACTCGATCCAAGGTCTTGAGGTTGCGAGGGCGCGGCGGCACTCCTTATGATCGTACAGCCGTGATCGAATGCGTCCCCAACTATTCCGAGGGCAGCGACGCGGCCAAAATGCGGGCGATTGTGGAGGCGATCGGGAGCGCGCCGGGCGTGCTGGTGCTCGGCTGGGAATCGGACGCCGATCACAATCGCAGCGTGGTGACGTTCGCGGGCGAGCCGGAGGCGGTGAGGGAAGGCGCGATCCGCGGCGCGGGGAAGGCGGCGGAGTTGATCGACCTGAGCCTGCACAAAGGAGTTCATCCGCGAGTGGGCGCGGCCGACGTGATTCCGTTCGTTCCGCTGGAGGGCGCGACGATGGAGCAATGCGTGGACACCGCGCATCGGACTGGAGCCGAAATCTGGCAGCGCTACGGCGTTCCGGTGTACTTTTATGAAGCCGCGGCGAGGACGGCCTGGCGGAAGAGGCTGGAGAAAGTACGCCGCAAAGGCTTCGATGGGGGTCCGCCGGACATTGGCGACGTTGCGGCGCATCCCACCGCAGGAGCGTCCATGGTGGGCGCGCGCGGATTTCTGATCGCCTACAACATTAACCTGGCGACTCGCGATGCGGCGGCGGCGCGGGCGATCGCGCGGGCGGTCCGCGAATCGTCCGGCGGATTCCGGCATGTGAAGGCGATGGGACTGCACCTGGCGTCGCGAGACCGCGCGCAAGTGTCGATGAACCTGACGAATTTCGCGGAGATCCCGGTGGAGCGGCTGTTTGAAAGCGTGGAGCGGGAGGCGGAGCGACGGGGGACCAGGGTGGCTTCGAGCGAGTTGATCGGCTTCGTGCCGAGGCGTGCGTTCGAGATGTCGCCGGGGTTCTACCGCCGCGCGGCAAATTTCGACGAATCGCGAATTCTCGAGACGCGAATCGAGCGGTTGATACAATCAAAGTGATTGCTGGTCACGATTGAGCCTTCCGCGACACCGCGCCCGAAGTGGCTGCGCGCGCCCGCACCGGTGGGAGAAAATTTCCGCGATCTGAAGAGCCTGGTGGAGCGCTTGGAGCTGCACACGGTGTGCGAGAGCGCGGCCTGCCCGAACATCGGGGACTGCTGGAACCGGCGGGCGGCGACGTTCATGATCCTGGGCAACGTCTGCACCCGGCGGTGCGGATTCTGCGCCGTGCAAAAAGGGCGGCCGCTGGCGGTGGATTACGACGAGCCTCGCCGGGTCGCCGAGGCCTGCGCGACGTTGGGGTTGAAGTTCGCCGTGATCACCAGCGTGAATCGCGACGACCGCAAGGACGGCGGCGCAGAGCTGTTCGCGCTCACCATCCGGGCCATCCGCGAGCGGGTCCAGGGATGCGGCGTCGAGGTGCTGGTGCCGGACTTCCAGGGCTCCCACGCGGCGATGGATGTGGTGCTCGACGCGTCGCCGG
>JBGPLI010000034.1:0-32972 GCA_041486445.1 Bryobacteraceae bacterium
AGCGAAACAGGTCATCGGGGACCGACACAGCGGTCTTCATGATCCGAGTATAACGCGAGTTATACCGTCACAGAGCCGCCAGGCCAAACTAAAGCAATCGGGAAATTTGTCCGATCTATTACCCGTTGCTTCCCAACCCTGAGAAATCCGCGCCGAGCCGTTCGCTGCTGACACCCGTAGTCGTGTTGGCGCTCCTGGTGGCTGCCCTTTTTGGAGGGGTGAAATGGATGGCGTCACGCGCCGCCGGCAGCATCCTCATCTTCCACCGAACCGAGAGCGGCTGGCAGCGGCTCCCCGCGTTAGCGGGGTTTCCCGATACGCTCCGGGTCTCGAGCGGCGGCATGGTCTGGGCGCTCACTTTCGGCCGTTTGAGCCGCTGGGACGGCGCCAGATGGAACCATTACGGGAGCGCCGATTTCGGCACGAAAACAAGTTACGTGACCGGCTTCGCGCTGGATGGAGAACAACTCTGGGCGTCGACCCACGAAGGCGTGGTGCATTGGAACGGCCCCAACTGGCAACTCTACCCGGAAGTTGTCGCAAGCCCAGGCGCTTCCATGGTGGCCGGAGACGGTCAGGCATGGGTGATCGACCCCGGCGGCACGCTCTTCCTCTTCAGTGGACGCCAGTGGTGGAGCCGGGCTTGGACAGATCATCCGGCCTCAGGCACGCCCAAACTTGCGCGCACTTCAGACGGCACGGTGTGGCTGGGATGGCACGGGATCTGGCGATGGGACGGTGCAGGCTGGACACCGGTCACGGAAGGGACAGACCATCTCACGGATGCGCAACTGGTCGGAGAAACCGGAGACCGGCTGTGGCTCTGGGACTTCTCCGGGCTGCGCTCGGTTTCGACAAACGGAAAAGACTGGACCGCTTACGCACCGGACCGGACCGGACTGACGGACCACGCCTGGGTTCGCGACGTAGCGTCGGCGCGAGGCCGCACCTGGTTCGCCGCCACCACGGGACTTCTCGAATTCGACGGCACGCTCTGGCGCCCGCTCCCTCTGCCCGGCGGCGGAGTCGCAGGCATCGCCAACGTCGCTGCTGGTCCCGATGGAGCGCTGTGGGTGATTGGTTCGCCTTCGTCGGGTTCCTTGCAGGCGGTCTTTTATTTCTCGGTCGTGATGGGGCTGGCGGTCGTGGTTGCGATCATCTGGTTTTTCCGCCGGCTGAAGCGCCGGCGGCTGGAGCAGCATCAACTCGTTACCCAAGCTGTCGAGCATGCCACGGGAGAGGTCCCGGAGGAACTCGAGCAAGGGGCCGGCAGGCTGGCCCGGTCCGGAGTCCTGGCGGTCGTCGAGTTCATCGGAGCCATCGTGGCGTATTTCCTCTTGCGGCGGTTCTGGCCGCAGGCGCCCCTCTGGGCCATCCCTGTCCTGGGGGCAGCGATTTATTTGGTTGTCACGTTCCAGCAATCGCTGGTGAAGCGGAGGCCAAGACCGTCCGACCCGATCGGACCCGGCGCGCCGTCAAGTTATGACTGGGGCAGATCCTGGAAAGCGGTATTGGGCGGGTTGCTTGTGCTCCTGTTTTTCAATGCCGACCGGCTGCCGATGCTGAGATTTCTGCGCGGGTACTTTTTCTGGATCCTGGTGGGGGTGCCGATCGCCTACCACGCGCTGATGTTGAATCTCATGAACCGGGCGACGCGCCGCGGCGATTACGATGGCGCGCTGAAGCTTATCCGCTGGTTCTACTTCTACAACCCTTCGAGCATGGAAGCGTTGAGAATGTCCGGCCACATGCTCCTGCTCGCCGGGCGCTACCGCGAAGCCGAGGTTACGCTGCGGCGGTCCTTGGCCAGCTCGCAAGCCCGTGAGAGTTACGGTTCCGCGCTGGAGTACCTGGGAGACGCGCTGATGGAGCAGGGCCGTTACGAGGAAGCCTCGCGCAGCTACGAAGCCGCTCTGCATGCTTTCCCCTGGCTCCACCGTCCGTACCGCGGTTTGGCCGAGATGCTGCTGCGCCAGGAGAAGAACCCGGAGGAGGCCCTGGCACGCGTGGAAGAGATTGTCGATTTCTCCGGCCTCTCCTGGCACAAGCGAAAGCTCAATGGCGCGCCGCAGGACGATTACTGGGCGCTCAAGGCCTGGGCGCTCGCGCGCCTCGGCCGCTCCTCGGAGGCGGCACTGGCAATTGAAAACGCGCTGAAAGCCACCAATAAGGATTGTCTGCCCGATCTGGCGGCGACACATTACCGCGCGGGAATGGCGATGCAAGCTCTTGGCCACCTGACGTCGGCCAACCAACACTTCAGGCGGGCCGTGGAGCTGGATCCCCGGGGCCGCCGGGGAACTCTGGCGAACATGGCGCTCCGCGAGGGAAGCGTTTGGGGCGGCGTGCGGGTCTAGTTCCCGAACAGCACCCCCGCCACTCCTCCTTCCGCAATAAAACCGACGTAGGCCAGACACATTTCGTCCTGCGTGCTCTCGCCCCAATGGATCGTGCGGTCGGTAGTGTTGTCGAACACGCAGGTCAGCTTGATGGTCGAACCGGTGGGCAGCGGCACAGGCGCGACGTAGTCGTAGAGACCCTGCCAGTGAAAATCCCAATCGTCGATTTGAATGAGCGGGACCACAGTGCCGTCCGGCTGCGTCAAGTCCACGCCGATCCTGCGGCCGAGCTGGTGCATGTGCGGTCCCACGCGGATCGCGGAAAGGGTGGGAAACAGAGAATTCGGTAGCGACAGTCCCAGCGCCGCAAAATCCAGCCGGAGCGTGGCCTCCACCTCCTTGCCAACCGCGCCGGGCTCCAGCGTGAACTGATCGTTCAGCAGCGGAAACGTCAGAAGACGGTTCCGGGGCGGATTCGCGTGGAAGTAAAGTCCCACGCGGGTCTGATCGGGCGACGGTGTGTCCACCGCGGCGAGGTTGTAATGCACCTGCATGATGATGTAGGCGCCTTTTGGCACCAGAATTCCGATGTCGTCGGGGAGCTGAGCGATGCTTGCGCCAGGCACCCATCCCCCCAGCAAGCCGCCAACCTCCTTGATGAGTCCAGGACCGGCGCCAGGCCTGATCCGCGGTCCTCCCCAGCAGTCGTAGCCGGGCTCGGGGTCCTCGGCTTCAAGCTGTTGGGCGAGCCGGATCTGGGACGGGTCGTCGGTCAGGTAAAGGATGACGTGATGCACCTGCTGGCGCACTTCAGGCAGGATGTCCACCGCGCGCACGTAGCGATCCTGGGCGACAACACTGGGCAGGACGAAACAGCGATAGCGGTCCGGCACGTCATCGCGCGGCACCGGCAAATAAGCCGCCTGCATGCTGATCACCTGGTCGGGATAGCCGAGCCTCCATTCGCCGGTGTAAGCGACCGGCGCGGGCAAGTCGTTGGGGTCTCCTTCGGGTGCGCCTGCGTTCACCCATTCGAGGATCGTCTGCCGCTGTTCCTCCGTGAGGCTGAAATTGTTCTTGAATTCGCCATGGCCCGGTACCGGTTTCCACGGAGGCATAATCCCGCCACTGATCGCGGAGCGGATATTCCGCGCCTGCGACTGCGCGTCGTCGTAGGTCAGCAGGGGAAACGGCGCGACGTCGCCAGGCCGGTGGCAAATCTGGCACTTGTCCTGCATGATCCGGGACACTTCGCGCGAGTAGGTGGGCTGCGCCTGCGCGGTGAGCGCCGAAACACCCAACGCGAGGATCAGAACAACACAGCGATTGTCAGCCATGGAGCCGCTTGGTTCGATCTTACCTCACCAGGGCTGCGGCGCGGTCGCCTCAGAACCCCGCCACATCTTTTATACTGAGGGCGCCAGTTGTTCTCAACGGCGAGGTCTAGCCGGATGCAAATCACCGAGCCTATGACGATGATCACCGACTACGCGCTCGCCGCAATCACGGGGTTGCTCGGCGCGTCGCTTCTGCGCATTGGTCGCGCCAAAAAGCAGTTATCCGCTGGATTGTGGTCCGGCGCGTTTATCGCGATCGCTCTCACTGCGCTCATTGGTGGAACGAATCACGGCGGCGGCCGCCTCTTAACCGAGCGGGTCATGGACGGGCTATGGAAAACAACTCTGTTCTTTTCGGGTTTTATTAGCTTTTTCATGTTGATGGCTGCTGTCGTGGCTTGCCTGCCGGCGCGATCGCACTTCTGGATTCTCGGCATCGCAGTTGTCAAATTATTGCTGTACCTGGCGTGGGCGTCGACCCACGACGACTTCCGTTATGCGATCTACGACTACGGCTCCGCGACGGTTGCAGTTCTCGGCTTGTATCTTGCTGCTTTCTTCCAGTTCCACTCCAGAGCGGCGCTTTGGATAATAGCAGGCTTGCTCCTTTCGATGGTTGCGGCGTTTCTCCAGCGAAGCGGCTTGGATCCTTCCCCGCAGTTTAATCATAACGACCTTTATCATGTCATCCAGATGCTGGCAGTGTACCTGCTATACAAGGGAGCTCTGACACCACCGGCAGGAGAGCGTTAATGATCCTTGTCCCAAATAAAGATCGAAACTTGCACCTGTTTCTATGGTCCGTCATTGGCATCGTGTTCGCCTGGTCTTATATAGGTTGCCGTGATCGTCTTACATGGTTCTTAGAAGTCTTGCCGGTCATCATAGGAACCGTGATTCTCTTAATGGTCTATCGAAAGTTCCGTTTTACACGCGTAGTTTGTTGGTTTCTTTGTTTACATGCCATCGTGCTCATGGTCGGCGGGCATTACACATATGCCAATGTTCCTTTTATGGATTGGATTCGCGATTCCTTCCACTTGGCGCGAAACGATTATGACCGCATAGGACACTTTTTCCAGGGATTTGTGCCGGCGCTGATCGCTCGGGAAATTTTGACGCGACAGAACGTGGTTCAACGAAAAGGCTGGCGTCCCTTTATCGTTGTCTGCATTTGTCTGGCGATCAGCGCCTCCTACGAACTATTCGAGTGGAGAGTTGCAGTCGCCACCGGCGCTCGTTCCGATGCTTTTCTGGGGAGCCAAGGCGATCCCTGGGATACGCAGTGGGACATGGCGTCGGCGTTCATAGGGGCAGTAGCGTCACTTGTCTTTCTGTCCCGTCTTCAGGATCGTGAAATAGCCCGAATTCAATAAAGCGGCTTATCCGCATGTCCGCTTCACCCGGGCGATTGACCACGCCGCCCCGGATCAGAACATCAATTTCAGAGCGAACTGGAGCTGGCGCGAGGTCGTGGCCGTGCTGGTGATGACGCCCGCCGAGGGGCTGACGTTGGTTCCGGCGAAAACCCCGATGGCGGGCTGCCCAAAGTTGGCGCGATTGAGGATATTGAAAGCCTCCGCCCGGAACTGCAGATTCAATCGCTCGTTGATGCGGATTCTCTTGAAGAGCGAAGTATCCACGTTGGTCAGGTTCGGTCCAAGAAATTGGTTGCGCCCCGCATTCCCAAACGTTCCGGCAATCGGCAGCCGGAAGGCGCTGGGATTGAACCACCGGTTGGGATTCTCCGTAATGACGGGACCCTGGAAGTCCGGATTCCGGTTAGGCACGTCGGGATTGGCGATGTTGCCCGAGCCGGAGCGGTTCGAGCCAGCCGTCGGCGTGAAGGGTAACCCGGTTTGCGCCGTCACGATACCGTTCCATTGCCAGCCGCCGATCAGCCGGTCCACCAACCCGCTGGCTGAGCCGCCCACTGCCTTGCCGGCCCCGAACGGCAGTTCGTAGCTGAAGTTGGCGTTGAACTGGTGCTCGAGGTTGAAGGCCGCCGGCCCCTTGCTGAGAGCCAGATTATAGTAATTCAAGACGTCGGACGGCGCGCTCAAGTTGAAGTCGGTGTCAAGCTGGGAGTTGAGATCCAAAACCTTGGCATGCGTGTAATTCGCTTTAAACGCAAGTCCATGGCTCAAGCGCTTGACCAAAGAGACATGCAACGAATGGTAGCTGCTGGCGCCCACAAAATCCCTCGCGAAGGCACGGCTCACAAATGGATTGGGACGTGTTCCCGTAGGCACGTATGTCGTTCCCTGCGTGACCATCCCCCACTGCGCCGCCGGCAGAATCCCGCCGCTTACGCATCCCTTCGCGTCCGCGCACACCTGCGGTCGAATCGAATTCGCGTCCCGGCCGACCTCCAGATGGTAGGATTGCGAGCCGACGTAGCTCACTTGAAGCACCAGGTCCCTGGTGATCTCCCGTTCGACCGCAAGGCTCCAGTCCTGGATGGTTGGCGTGTGTAGAGTCGGATCCAGCTGGCCGGCTTGGAAAATCGAGCAAGGTTGCCCTCGCGTCGCGCTGCAAGGCGGCAAGGCTGGAGTTCCGTCACGGATCGGAATGCTACTGAGCAGGGGCGTGGTGAGCGTCAACGTGCTGTTGAAGGGCGGGTTGCGGCCGAAAGCCTGGTCCAGGTTGTCCTGGAGTGTGTTGTAAATCCCAGCCCCGGCGCGCACGGCCCAACTCCCGGTGCCGGTGGGGTCCCAGGCGAGGCCCACGCGCGGCTGCCAGAGCGCTTTGGCATTGTTCTCAACCAGGCAGGAGTTGCCGATTCTGGGATCGCTTTGGATCACGCTGTTCGGGCCGAATACATAGTTGGCGCACCGGCCCACGACTTCGTTGTACCCGTTGGTCATTTCATCCCTCAGGCCCAATCGCAAGGTGAGATTCGACTTGAGCTTGATCTCATCCTGGATATACCAGGCTCCTTCCAGAGTGCGGAAACCAAGCTCGTTCAGAAGCGGGAGTACCGTGAAGGTGGTTGGACTATCCGTGAGGAATGCTTGCAGCGTCGGATAGGCGACGGTCGCCCGGGACAAAGACGATGAATAGCGGTTGCTCTGTATGCGCTGAATCCATCCGCCGGCGCTCCAGGTATGTTTGCCTCGGATGTAGTGAACATCGTCGGCCCAGGTGAAGAAATTTCTCACAAACACACCCGGCGAGCCTCCGAGGCCGTCGGCTGTCGTTATGGTTCCCCCGCCGGCGCCGGTGCTGGAACCCCCAATCACGATGCTGCCGGGAGGGGCTCCGGTGACAAACGACAAGTCCGGGGAGATCGGCACCGCGGGGAATGCTCCCAACTTGATATGCCCACGGCCGAACCCGACGGTCGCCGCGTTCAGAAGCGCGGGCGAGAAGACGTGCGTTTCCTGGAGGCTCAACAACTGGGTGCGCAGGGGAAGAGGTCTGTAAAAATTCGGGTCGGGGGAAGGGACGTCATTTTCCCCGTCTTGAATCAGGTAGTTTGTCGAGAAGGAATCTTTCGTGGAGAGGTTATAGTCCAGCCGGGTCAGACCGAAATCTTCCCGAACCTTCTGTACCGGATTGTTGAAACTGTAAGCCAAGCCGCCGCCCAACTGCACGTTCGGCGCCGGCCAGAAGCTGCGGGCATAGGGCAACATACCTTGCTTCAGACCCGGCACCGGAGCCGGCGTTCCGAAGGGATCGCTGGCCGGCGGCAACAAACCCAGCCGCGCATTGGCGTCCGGCACAATAGACACGCTGCTGATCCCCAGCCGCTGCCGGAACGCTTCATAATTTCCGAACAGGAAGAGCTTGTCCTTCTTGAGCGGGCCGCCCAGCGCTCCTCCAAACTGATTGCGCTTGAACGGAGGGATACGCAGCCCAGGCGACCGGTCGAAGAAGTTCCGGGCATCGAGCACGCTGTTGCGCAGATACTCGAAAACGTCTCCGTGCACCTGGTTGGTCCCCGAAGTAGTGACAATGCTGATCTGCGCACCGGCGCGCTTGCCCCACTCGGCCCCATAAGTGTGCTCGACGACGTTGAACTCTCTGACCGCGTCCACCCCCAGCACCTGTCCGTTGGACCCGTTGGGCGAGGCTGCGTTGATGCCGCCGCTGGCGGAAACGTAGTCCACCCCGTTCATCAGGAAACGGTTTTCTTCCGGCCGCCGCCCCGACACGGAGAAGAGGTTGCCGGGCTGGTTGCTGTTGCGGTTCGAGCTGACATTGGCCGTGCCGGTGTTGAGCATCAGAAGCTGATCGAAGCTCCGGCCGTTCAGCGGCAGGTCTTTTACTTCCCTTTCACTCACCAATCCGGAGGTGGAACTCAGCGTCGTATTCACCAGTGGGGCTTCCGCCGTCACGGTGACCCGCTGCTCCACATTCCCCACTTCCAGCGTGATGTTCACGACGGCTTGCTGGCCCACCGCCAGCGTGATCCCGCTGCGCACCTGCTGTTTGAATGCGGTCTTCTGCACGTCCATTTCATATTGGCCGACCGGCAGAGACGGTACGGTGTAATTGCCATTGGGGTCGGTTTCGGCCGTGCGCGTTGTCCCGGTCTCCAGGTGCCTGACGGTTACGGCCGCCCCCGGCAAGACGGCGCCTGTTGCGTCCCTCACCACACCGGTGATGGAGGCGGTCACCTGCCCCCCAACAGTCCCGGAAACATACAACGCCAGCAAAACCACTGCCAGTTGATGACACCACAGTTTTTTCATCTTCACCCTCCCAACCTGGGTGTTTATTCTACCAGGAATGCCGACGTTGTCAATGCACCTCTCTATGCACCTCTCTATGCTGTCTATGCGACCGTAATCCGTCCCTAAGGTGTTGGCACAGTGAGAAAACCCCGGCCTGACGGCCGGGGCTGGGTACAGCACCGATATACTCTCGAGCCGATTTCCAGCCCGCCTGTGAGGGCGGGGGCACCTTACGGACGGATTACGGATGCGATCAGGATGCGGAAACGGTGGAGATCCAAGCGGCGTAATGGAATTTGCCATAATGAGAGAGGGTGTGATCATGTTGCCTTGGAGATCCCTCGCCGCACTCGCGTTGGCTGTGGCTCTCGCCGCGTGCTTGCAGTCGCCTCCCGGCCGGCCGGCGCTCAAGGCCGAAAAGGACCGCAAGGCGGCTCCGCATTTCACCCTCAAGGACGCGACCGGAGCCGCTGTCGACCTCGCAGACTATCAGGGCAAAGTGGTGTTGCTCAATTTCTGGGCCACCTGGTGCGGTCCCTGCAAGATCGAGATCCCCTGGTTCATCGACTTCCAGCAGCGGTACAAGGATCGCGACTTCGCGGTGATCGGCGTGTCGATGGACGATGACGGCTGGCAATCCGTCAAGCCGTATGTGGCCGAGCACAAGATCAACTACCGCATCGTAATCGGGACGGAAGAGATCTCGCAGCAGTACGGGGGCGTCGAAGCCCTGCCCACCACTTTTATTCTCGATCGGGAAGGCCGTATCGCCTCCCGGCATGTTGGCCTGGTCAGCAAGAGCGATTATCAAAATGAGATTGTTCACCTGTTGGATGCGCCGAAGCAAACCGCTGGCGTTATGCCTGGCGCTCTCGTCGCACTGTCTGGCGCAAGGTAACGTCGTCAGCACGACGCTTCCGGAAAAAGTCACGGCGAAAACCGGCGCGGCGGTTCAGGCGAAAATGTCGGTCCAGCTTCGCGCCGGATATCACGTCAACAGCAATATGCCGGCGGACGCCTACCTGATTCCGCTGAAGCTCACGTGGGCCGCTGGACCGCTCCAAGCCACGGAAATCGTCTATCCGAAAGCGCAGATGGAGAAGTACAGCTTCTCGCCAGACCCGCTTTCGGTTTTCTCGGGCCAGTTCGATATCCTCAGCAAGTTCAAAGTTTCTTCAACGGCGACGCCCGGACCCACAGCCATCACCGGCAAGCTGCGCTACCAGGCCTGCACGGACCGCATGTGCTTCCCGCCCAAGAACGTGGATGTGGCGCTTCAGGTGGATATCGTAAGGTAGCGGTCTCGAATGAGACGCTGCTTGCTCGCGCTCGCCCTCGCTACCGCATGTAGCAGACCCGTCCCCGAGGTGGATTCGCAGCTCGCCGCCGAAATCGCCGCGATCAAAGCCATCGACAATCACGCCCATCCGGTTCGTCCGGCGGCGCAGGGTGAGCCGCCGGACACCGAGTACGACGCACTTCCGGTCGAGAACCTCGAGGCGTCGTCAGATCCTGTCCGGCTGCGGCCGGGCGCGCCGGAGCTCGCTGCCGCGCGCCGCGAGTTATTTCAAAACGACAAGACGAAAGCCGCGCGCGAGCACCCCTCGGATTACGCCACGTGGGTCCTGGACCGGTTGGGGATCGAGATCATGCTCGCCAATCGCGTCGCTCTCGGCCCGGGCCTGCCTTCATCACGATTTCTGTGGGTCCCATTCGCCGATGCGCTGATGTATCCGCTCGCGAACGATTCTCTCATCCGCAACTCGGATCAGAGGGCGTTTTTCGCGCTAGAGGAAAAGCTCCTCAAGCGCTACTACTCCGAGTCCGGGGTCAGCACCCGGCCCGCGACGCTCGACGAGTATCTGAACAAGGTGGTCCGAGCGACGCTCGAGCGCGAGAAGCAAGGCGGCGCGGTCGCTGTGAAATTCGAGATGGCGTACCTTCGTCCGCTCGATATCGGCAACCCGACGCGGGCGGATGCCGAAAAATCCTGGAATGGGCGCGGCGATTACAAGGCGCTTCAGGATTACATCTTCCGATTCATCGCCGCCGAGTGCGGGCGCCTCGGCCTGGCCGTGCATCTCCACGCCGCAGCCGGCGGGGGCGGATACTTTAACGTGTCCGGCGCCAATCCGATGCTGCTGGAGCCTTTGTTGAACGACCCCTCGCTGCGCAAGACAAATTTCGTGATGGTGCACGGTGGCTGGCCCTTCACGCGCGAGATTACGGCGCTCCTCACCAAACCGAACGCTTACCTCGATGTCTCGGAGCAGGCGGTCTGGAACTATCCCCGCGATATCTCGCAAGAGATCCGCGCCTGGCTGGAGTATGTGCCGGAAAAGATCCTGTTCGGCACGGACGCCTATCCATACTCTCCGGACCTGGGTTGGGAGGAATCCGGATACATCGCGGCTTTGACGGGCCGCGAGGCCCTGGGTCTCGCGCTCACCGGCATGCTGCGCGACAACGAAATCACCCGCGCGCGGGCGGGCGAGCTGGCGCGCATGGTCCTGCGCGACAACGCGCGGCGCCTGTACGGTTTGAAATAGTGCGGCGATTGCTGATCCGGCCCGGCGCGATCGGCGACTGCATTCTTTCGTTGCCCGTTCTCGAAGCCGCCCGCGCCGATTACACTGAGGTCTGGGCTCCGCGCGTCGTGCTGCCGTTGATCCGCTTTGCCGATCGCACGCGGGCCATCGCCGACACCGGGCTCGATCTGGTGGGCGTGGTCGAGGACGCCCGCGTCACCGCCCTCGAAACATTCGACTCGATCTACTCCTGGTACGGGAGCAGCCGTCCCGAGTTTCGCGATGCGGTGCGGCATCTGCCCTTCACATTCTTTCCGGCGTTGCCTCCGGGCACAGCCGGTATTCCTCGCATCGCGGTACCCGCCGTTCCCATCGAAAACTTCGCGGTGATCCATCCGTTTGCGAGCGGCCCGAAGAAGACCTGGCCTCTAGAAAACTTCCGTGCCGTTGCCGCGAATCTGGATATGCCGGTGAAATGGTGCGCGGGCCCGCAGGAGTCTCTCGAAGGTGCGGTCCGCATCGGCGACCTCTATGAGCTGGGCTGCTGGCTGGCAGCCGCCCGTGTCTACATCGGCAACGACTCCGGGATCGCCCACCTGGCAGCCGCTGTGGGTGTGCCGGTTGTGGCGATATTTCTCTCCACCGATCCGCGCGTGTGGGCTCCCCGCGGCGCTCACGTGGCGGTCTTGCGGAACCCGACGGTGGAGGAGGTCTGCTCCTCCGTGAGAACCCGGGTCGCCTCCTCCAGTGCCCGCACACCCAGGATTCGCATGTCCACGCCGTAAACGTTTCGCAGCGCCGCGTTCGCCAGTTTGGAGCACCGGTTCACCGCGCCCACGTTTCGCTCCGTGCCCAGGTCGATCAGAGCGTTGATCAGCATTGCCTCATCGGCCAGCAGCTCCACCAGCCGCTTGGGCCGTTTTCGAACCGTCCCCAGAATGTCCTGATACCAGACCGGGTTGTAGCGATGCGCCAGCGTGGGATTGCCCGCCGCGTACAATTGTTTCTCGATTCGCGCGAGCACGGTTTGCAGGGCCCGTCCAATCATCGAGTATGCCGACGGCAACGTCTCCGGATCCGCGATGTCGTAGGTGAACTCCGTGCGCGGCCGTCCGAAGCAGGGCCGGCACACTTCGTACACAACCATCGGGTAGGCGGCGTCGCGATCTTCGTAACGCCACGCGGAGGTGAAATACATCCCGGGGATCCACGAGCGGAGGGCCTTTTGCAACGCGACCGATACGCGCTGCCAAACCGGGAAGCAGCGCGGGTCGCGTTCGTCGGGCGCGTGCTTCCAGGCCGCGTCGGTCAGCGCCAGGGTCGCCGCGCGATCGCGCGTTTCCTCCGCGGCGTCCAAACGGCAGCGGACCGAATCGCCTTCGCGCACCAGATGGATCGAGTGCAGGATCTCGGCGCGCCGCCGCCACTGCCGCCGGTCGAGGAAGGGGAGGCGCACGACCGTCTCGCCGTCATCCTGGCGCGCCAGCTCCTTCACGCGTTCTCGAATCGCCGGATCGAGCTCGTCCGCTCCCAGAGGAGTTCCGGCGTCGCAGCCGTTCTCCCGCAGCCAATACAGACGGACCATTTGTGGCATAAAGTCCTGTCCAATTGTAGCCGCGCGTCCAAAATTTTCCGCCGGCGGCGGCTGCTCAACTACTGTCGTAGCCGTTGGATGCGACTTTGAAACGCCGTGTGACTCCGCATGCTAACCTCTAGACATGTCCGCTGGCTCCGGCATTCAGGATTCGCTCCGCGAGCGCGGCATACGCCTTACCCGCCAGCGCAAAATTCTGCTCGATCTCATCGATCATTCCGGCCGCCACCTCGACGCCGAAAGCCTGTACCAACTGGCCAAGGAGAAAGACCCCAAGCTGAACCGGGTGACGGTCTACCGCACGCTGAAGCTGCTGAAGAAGGGCGGTCTGGTAGACGAGCTAGACCTGATGCATTACGGCGGCGATCAGCACTATTACGAAACGCGCCTCAAGCGCGAGCACGCCCACATCATCTGCCTGCGCTGCGGAAAGGTCGAGGAATTTTTTGGCGAGCCGCTCGAGAGGGTTCGCCGCCAGGTGGAATCGGTGTTCGGGTTCGAGATCGTGCTGACGCGGACCGAAATCGGCGGCTACTGCCCGAACTGCCAGACCCAGCGCGCGCAAGAGATCGCCGAGGCCGCCCGTGAGTCCGCAGCGCGGGGCTGAGATGCCGCCCCACGCGGCGCTGCTGGTGCAGAATCCCTCCGGCCAGCGGACGCGCACCGCCATCGACTCACTGCCGTTTCTGATCGGACGGCAGGCCGACAACCACCTCGCGCTTCGCGATAACCGCGTCTCGCGGGCTCATGCGCAAATTTTCGAGGAGAACGGCTCCTACGTGGTGGAGGATCTGAACAGCCGCCACGGCACCTGGGTCAACGGCGAGCGCATCGCCCGTCACATCCTCCGCAACTCGGACCGCATCGAGTTCGGGGTTCGCGATTCCTACCAACTGACGTTCGTCTACGAGAAGGATGAGCTCCACCGGATCCTCGATCGCATCGGCTCCACGTCGGGTTCCGGCGGCATCGGCGCGAGCAATCTGGCGAAGCTGCGGTCGCTGGTGGAAGTTGCGCGCGCGCTCCAGAACTCGCTCTCGACGCAGGAGGTGCTGACGGCCGTGGTGGACGCCGCGCTGGCGGTTACCGGATGCGAGCGCGGCTTTCTGCTGCTCCGCAAGCAAGGCGAGCTCGAAGTCGCCGTGGCGCGCGACCGCGGCGGCAAGCCTCTGGCCGCGGACGATCTGCGCGTTCCCACCTCGGTGATCAAGCGCGCGCTGCACACCCGGCGCGATCTGCTCTCGATGTCTTTCGATCCGTTAGAAGAGCAGGGCATCCGTCCGGAGCTGACCGTGGCCCAGCTCGAACTCCGCAGCGTGGTGTGTCTTCCGCTGATCCGCATCCGCAGCGGCTCGTCGGAGGAAACGCGCATCGCCGCAGCGACGGTTGAGGACACGGCCGGGCTCCTGTACCTGGACTCCCGCGAAACCCCCGCCGATCTCTCGGCCGGCAACCGCGAGCTGCTTCAGACGCTGGCGATGGAGGCTTCGACGATTCTCGAAAACGCGCGCCTGCTCGAGGAGGAGCGGGCGAAAATCCGGATGGAGGACGAGCTGAAGATCGCCCGCACGATTCAGCAGGGGCTGCTGCCGGCGGGGCTGCCGTCAAGCGGCTGGTTCCGCGCGGCCGGATCGAGCGTCCCCTCCACGCAAGTCGGCGGCGATTACTACGATGTGCGCCAGGTGTCGCCGGATGTGTGGGCCGCGGTGGTCGCCGACGTCTCGGGAAAGGGCGTGAGCTCGGCTCTGCTCGCCAGTCTGCTGCAGGGCACCTTCCTGATGGCCACGGGCGACGCCTCGCACATGGTGCCCACTCTGTCGCGCTTGAACCGATTTCTGCTCGAGCGCACGGGGGGCGAGAAGTACGCTACGGTGTTCTACTGCGCGCTCGACTCCGCGGGCCGGCTCCGTTTCGTCAATGCCGGGCATCCGGCGCCCTTCCTGCTCTCCAGCGACAACCGGATCCAGAAGCTTTACCCCACCGGAATGCCGGTGGGCATGCTGGAGGACGCGCCGTTTCAGGCGATCGAGATGCAACTCAGCCCCGGCGACAAAGTGGTCATCTACAGCGACGGCCTCACCGACGCCGAAAGCGCCGAAGGCGGTTTTTATGATACCGACCGTCTGCGGCTGTGCCTGCGCGACCACGCGGCGAGCGGCGCCGGCGCACTGCACGCAGCCGTGGTCGAAGCGGTCGACCGTTTCACCGAGGGCGGCGTCCTGCGCGACGACATCACCGTGCTGGTGATCGAATACGCACCGGCCTAGCGTTGCCAACAAGATGTAAACTCCGGAGGACGGAGCTGCGCGTCCGACGCTTGAGAACGAACCGTTTTCATGAGATCGTAACGTGATGACACCTTGTCGTGTTGTTCTCTCCATCGCTTTGGCCTGTGCGGCTGCGTTCGGCCAAGCCACGAGCACCGGCGGCGACCTCCGCGGGACGGTTATCGATGCCTCGGGCGGCGCCGTAGCCAGGGCCAAGCTGACTCTGAGCAACCCCCAGCGCGCTTACGCGCGCTCCGCGGAAACCGATGCCATGGGGGAATTCAGTCTCCCGATTGTGCCGCCGGGAGTGTACTCGCTGCGCGTCGAGGCGGCGGGTTTCAACACGCAGGTGATGGACAATATCGAAGTTCGCGTGGGGGACTCCATCGGCATCCCCGTGATGCTGGAGGTCGGCAACGTCACCACGGAGGTGACGGTATTGGCCGAGACGCTGGTCATCGAAACCGAACGAGTGCAGCAGGCCAACACCATCGAGTCCCGCCAGATCGGCGACCTCCCCATCAACAAGCGAAACTTCCTGGACTTCGCGCTGCTTGCTCCGGGCGTTGTCTCCACCCAGACCTTGGCCGACGATACCAGCTTCCGTCCCATTCAGACGCCCAACTCCGGTCTCTCGTTCGGCGGCTCCAACGGCCGTGGCAACGGATTCTTCATCGACGGCGTGGAGAACTACATGAGCTCCGGGGGTGTTCGCCCCGCTGTCAGCCAGGAGATGGCGCAGGAGTTCCAGATCAACCGCAACAGCTTCTCGGCCGAGTTTGGCAATGCCAGCGGCGGGATGGTGAACATCATCACCAAGTCGGGCACCAATGACTGGCACGGCGATGTGTTCGCCTTCCTGCGTCATCGCGACATCCAGGCCCGAAACTATTTCGACCCCGGAAAGTCCGCCTTCACGCGCTCTCAGGCGGGAGCCACCGCAGGCGGAGCGCTCAAGCGCGACAAGGCATTCTTCTTTTTGAGCTTCGAACGTCTGGAGCGGCAAGAGACTTCCTTCGTCCCCCTGCTCCAGGATCCGGCCGCGTTTACCCAGGTCACGCCGGGTCAGGACCGGCTGCTGCGGTTCCTGGAAGCTACCGGCAATCCGTTGCTGGCCGGCCTGGCTCGCCAGGGCCGCGCGCTTCTCATTCCGGGTAACAATCCGCGGCTGTCCAGGCTGTTCAACCAGAACAGTGGAACGTTCCCTTTCGCCGAGCGGCTGACCACGCTGGGGTTGAAACTGGACTCTCGTTTCTCGGACCGTCACACGGCTTTTCTTCGTTCCAGCACGACCTGGAATCCGCAATCCAACAACACACGCGGCGCTCTGGACGGATATAACCGCGGCAACAATGTCAACACCGATGACACGACGGCCATGATTCACGACGAGTTCGTTTTCAATCCGCACTGGATCATGGAGAGCCGCGCCATGTTCAACTACAACCGGCTGGACGTGACTCCGGTGGACGCCTATGGACCCGAGCTGAACATCAACGGCTATGGTTTCTTCGGGCGCCAGATCTTCCTGCCGTACCACGGCATCGAGCGGCATTACCAGATCCTGCAGAACTACAGCTTCATCACCAGCCGGCACAACCTGAAGTTCGGGTGGGACTTCAATCCCGTCCGCACCAGCCAGGTTTCCGAGACCTTTTTCAGCGGCCGCTTTACGTTCGGCGCGCGCATTCCCCTGGCGCTGGTATTGCAGAGCGCGTCCGGCGATCCGAATTTGCCGGCCACGCTGATCGGGCTGCTCCAGTCCGCGGGACAGACGGCCCTCATTCCCCAGGTCACCGCGCCGCTCACCGCCCTGCAATCCTTTTCCCTCGGCGTACCCGAGCTATATCAGCAAGGTTTCGGCGACCCCAACTATCTGGTCAGGATCTTTCGCAACAATTTTTATGTGCAGGACACTTGGAAAGCGAGTCCGCGCCTGACGCTCAACTTGGGCGTGCGATACGAGCTCGAGCGCCACAACGCGGTGGTGCCTCAAGACAACAACAACATCGGCCCGCGCTTCGGCTTTGCCTGGACCCCCGCCAGGACCACCGTGGTTCGCGGCGGCTACGGCCTGTACTACTCAATGGTCAACGCGCAGGTCCCCGGCGTCGCCGATCCGCTGTCGGGCAAATACATCAACCAGATCCTGCTGACAGCGTCGAGCGCTCTTTTTCGCGACCCGCGCACCAACCAGTTTGTCACCTCAGCTACCGTTTACCAGACGCTGCTGGCGCAGGGTGTGATCGGTTCCCGCACCATCACTCAGGCCGATCTGGCGCAGTTTGGAATTCGCGTCGGACCCAACCTGCCCGGCTCGGTGATCTTTGGCGTGGATCCGGCGCTGCAGAATCCATGGGCGCGCCAGGCCAGCTTCGAGATCGAACACCAGATCGGAGTGTACGCCGTCTCGATCGGCTATAACTTCAACCGGGCCGCGCACCTGGCCCGCATCAGCGGAAGAAACGTCCGCTACACCGGGCAGTTCCTCCCGGATGGGCGGCGCACTTTCGAGCGCATCAATCCGCTCCTGCTACAGAACAACGTCTTCGTATCCGACGCGAACAGCTTCTACCATGCCGGGATCCTGCAAGTGACGCGCCGCTATGCGAAGAACTTCTCGATGAACCTGAGCTACACCTGGTCCAAGGCGATGGACGAGTCCACCGACTTCAATTCCGACTATTCGCCCGCGAACCAACTCGACGCCCGCGCGGAGCGGGCGCTTTCCGCCTTCCATCAATCCCATCGGGTGGTCTTCAGCGCGATCTACGCCGTGCCGGGAAAAGGGCGCGTCTTCCGGAACTGGAGCCTTTCGCCCATCGTCCAATACAGCTCCTGGCGGCCCTTCAACGTCCTGACCGGCTTCGACGCCCAGGGCGATACCTACGTCAACAATAAGCGGCCCGCCCGGCTCGGCCGCAACATGGGCCAGGGACCGGATTTCGTCACCTTCGATACGCGCATCTCGCGCCGCTTCCGCTATGGCTCCAAGGAAGGACGCTACGTGGAGTTGCTGGCCGAGGGCTTCAATCTGCTCAACCGGACCAATTTCCGGGCGGTGAATAACATCGTCGGGGACGTGCCTATCCTGGCGCTGCCGCACCCCATCGCGGGCAATCGCGGCCCAGCTTCGTCCCCGCTGGCGTTCACCTCGGCGCTGGATCCGCGTCAGTTGCAGTTCGGAATCAAGATTTACTGGTAGGACTCGTTCGTCGGAAGGACCGTTACCGAACCGCGCTCGTCAGCGAGCGGATGCGTTTTTCCGCAACCCTTAGCGCCCGGCGATTTTCTGGTTCGCCAGCGCGATCAGCTTTTCGCAGCACCCGCTCATCTGGATGGTGACCTCGCGCAGGGAGGCGCCGTGGAAGCGCAGCCGCGGAGCCTGCCGGTGATCCGGGCACCGGAGGTCGCACAGCTTGCGGACGGTCTCTTCCTTGAACTCCTGAAGCGGGTCCGCGGTCAGCGGGAGCACGAAAGCATTTTAGCACGAAATTGTTTTTTCGCGGCGTGCCATAATTTCAGTACCCATGGACTTTGTCGAACAACTGAAATCCTCGATCGACATCGTCAAGGTGATCGGCGAGTATGTCCGGCTGCGCCGGGCCGGCGCTTCCGGCCGCTGGACCGGCCTGTGCCCGTTCCATCAGGAAAAGACGCCGTCGTTCTCGGTCAACCAAACCCGCCAGTTCTACAAATGCTTCGGCTGCGGCGTCTCGGGCGACGCTCTGAAGTTCGTGATGGAGTTCGACGGCCTCACTTTCCCGGAGGCGCTCAAGCTGCTGGCCGAGCGCAACGGCATTCCGATGCCGCGCCGCACCGAATATGCCGACGCCGAATCGAAGCTTCGGGCCGCGCTGCTGGAGATCCACACGATTGCGGCCGGGATGTTCCAGGAGAGTCTGCGCGGCCCGCAGGGAGCGGATGCGCGCGCTTACCTGGCGCGGCGGGGCGTGAGCCAGGAGCTGATCGAGACGTTCGGGCTGGGTTTCGCCGAGCTCTCCGGCCAGGCGCTGGTCCGCCGCCTGGGCGAGGGGCGTTTTACGGCCGAACAGATCGAGTCGTCCGGGCTGGTTCGCAAGCGCAGCGATGGCTCCGGATCCTACGACGCCTTCCGCGGACGGCTGGTATTCCCGATTCACAACGAGTCCGGCAAGGTGATTGCGTTCGGCGGCCGCGCCCTGCGCGACGAGGATCAGCCGAAATATTTGAATTCTCCCGAAACACCGATCTATCGCAAGACATCTGTCCTTTATAACCTGCACCGGGCGCGCGAGGGCATGCGCCGCACCAACCGGGCTGTGCTCGTGGAAGGCTACATGGACGTGATGGGCGTATACGCCGCGGGAATCAAAGAGGTGGTGGCCAGTTGCGGCACGGCCCTCACGCCGGCGCAGGTGCGCGCTCTGCACCGCCACGCCGACACCGTGGTGGTCAACTTCGATCCCGACACCGCCGGCGCGAACGCGGCGGAACGAGCCATCCAGCTTCTGCTCGATGAAAGCCTTCACGTGAAGGTGGTGGCGCTCGATGGCGGCCTGGATCCGGACGAATACGTGAAGCAGAACGGCGCTGGGGCGTATCTGGCGAAGCTCGACTCCGCCAGCGGGTACTTCCACTGGCTGGCCGACCGGGCCCGCGCCCGGTTCGACATGCGCGACGCCGGCGGCCGCATGGACGCGTTCAAGTTCCTGCTGCCGGCGGTGCAGAAGATTCCCGACAAACTCGAACGGGCCGCGGTCGCCAACGACCTCGCCGGGTATCTCGGCGTAGAGCCGGGCCTGGTGCTGGAGCAGTTCAAGAAAGCCGCGGCGGATCGGCGTTCGCCATCGGTCCAGCCGCAGCCGCGCGCTAACGTTCCCGCGCTCGAGCGTATCCTGTTAAACGCAGTGGTTTCGAGCGAAGCGGCGCGCACCGAGGTTTTGCCGCGGCTGCCCGAAGCGATGATGGAGGGCTTCCTCACGCGAGAGGTTTTCGATGCGCTCCGCCAGATGTCGGCGGCGGGAGCGCCGGTTACCTTCGCTGCGCTCGACGGACGGCTGGCAGGGGCCTCGCAGGCTCTATTGCACGAGGTGGTGGCCGCCGATGAGATGAATAACGACGAGCTTTCGCTCGAACAGGCGCGCGCGTGCTTGCGGCGTCTGGAAAGCGGTCTCCGGAAGCGGCAGGCGGACGAGCTGAGGTCGCGCGTGAAGGCGGCCGAACGCGAGGGGCGCTTCGAGGAGGCACTGGGCTGGATGGCGGAGCTGGGCCGGCTGGAGAGAGAAGGCAAGGGAGCCGGGGGCTGATGGCATCCGCCAGAATCGGTGGCCCCAGACAGATTGAGGCGATGTTGTACACTGAATGAAATTGATCCGCACGAACCCTCGGAGGAGGACGGGGATCGGAATCGGGCGGCGTGAGGATCATAGGGGTAGCGTGGCGATAGAGGAAAAATTCGGCCGGCTGAAACAGCTCATGGACACCGGGAAAGAGAAGGGCTACGTTCTCTACGACGAGGTGAACGAGCTGCTGACCGAGGATTACCCGGGAGGCCGTGAGCTCGACGATATTCTCACGGAGCTCGACGGCGCCGGCGTCGAAATCCTGGAAGAGCCGAAGCTTGAATTCGACAAGAAGCTCGAGGAAGGCGAGGAGTTCGTCGATCTCGACCTGGCTCAAGATTTCAGCGACAAGACCAACGACCCGGTGCGGATGTACCTGCGCGAAATGGGCACCGTGCCACTGCTCACGCGCGAGGGCGAAATCGAGCTGGCCAAGCGCATCGAGCGCGGCCAGAGCGCCGTCCGCAAAGCCCTGTCGCGCTCCGCGCTGGTGATTCGCGAGATTCTCGGGCTGGCGCCGGTTCTGTACAAGGACCCCTCGGCGGTGCGCGAGATTCTGGTGATGCCGGACCTGGTGGTGACCGACGAGAACGTCCTCGAGCAGGCCGCCGATCTCACCAAGGCGATCGCGGAAATCGAGAAGCACTACAAGAAAGCGCAGCAATTTCGCCAGAAGTTGCAGGCGATCTCCCGCGGGATGAAGCCCAAGATGCATCGCTCGCTGCGCTGGAACCTGGCGCGAACCATGGTCAACATCTCGCGGCTGATCCGCTGCATCCAGCTCGCCTCGGGAACGCGCCGCGCTCTGGCCGGCCGCCTTCGTCACGCGGTGGAGGATCTGCGGCCCATCGAGCGCGATATCGCCCGCATCCAGCGCAAGCTCGAGAACGCCGGCAACGGCGCCCACGGCGGAGCCGCCGCCCTGCGCAAGGAGCTGCGCCAGCACAGCCAGCGCCTGCAGCAGCTCGAGGAGGAGTCCGGCGCCAGCGCCACCGAGCTGCGCCGCACCCTGCACATCGTCGAGCGGGGTGAGCTCGAAGCCGAAGTCGCCAAGAAGCAGCTGATCGAAGCCAACCTTCGCCTGGTGGTTTCCATCGCCAAGCGCTACACCAATCGCGGCCTCCAGTTCCTGGACCTGATTCAGGAAGGCAACATCGGCCTGATGAAAGCCGTCGACAAATTCGACTACCTGCGCGGCTACAAGTTCTCCACCTACGCCACCTGGTGGGTGCGGCAGGCGATCACGCGCGCCATCGCCGACCAGGCCCGGACCATTCGCATCCCGGTCCACATGATCGAGACCATCAACAAGCTGGTGCGCATGCAGCGGCTGCTCCAGCAGGATCTGGGACGCGAGCCCACCACCGAAGAGCTGGCCGTGCGGATGGAGCTTCCGGTGAGCAAAGTGCGCAAGGTGCTGCGCATCGCGCAGGAGCCGATTTCGCTCGAAACGCCGGTGGGCGAGGAAGAGGAATCGCACCTGGGGGATTTCATCATCGACCGGCGCGTGGTTTCACCCTCGGAAGCCGTGATCAACCTGAACCTGCGCGAGCAGACCGCCGAAGTACTGAAGACCCTCAGCCCGCGCGAGGAAAAGATCATCAAGATGCGCTTCGGCTTGCAGGATGGCAGCGAGCATACGCTCGAAGAGGTTGGCCAGCACTTTGCCGTTACGCGCGAGCGCATCCGGCAGATCGAAGCCAAGGCGCTCCGGAAGCTGCGTCATCCCAGCCGCAGCCACCGGCTGCGCGCGTTCCTCGACACGTCGCTCCGGGATTGATTACTGGGTCCACTCGATAAACTTCGACGTCAGAATCCCGTCCCGAATCTCGGTCACAAAGTCCTGACGGTCGTTTCCGTTGGTCACCTGCACCCGGTGATTTCCTACGGGAAGCGTCAGCGTGGCGGGAGTCTTCTGGGCCTGCGTCTGGCCGTCGACGATCACGGTAAGCCCCGGCGGGTTGGAGATCAGACTCAGCGTGCCGAGCGCCCGCGTCAGGTCGACGATCAGGCCGGTGTCGCGCGGCGTATCGATAATCCTCTGGGCGTCGCGATAGCCGGCGTGGCGGATGACGAAGGTATGCCGTCCCGCGGGAAGCGTCATCGAGCAGGGTGAAACGCAACGCTCGGCCGGGTCGCCGTCGAAAATCACCTCAGCGGCCGCAGGGTTCGTCGTGAGCTGGAACGTCGACTCGGTGACGGGCTCTGCGCGGAGCGGGCGAGGTTCCTGTTTCGGAGGAGGCTCCGGCTTGGGCGGTTCGGTTTTCGTTTCCTCTACAGGTTTCGCTTGTTCCACGCGTGGCGGCGGCGGAGGCAACAGAGGAGGAGCCGGTGGCGCCGCATTTTCCAACGGAGGCTTGTCTTGCGGTGGTGCAACCGGCTCCGCGCCGTATCTCTGCGCCCCCCAAAACACCGCCACGCACGCCAGCGCGACGCCCGCTGCCGCCAGCGCGACATTCCGCAGCACGTGGCTCGGCTCGCCCGCCGGGGGGATTCGGCGGCGCGGCGGTGGCGGTGGCGCGGGCGGCTTCACCTCTGCCGGCTTGGGCTCGGGAATGGCGACGGTCGCCGCCAGAGCTTCTTCCGATCCCACGGTAGGCATGTTCTGGCTCGCGCCGCGCGGCAGCGGCACCCAGCCGCTGGCGGCGTTGCAGGCGATGGTCAAGGCATTGATGAACTCGCTGCAATTTTCGTAGCGCTCCTGGGGGCTCTTGGCGAGCGCCTTGCGCATCACCGTCTCCACTTGCGATCCCAGCGACGGATTCAGCCTCCGGGCCGGGGCCGGGTCCTCGCGCACGATCTTGTACAGCAGCGTCGGCAGATATTCGGCCGCGAAGGGCTTCTCTCCGGTAAGCACTTCATAGACGATCACGGCCAGCGAGAACTGATCGGCTCGCCCGCTGATCGCGACGCCCTGCACCTGCTCCGGCGACATGTAGCTGGGAGTGCCCATCATGGTGCCGGCCTGGGTCATCTGCTGGGAGACAATCTTGGCCACGCCGAAGTCGGTCACCTTGGCGGCGCCGTCCTCGTGAATCATGATGTTGGCGGGCTTGATGTCGCGGTGAACGATGCCCTTCTTGTGGGCGTAGTCGAGCGCGGC
The DNA here is from genome assembly GCA_041486445.1 of Bryobacteraceae bacterium. Classification (GTDB taxonomy): domain Bacteria; phylum Acidobacteriota; class Terriglobia; order Bryobacterales; family Bryobacteraceae; genus Palsa-187. The sequence goes on from JBGPLI010000034.1 coordinate 23,172, forward strand.
GGCGGTCTGGCGGAAGATGCCGAGAAGGATTTCCTTGTCCGGGGCCGGTTCGGCCAGCAGAACCTTCTCGAGCGGCGGACCGTTCACGAACTCCATGAAGATGTACGCCATCCCGCCTTCCTCGGCGATGTCGTAGATGGTCACGATGCCCGGATGAGACAGGATGCCAGCGGATTGCGCTTCTCGAAACAGGCGTTCGCGAAGGCGCTCGCGCTCGGCTTCGTCGGTCAGGTCCTGGAGGCGGATGCTCTTGATCGCGATCGTGCGCCCGATGGCCGGGTCCTGGGCCTTGTAGACGATACCCATCGCGCCGCGGCCCAATTCCCCGAGAATCTGGTAGCGCCCGATCTGCTGCACTTGTAACAACTATTTTACCGCACCGCCGTCTTCCACCCGCAATTCCGAGGTAGAATCAGCAAGGAGGATCAGCATGAAGATCAGCGAAATGTTTTTGCCCGAGTTCGATCAGGAGATGGCGACCACCCGGAGAGTGCTCGAACGCGTTCCGGAAGACAAGCTCGGCTGGAAGCCGCACGAGAAGTCGATGACCTTGGCCAGGCTAGCCGGGCACGTCGGCGAGATTCCCGGCTACGGCGTCGCGGCCATCCGCCTGGACTCGCTCGATGTCGCTCCCGTGGGCGGCCCGCCGCACGAGGGGCTGGTGGCGAGCTCGCGGGCGCAGCTCCTGGCTGCATTTGACAAGAACGTGAGCGAAGCGCGCGCCGCCATCGCGGGGGCGAGCGATGAAGCGATGGGCAAGACCTGGGCGCTGCTGGCGGCGGGGAAGCCGATCTTCCAGATGCCCAGAACCGCGGTAGTGCGAGTGCTGGTGCTCAATCATCTGATTCATCACCGCGGCCAGTTGAGCGTGTACCTGCGACAGACCGGCGCTCTGGTGCCGTCGATTTACGGACCGTCGGCCGATGAAGGGCAGATGGGGGCCAGCGCCTGAGGCTCGCGGTTGCGCGAAACTTCCGTCCGGGAGTAACGTCAAGATAGATAGGAGGGAGTCGATCTATGAGACTCCTGCGTTTAGTCCTTCTTCTTTCGGTGATTCCCGTGTTTGCCTACGCCCAACGAGGCGGAGGTGCGCGCGGCGGCGGCGGCGGTGGAATGCGCGGCGGCGGTGGCGGCTTCACTGGTGGTGGAGGTGGCTACCGCGGTGGCGGTGGCTTTCGAGGAGGCGGCGGCTTCACCGGTGGCGGTGGCTATCGCGGTGGGGGTGGCGGCTTCAACGGTGGCGGTGGCTATCGCGGTGGCGGCGGTTTTGGTGGAGGCGGGACTTTCCGGGGAGGCGGCGGAGGTTTCCGGGGCGGATACGGTGGCGGATTCCGCGACGGTTTTCGCGGCGGGTTCCGAGGCTACGGCCGCTCCAGTGTCTTTTTCGGCTTTGGCTGGCCGTATTCGTATGGGGGTTACCCATATTGGGGCTACCCGTACGGCGGCTACGCGTATCCGTACTACGGTTATCCGTACGATTATTACTACCCGTACGACTACGGTGGCGGATACGTTTCTTCCCCCGCCTATGTATCGGCTCCGCCCGCGTCTGGGCCGGTGGTCATCGAGCAGAACATTCAGCCGGGAGCTTCCACCGGATCATTCTATCGGCGGGCTGACTTCTATCTGATCGCGTTCAACGACCACACCATCCAGGCCGCGGTCTCCTATCGCGTGGACGGTGACGAGATCGTCTGGGTCACGCGCGAAAACGTCGAGAAGCGCGCGCCGTTATCGAGCGTCGACCGCCGCTTCAGCGAGCAGATCAATCGGGACCGGCGCGTGGAATTCAGACTTCCGTAAGCTGCGAAGATTGCTCTTGTCAAGCTGTGTCGGCGGTGGGTCGAAGACCTGGAGCGGCTCCTCCAGTAAACGCGCACAACGGAACGCCGCGGCGTCCTGTGCGCCAGAAGGCATGGCGTGATGACAGAGAGGCTGAGCGTTGAGATAATGAAGGAAGGTCAGATATGCAAGCGACCAACTTCGAGCGCATCACTGTGAATCCGAACCAGATGGACGGTGTGCCTTGTATCCGGGGTTTGCGCATCCCGGTTGCGACTGTGCTCCGGATGCTCGCGGGCGGCATGAACGAGCAAGAAATCCTGGCTGACTATCCCGATCTCCAGCTGGAGGACGTGCGCGAGTGTCTCCGATTCGCCGCTGCCTCTGCGATGGAGCGTGAACTCGCAGTGCCCCGCCCTGCGTGAAATTTCTGATCGACAACGCACTCTCACCCGAAGTTGCGCGCCTACTCGGAAACGCTGGCCACGATGCCGTTCACGTTCGCGATTACGGTCTCCATGCCGCAGAGGACCCTGTGATTCTGGAGCGAGCCGGGATGGAAGAGCGAGTGGTCGTTTCAACCGACTCGGACTTTGCCATGCTTTTGGCCGTCTCGCGGCGTAGCAAGCCATCCTTCATACTCTTCCGCGAGGCCGATATCATCCATGCCCAGGACTACACCAGCCGCATTCTCGAAAGTCTGCCCTGGCTCAAAATCGAACTTGAGGTCGGCTGCGTGGTTACATTCCGTCGTGGCCGAATTCGCGTCCGGAGCTTGCCGATTGCAGGTCCACGGGAGTAAGTTCTTCCTTGCTTATCCGCCGCCGAGAACTACCCACGGCGCTTCTCTCCTGTGACTCAGTGCACAACCCAGGCTCGGCGGTGTCACCGGACCGCTGGCCAGGCCCCCATGAATTGAGGAACTCCGTTCACGGGCGCTGGTAAGATAGGATTTCCGCGCCTCCCGCGCGTTCCAAGAATGATTCAATCCCTCTTCGGTCCCTCGTCCGCGCCGGTCGAGCCTAATCTGCTCGAACGGCTGAAGGCCGGCATCCAGAAGACCCGCGCCGGTTTGATGGAGAAGCTCGAAGACGCCGTCAGCGGCCGCAAGGAAATCGATGCGGGGGTGCTCGAAGAGCTGGAATACGCGCTCATCACGGCCGATATTGGGGCGCCCACCACAGCCGAAATCCTGGAGCGCATCCGCCAGCGCGTCGATCGCCACCTGGTGGGCGACGCGGCTGAGCTGAAGGGCCTGATCCGCGAGCATCTCCTTGAAATCCTCGAGGCCACCGAGCGGCCCGTTCCGCACGTGACCGAGCCGCCCGCGGTGATCCTGGTGGTGGGCGTGAACGGGTCGGGGAAGACCACCTCCATCGGAAAGCTGACGCGCCGCTTGCAGTCCGAGGGCCGCAGCGTTCTGCTATGCGCGGCGGACACGTTTCGCGCCGCGGCCGTCGAGCAACTCGAAGTGTGGGCCCAGCGCACCGGCGCGGATCTGATCCGCCAGCAGCCCGGCGCGGACCCGAGCGCGGTGGTGTTCGACGCGCTGCAGGCCGCGCGCGCGCGCAAGTTCGATTACGTGATCGTCGACACCGCCGGCCGCCTCCACACCAAGACCAACCTCATGGCCGAGCTGGAGAAGATGCGCCGTACGGCGGCGCGCGTCATTCCCTCGGCTCCGCACGAAGTACTGCTGGTGATCGAAGCGACCACCGGACAGAACGGCCTGGAGCAGGCGCGCAAATTCACCGAATCGAGCGCCGTCACCGGCATCATCCTGACCAAACTCGACGGCACGGCCAAAGGCGGCGTGGTGGTGGCGATCTCTCGCGAGCTCAATCTCCCCATCCGCTACGTCGGCGTGGGCGAGCAGCTCGACGATCTGCTGCCATTCGACCCTCAAGTCTTCGTCGCGTCGCTCTTCGATTCATGAGCCGGTATCTGGAGGAGGCTCTCGATCTGGCGGCGCGCGGCCTGGGCCGCGTGAGTCCGAATCCGGCCGTCGGTGCGGTCGTTGTTTTCGAGGATTCCGTCGTTGGCCGGGGCTTCCACACCTGGGCGGGCATCAAGCATGCCGAGGTGCTCGCGCTCGAAGAGGCGGGCGAACGTGCGCGCGGCGCGACGCTCTATGTGACGCTCGAGCCGTGTTCGCACCAGGGGCGTACGCCCCCTTGCGTGGACGCGATCCTGGCCGCGGGCGTTCGCAAGGTGGTCGCGCCGATCGAGGATCCCAATCCGCGAGTGGGCGGGCAAGGCTTCGCTCGCTTGCGCGAAGCGGGCGTGGAAATCGAGATCGACGCCAAATACGCCCATCGAGCCGCGCCGCTCAATGAAGCGTTCATCCATTTCATGCGCACCGGGCGGCCGCTGGTGACGCTCAAAGCCGCGGTCACGCTCGACGGCAAGATCGCCGCGCCGGAAGACAACGAAGGCTGGATCACCAGCGCGACCGCGCGCGCCCACGTCCAGAAGCTGCGCCACAACTCCGACGCGATTCTCACCGGCATCGGGACGGTGCTGGCCGACGATCCGCGCCTGAGCGACCGGACCGGTGAAGAGCGCAGCCGGCCTCTGCTGCGGATCGTGCTCGATTCCCAGCTTCGTCTGGCGCCGGAGTCTCACCTGGCAGCGTCCTGCCGGAGCGACGTCATGGTGGTGACCACTTCGGCGGCATCGGCCGAGCGCCGCAAGCGCCTCGAGGCGAAAGGTGTGCGCGTGGAAGTGGCCGACGGTCCCGATGGCCGCGCCGATCTCGGCGCCGTGCCCGCGCTCCTGGCGCGGGAGCACTACCTTTCGCTGATGATTGAGGCCGGGAGCAAAGTGAACTGGACCGCGCTCGAGTCGGGCGTGGCGGACAAGATTTTCTTCTATTACGCGCCCAAAATTCTGGGCGGAATGCAGTCGCTGCCCGTGGCCGGAGGCGCGGGCCGCCGCCGGCGCTCCGATGCGATCCGGTTTCGCGATGTGAGGGTCCATCCGATTACCGCGAGCGAGTTTGCCGTGGAGGCATGGTTGGAGAAGGATGTTTACCGGGATCATTGAGGAACTCGGTACGGTACTCGCGCTGGAGCCGCGTTCGGCCGGAGCGCGCCTGCGCGTGCGATGCGCTACAGTACTGGCCGATCTTTCGAGCGGGGCAAGCATCGCCGTCAACGGCGTCTGCCTGACGGCCGTGGAGCTGGCGCCGGACTCTTTCGCGGCCGATCTGGCTCCCGAGACCCTGGCGCGGACCAACCTCGGCGACCTGACCGCCGGCGCGCGTGTGAATCTGGAGCGTCCGGTGACGCCCGCGACGCGGCTGTCCGGTCACATTGTGCAAGGGCACGTCGACGCCACCGGAGAGGTGGTTGCGCTCGATGCGCTGGGCGACGGCAACTGGTGGCTGAAGGTGCGCCTGCCGTCTTCGCTCGACCGCTACCTGGTGCATAAGGGTTCCATCGCGATCGACGGCATCAGTTTGACGATTGCATCCCTGGACCCGGGTCCAGTGGTTGGAGTGACGATCATCCCGCACACCTACTCCAACACGACGCTAGCGCAGGCTCGGCCGGGAACGCGGCTGAATATCGAGGTCGATGTGCTCGCCAAGCATGTGGAGAAGTTGCTCACGTCACATTGAAAACTGTCTTGAATCCGTAGTCCATGTGCAGTTGCTGGTGGCAGTGGAACAGGGTCAGGCCCGTTTGCTCCGGCGTAAAATCCGCCTCGATTTTCCGGAAACCCTTCACCAGCACGACGTCCTTCCTCACCCCCGCCGTCGGCTTCCCTTGAATGCTGACGAGCTCGAAAATATTGCGATGCAGATGAACCGGGTGCGCGTCGTCGGTCTGGTTATCGAAGACCAGCCGGTATCGTCGGCCCTTCTGAAGAACTTTCGGCGCATCCTTCGGGTCGTAGGCTTTTCCGTTGACGGTCCAGCGGTTGAACTGGCCGGTGCCGCCGTTGATTTTACCGAACGCCAGAGGGATCGTTTCGTCCGGCGCGGCGGCCGAACGCGTTTCACCGAAGATCGTGTAGTCCCACGGTTTCCTCGGCGGCTTGATCCAGCGCGGCGCTCCGGTCCTGCCCGCGTATTCGACCACAATGCCCATGCCGTTCATCCGGTCGTCGTCTTTGGGCGTACCCAGCACCCACACTCCGGGATTTTTCATCTCCACGATCGCGTCCACGCGCTCCGCCGTGCCAAGCTCGAGCACGTCCACAAGCTGCGGACGCGGCACCGGATTTCCGTCGAGTCCCACTACCTGGAATTGATGACCCGCCAGCGCAAGCTGTATGTTCTCGGTCGCGCTGGCATTCAGGATGTGGAACAAGACGCGCTCGCCTTGCTTCACCCGCACCGGCTCGCCGTAACCGAGAGCCTTGCCGTTGATGGTGAATCGCTGGTATCCGATCTCCCACCCGTTGGGCTTCTCGTCTCTTGTCTCTTTCGGCCGCAGCCTGTCGAGCTCCTTCTTTTCGTCTTCGTCCACTTCTTCCTCGGTGGTGAAGAACGGCTCCCACTCATGGGTGGCGAGAAAGATTTCCTGATCGTACCGCCCGGGGTTTTCTTTCGGATCGATATAGACGAAGCCGAACTGGCCGCTGTAGGTGCCGCGATTCACGTCCGACATCGACATCACGTGCGAGTGCACCCAGCGCGCCCCGGACGGCCCCGGCGTCAGGCGATACCGCAAGTGCCCGTGCGGCGGAACCGCCAAGCTGTTTTCCTCCTCCGCGCCGTCGGCGTCCGCCGGAATCGCCTGGCCGTGCCAGTGGACCAACTCCGCCGTGTCGGTTTCGTTGAACAAATCGACGGTGATCGGAACGCCCTCCTTCAACCGGATCAACGGGCCGGGCGCGCTCCCGTTGTATCCGATCGTGCTGATAGTGTGGTCCTTGGCGATGTCCGCCAGCACAGGTCCGATGCGAAGTGTGACGTCGGCCGGTCCGGCGGCGTTCGGCTGCTCGGAAGACGATCCCGGACGGGAGCCGCAACCGGCGAGCAGCAGGCCGGCTCCGGCGGTGGCGTGGGAGAGAAAATCGCGGCGTGTCATGGCAATTGTCCAGTTTAGAGCAATTGGACTTGAATCGAGCCATGCGCGGCGGCCATCCAGAAGACATGGGTTCCGGCGGCGTGTTCCTCAAGGCGGAGTGGCGTAACCTGGCGATGTTGAACTACGAGGTTGACCCTGCCCTGTTACGGAAGTTCGTTCCCGCGGGGACGGAGCTCGATCGATGGAACGGGAAGGTCTTCGCGAGTCTGGTTGGATTCCGCTTCCTGAATACCAAGGTGTGCGGCATCCCCTTTCCTTTTCACCGTGATTTCGAGGAGATTAACCTCCGGTTCTATGTTCGGCGCCGCGAAGGGGATGAACTCCGAAGGGGCGTCGTCTTCATCAAAGAGATCGTGCCGCGATGGGCGATCGCGACCGTTGCCCGCATTGTCTACAACGAAAACTATGTGGTTCTGCCGACGCGCCACGAGGTTCAACCGGAGAGAGTGACCTACGAATGGCGGACTCGCGCCGGCTGGAACAAGATGAGCCTCACCGCGACCGGTGATCCCGCGCTGCCCGAACAAGAATCAGAGGAACAGTTCATCACGGAGCATTTCTGGGGCTACTCGGCGCAGCGAAGCGGCGGGTGTATCGAATACCGCGTGGCTCATCCGGCGTGGAGGGTCTGGAGCGCGCAGGCGGCGAAGTTCGAGGGCGACGCTAGCGAGCTTTACGGCGAGGAACTGGCTGCGGTGTTCGGACAACCGCTGTCGTCGGTTTTTCTCGCCGAGGGTTCCGAGGTAACGGTGTACCGCGGCCGGGCACTGTAAGCGCTACGGGAACACTGGCCGCACCTGCATCCCGTCCTTGAGCGTTTTCTCCGACGGTAGCGCCACCGCGTCGCCTTCATTGAGGCCATCGACTTGCGTGCGCGTGGTGTTGGCGAGGCCCAGTGTCACTTTCTTCCACGCCAGGCGATCTCCGGCGAGAGTGAACACCCCTGCCTGCCCGAGTTCCCGCCGCACCGTTTCTTTGGGGATGGCCAGGACATCGGCGGCCGATTGCGACTGGATCTCGGCATTGACGTTGGTGCCGGGCAACAGGTCGCCCTGAGGGTTCTGGATGCTGCACACCACTTCCCCTACCTGGCGCGTGCCCAGCGCCACGATCTGGGTGGGTGTGCGGTCCACTTCGCCTTTCCATTGATGGCCCGGCAAGGCGTCCCAGGTAATCACCACGGGCATCCGCCGGCCCACGCGGCCAAGGTCGGGCTCGTCCACGAAAACCTTGACGCGCACTTGCTCCAGCCTTCCGATCACCGCCACGACGTCGCCGGCGTTAAGATAAGCGCCGCGCTTCAGGTCGAACTGATAGATGACGCCGTCGATGGGCGCGCGCACCACGCTCATCCGGATGCGCTGCCCGGCGAGCGAAGCCGCGGCTTCGGCATCGCGCAGACGGGCCTGTGCGGCGGTTCGATCGGTCACGGCCACGAGCGAAGCGCGGCGTTGCTCCAGCGACCGGATCTGGAGCTGCGCGCGATCCACGCGCTCTTTGGCCGCGGCGACCTCGAACGCCGTCGCGGCTTGCTTCTCCTGCAAGCGGACCAGCGCGTCGTGCTCCTTTTGCGCGGTCTGGAGATCCAGGCGGGCACGATCGATGCCACTGGCGATCTCGGCCAGGTCCGTGGAGCGACCGCCGCTTGCGAGCACCTCGAGATCAGACTGGATCTGCGTAATGCGGGCCTGCGCCGCGGTCAGCTCGGCTTGCGCTTCGCTTGAGTCGATCCGCACCACCGGCTCGTCGCGCGTGACTCGCTGGCCGCGCTGAACCAGGATTTCCTGGACCGGCCCGGCCCGCTCGGCGCGCGCTTCGGCCCACTCGATCGGCTCCACTTTTCCGTTCGTGGGCACTGAGCTGACGATGGTATCGCGGGTGACGCGCGCAAATTGCACTTCGGGCGGCTGATTACGCCAGCCTTCGAGCGCCCAGATTCCCGCCGCGGCGGCCGCCGCCACCAGCAGCCACGCCAGCGCGCGCTTCACCGGGGCCTCGCGCTGTAATCGAACAAGAGCTGCCATTCGGCGCGCTGGATTTCCATCGCCGCCCGTTCCTGCACCGAGCCCGGCTGCGAGCGGGCCCGCTCGCAGAAGGCGATGAAAGCGAATGGATCCCAGTGCCCGATCCGGAACTCCGCTTCCGGGAGGCGATGGAGAATCTCCGCCGCCTCCTGCGCCAGCTCCGAAAGAACCGGGTGAGGACCGGCTTGGCGGAACCAGTAGGCGGCGTTTCCCGAGTCCGGTTCCTGGCGGTGAAGAATGGCGTGCCAGAGCTGACCCTCGCCGCTCTTGGAATTATCGACCAGGCCGTGCGCCTCCTCGAAACAGGAGAAATACAGGTACAGACCGGCCATGGACGCGTGTGGCTCCTTGCGCTTGGGAAACAGGCGGCTGGGCCGGAACGATTTCAACAACTGCCGCGCCGGTTCCGAGGAGCACGGCCCGCAGGTGAGCGGCAGCAGCCGCTGGCCGCCGCCGTCCAAAGCGAGAATCCGAGCCACATCTGGTCCATATTTCGTCGGATCGAAGTCCATGACGCGGTACGCTTCTATTGTAGAGGACCAATTTGGAATGCGCGTCGCGCTAGTTCTTTCCGGGGGCGGAATGTTCGGGGCGTGGCAGGCCGGAGCCTGGCGCGCACTCTACGGCAGAGTAAATCCGGACCTGGTGGTGGGTGCGTCGGTGGGCGCGCTCAACGGCTACGCGATCGCCGGCGGCGCCACGCCCGACGACCTGCGCGATATTTGGCGAAGGCCCGAGCTAACGCAGTGGGAACGGCTTCCCGAGACGGTCCGCGCGCTGATGGAGCGATTCCCTTTGCGGATGGACTACGCTGTCGTGCTGACCGACCTGCTGCGCTTGAAGCCGAGAATTTTTCGCGGCGCCGAAATCACCGCGCAGCACCTGGCCGCCTCCTGCGCGATCCCGCTGCTGCGTCCGCAACAAAAGATTGGCGGACGCTGGTACTCCGACGGCGG
>JBGPLI010000035.1:0-32943 GCA_041486445.1 Bryobacteraceae bacterium
CCGGCTCAGTTCAATGAATTCTATCGGCAGTGCTCACGCCGACCGAGCCTGTGCCACACCAGTTTTCACTCGTGAGCACTCCCGATAGAATGCTTTTCATTTCGGCGTCTATTCTGGAGCCGCGTTCGGAGGTTGGTCACGGCCGCTCGTCACGACGCGGGGAACGAACTCTCTGATGCGTTGCTTCACTTCTTCCACGGTCGGCCGAGGCTCGGGTGGCCAATTCCCGCCCGCTCTCAGTCGTTCCGCCACGCCGTTCAGCTTCTCCATCAGTACCGCCCGCACACCGCGCGTGTTCGCGGCGATCTGCGTTCGGTGTGCGTGCTCCAGATGTTCAAGCCGTTTGATGATTGTCTTCATGTGGTCTGGTCAATGCTGTCCGGGGGAACGTCGCTGAATCGTTTCCCGCCCCGACCGTCATCCATCGTCCGGATCGGTGGTTCCGTCTCCTCGGAGGTGACCCGCCCCGCCACAACGAGGTAGTGCAGCCGGCCTCTGCTCGAGCTGCCGAGCCGCGTGACCTCCCAATCCCCGAAGCGCGAGCCAATTGTGACGGGCGTGCGAAGGCGGAGAGACTTGATTCCCAACGGCGATTCTCCGACTCTCTTTCCCAAGCATGCGCAGCCGGCGGATGATCGTCTTCATCGAGATCCTGTTTCGATCACACTCGGACCCGCTCCCAGTCTTCGCGCTCGAATCTTGGAATGAGGTGACGGAGACTGCTGCATTCACGGTCGACCATCTTCCGATACCCTTTCTCGTCCTGCCGACAAAGTGCCCGGCACGGTCGGCGATGGATGAACCCGATTCGCAGCAAGCCGTCGAGGACTTCGCGGGCGAACTTCGATGCATGCCAGACGTAGGCCACCTCGAGGCTCGGCACGAGCGCGAACGCGTCCGACCAGTCTGCACGCGTATCGCCCGAGATCGAAGTCTCCGTGTGACCCTGCGTGCGCTTTTTCATGTAGCTCGGCCCGGCTGGCCCGCACCCATTCAAGCCGGCCCGATCGCGCCATTCGGAGTCCAGTTCGATCCCGTAGGGTGGATCAGCGACCATCAGCCGCGGCTTTCGCTCGCCCAGCAGCCGGGCGACGGCCTCCGGCCGGCTGGCGTCCGTGCTTAGGAGTTTGTGTTTGCCGCACAGCCACAGGTCGCCCAAGCGGGAGACCGGAGAATCCGGCAGCGGCGGCGCGGCGTTGGCCTTCTCCTCATCGTCCTGCGCAAGCAGGCCGTCGATCTCGCCGGGGTCGACGCCGGTGAGACTCAGATCGAAGTCCGCCTCCTGGATTTCCTGAAGTTCGAGCGCCAGCAAATCTTCGTCAAACTCTGCCCAAGTTGCCGAGCGGTTCACCAGGAGGCGGAAAGCTTTGACCTGCTCCGCCGACTAATGATCGCAAAGAACGACGGGCACCTCCGCGAGTTCGAGCTTCCGCGCGCTCTTGTACCTTAGAGATGGCCATCTACCATTTCCCCAGTGGACCGGCAAAGCATCGCGACCGCGAATCCAAACTCGCGAATCGATGCGCACATACGGTCAACAGCGGCATCGTTCCGCTCGCCCACCACGGACGTGCGGTGTCCATTTTGACGTTTAGTCGGGTCGCGGGCACTCGAACCCGCCAGTTATTTGCGTTCGGGCACGATCCAGAGGAACAGGCGCCGGCTGCCGAAATAGTAGTCGTCGTTAGCGTCGCTTTTGACGACGAGTTCTCTCACGGGTTTCCAGTCACCAATCTCGAATGTGTTGGAGACGATGCGAGTGCCAGGCTTCAAGGCTTCTAGCTGAGGGCGCAGGCGCTTGTTGATCGCCGGAAGCAGGAACAAGGTGACTACAGTGGCGTCGCGAAAGTCCGATTGGAACAGATCCCGCTCGCGAAATTCTACGCGATTTTCCACTCCGGCTTGGCGGGCGTTCTTTTTGGCCTCCCGAATGCGCACCGGGTCGATGTCGATCCCAACGCCGCGTGCGCCGAAGTTCTTTGCGGCGGCAATCACGATCCGGCCGTCGCCGCATCCCAGATCGTAAACTACATCGGTACGTCTCACTCTCGCCAGTTGCAGCATCGCCTTCACCGCGGTTTCCGTAGTGGGGACGTAGGGAACATCCGGTTCGCGGGATGTGCCGGCGTTTTGAGCAAGCACAAGGGATACGCCCAGCCAGGCCGTGATGAGAAAACCAGCGGAGCGTCGCATGACTCTTTTGGGCTCCAGTCGGACTCCAAGGCCGGGTCGCGGGTGGGGCCGGTCTCTGCAAGTCTTTGAAGGTTTTGGTCGGGCCGCGGGGATTTGAACCCCGGACCTCTTGCACCCCAAGCAAGCGCGCTAGCCAGGCTGCGCCACGGCCCGAACTTCCCTAGTGTAACGCACCGGCGCTGGAAACATGACAACATGGAAGTTCATCCGTGCACAGGATTCTGCCCATCGCGCTCCTCGCCCTGGCCGCCACCGCGCAGATCAGCGACATCTCCGGCGAGCGCATCCGCGCCCACGTCAGATTCCTGGCGAGCGATCTGCTCGAGGGTCGCGGAGTCGGCGCGCGCGGCGGCGATCTTGCCACCGCATACATCGCCTCTCAACTCGCGCTCATCAGCGCTAAGCCCGCCGGCGACAACAGCTCCTTTTTCCAGAACTTCACGCTGGTGGGCGCCGAGCCGCAGCCCGGCGTTCAGCTCTCCGCGCTTACGCCGGACGGCGTCACGCTCTCCTTCCGCTGGCTGGACGACTTCGCCGGCGCCACCCTCCAACAGAAACCCGATGCCGCCTTCGATGCCGAGACGATTTTCGCCGGCCACGGCATCACTGCGCCCGAGTTTCAATGGGACGATTACCGCGGCGTCGACGTTCGCGGGAAGGTGGTCGTGCTGTTCACCGGCGAGCCTCCGTCGAACGATCCGAAGTTCTTCAACGGCCGCGCGCTCACCTACTACGGCCGCTGGACCTATAAGTATGAAGAGGCCACGCGGCGCGGAGCCATCGCCGCGATCATCATCCATACCACGCCCACGGCCAGCTACGGCTGGGATGTGGTGCGTTCCTCCTGGGGACGCGAGGATATTCAGGTGAAGCTCGCTCCCGGCGCGCCTGCGCTCGCACTGGCCGCCTGGGTGACCAAGGACGCGGGCGAGCGGATCGCCGCCATGCTCGGCAAAAGCGTCGATGATCTGCTGAAGATGGCGGATACCCGCGGTTTCCGCGCCTTCGGGTTTCCGCTGCGGTTCCGCGGCCGCGTGCCCGCCAAAATCCGCGAGATCGCCACGCGCAACGTCGTGGCGAAAATCGACGGCAGCGATCCGCAGCTCAAGGACCAGGCGGTCGTGTTTAGCGCCCACTGGGATCACCTCGGCACCGGCACCCCCGTGGACGGCGATCCGATCTACCACGGGGCTGTGGACAACGCCACCGGCTGCGGGATGCTTTTGGAAATCGCGCGCGCCTGGGCGGCGCTACCGGGAAAGCCGCGCCGTTCGGCGATTTTCGTATCGGTCGCCGCTGAAGAAGCCGGTTTGCTGGGCTCGCAGTATTTCGGCGAGCATCCCGCCATCCCGGCCGGCAAGATCGCAGCTGCCTTAAATTTCGACGCCTTCCAGCCGTGGGGCCGGAGCCGGGATGTCGTGGTCATCGGCGCCGAGCGCACCAGTTTCTACCCTCTCGTGGAGGAGGCGGCCCGGCGTTTCGAGATGACGATCTCGCCGGATCCCCGCCCCGAGGCGGGAGAGTATTACCGCTCGGATCATTTTTCCTTTGCACGCGTCGGCATCCCTTCGTTCTCCGTCCAGGAAGGCCGCGATCTCATGGGAAAACCGCCCGGCACCGGCGCGAAACTGTTCGCCGATTTCAATGAGCATCGCTATCATCAGCCCTCCGACGAATATCGTGACGACTGGGATTTCTCAGGCATCGAGCAGTACGCCCGCCTTGGTTTCCTGCTTGGCGTGAACGTCGCGAACACGCCCCGGCTGCCCACCTGGCGCACGGGCGACGAGTTCCTACCTGCCCGGGTCAATAGCGGCGTAAGGTGAGTCAGGCGAAGAAAAAGCGTAGATAAGCCTTTGCAACAAAAACACTTGCATCGTCGCTAATACTGGTTTACACTCTCTCAAGCGGCCAAATGTGGCTAAAAGTGGAGAAGAGTGGACGGAAGAGTCGAAGACAAGCGGGAGCAACAGCCCAGCGTGGCCGGGCCGCCTCTTGCGATCGTCAAAACCGTGGTCGACGACAAGGGACGTCTCAAGCTCCCGGTCGAGTTTCTCGAATACTTCAAGGCGCTGAATGTGGACAAGGTCTTCATCACCACCGTCGACTTGCAGCTAGCTCGAATATACCCGCTTGCGGTCTGGATGTCCAACGAAAATATTTTCGAGAACGCGGGCGAGCTGATCGAGCAGGCCGAGGACGTCGCCATCATCGCCAAGACCTACGGCGGGCACTCCGAGATCGATTCGCAAGGCCGGGTGCTGGTGCCGGCGGAGCTGCGCCGCCTGTTGGAGTTCGAGTCGCAGCCGGTCTGGATCGACTTCTACAACGGTGCGATCAACGTCGCCGGCAGGAAGATTCACGAGGAGCGCATGCAGCGCGCCAAGGTCAACCTCACCGACAAGGTGAAGACGCTCCGGAAAAGCGGATTCAAGTAGCCATGTATGCACGTGCCAGTCATGTTGCGCGAGTCCCTGGAATACCTGGACGTGCGCCCGGACGGCGTCTATCTGGATGCGACCACGGGTTTGGGCGGACATACCGCGGCCATCGCCCGGCGGCTGACCACGGGTTTGGTTTTGGCCTGCGACCGCGACGCCGAGAGCCTGGAGCTGGCTCGCCAGAGCGCTTCGGACTGCGCGTCGAAAATCCGGTTTCGGCAGGCTTCGTTTTCGCGCCTGGGAGAGGCGTTGGCAGGGGAGGGCATTCCACAACTGGACGGAATGCTGGCAGACTTGGGGGTCTCGAAGTACCAGTTGACCGAGGGCGAGAGGGGGTTCTCGCTCATGGCGGACGGGCCGCTCGACATGCGCATGGATCGCAGCCAGAGCCTCACCGCCGCCGAAATCGTCAACTTCGAATCGGAACAGCAACTCGCCGGCTTGATCTACAGGCTCGGCGAGGAAAGGAGGAGCCGGAAGATAGCCAGAGCAATCGTGCGGGCGCGGCCGATACAAACTACCGGTCAGTTGGCCAAGCTGATCGAAAGGGCCGTGCCCCGCACGGGCAAAATTCACCCGGCCACGCAGACCTTCATGGCGCTGCGGATCGCGGTGAACCGCGAATTGGAAGAACTGGACGCACTGCTCGCCTCGATCCCGGCGCTGGTAAAGCCGGGCGGGCGAGTGGTGATCCTCACGTTCATGTCGCTCGAGGATCGCAAAGTGAAACAGAGTTTTCAGGCCATGGCGAAAGTAGGGCGGGCGCGGCTGCTCACCCGGCACGTCGTGCGCCCTGCCGGAGACGAAGTCAGGGACAACCCGCCGTCGCGCAGCGCGAAACTGCGCGCGGCCGAGATCTTGTAAACGCCAACCGCGGAGTGGGAGGGAAATGGCAACGCTAGCAACTGTGTATCACCGGCTCTTCGTCAGAGCCGGCGAGCGGGAACGGGATTCGTCGCGTTCGGCTTTCTGGAACAGCGGCTCTTCGGTTCGTCTTCGCGCGTTCGCCAACGAAGACATCTATTTCTATATGAAGCGGATCGACAACACCTCCGTGCACCGCCAGACCGATCCGAAGGCCAGCCGGGTCTGCTGGAAGATGATTGGATCGGCGGGAGCGATGGTCGTGCTGCTCATCGGAGTGCTGTTGCCGGGAGCCTACGGACTGCTGGCCGGCTACCAGATCGAATCCCTGCGTAAGGAATCGCAACGCCTGGCCACCGAGCAGGCCTCGCTCGAGCTTCAGGAAGCGCGGCTGCTTTCGCCGGAGCGCATGGAAGAGCTGGCGCGCATCCAGCAATTTGTCGATCCGGCGCCGCAGAAGGTCGTCTATCTCGAATCCGCCAAGGGTGGCTCGCTGGCGATGAACCGAAAGCAGTGAGACAACCACCATGCCGGAACATCATACAAACCGGCGCCTGTATTGGCTGCTCTGCGCCCTGCTCGGGTGGGTGGGAGCGATTCTCATTCGCCTGGTGTGGCTGCAGATCGTCCATCACGACGATCTGCTAAAGCTGGCCCGGCAGCAACAGCGGAAGGTGGTGGAGATCCAAGCCGCGCGCGGCACCATCCTCGACCGCACCGGACAGCCGCTGGCCAAGAGCCTGCCGGCCGAATCCATCTGCGTCAACCCTCTGAAGATTCCCAACGCCGGTACGGCGGCCGACCTTCTCTCGCGCGTTCTCGAAACCGATCGCGCCACCCTCTACAACAAGATCCACACCGCCATCCTGCGCGGCAACGGGTTCCTGTGGGTGAAGCGCAAGGTCACCGCCCAGGAGGCGGCGCGCGTGCGCAGCCTCAAGCTCGATTGGGTCGAGTTCCGTCCCGAGATGCGGCGCTTTTACCCGCACGGCCACCTGGCCGCGCACGTGATCGGCTCCACCGGCATGGTCAACCGCGACGATACCGAGGAGCACGGCAACGCCGGCATCGAGGCGAACTTCGACGACGACTTGGCCGGCCAGCCGGGCCTGGCCCGCGTGTTCACCGACGTCAAGCAGAATCCCTACGATTCCCTGGTCGAGCGCAAGCCGGAGCCCGGCGCGAACCTCACGCTCACGCTGGACCCCAATCTGCAATATCAATCCGAGAAGGCGCTCGAGCGGGCCGTGCATTCGAGCGGAGCGAAAACCGGGTCGCTGGTCGCGCTCAATCCTTACACCGGCGACGTCCTGGCGATGGCCAATTATCCGACGTTCGATCCCAACACGCCCCCGTTGCCGAACGAGCCGCCGGAGGCGCGCAGCAACCTGGCCATCAGCACGCCGTTCGAACCCGGCAGTGTCTTTAAAGTGATCACGCTGGCCTCGGCGCTTGAAACCACGCGCCTGAAGCCGGATACGATGATCAACTGCGGCAACGGAAGCATCAACCTGTTCGGCCGCGTGATTCACGACCATGCCCGCTACTCCGCGCTCACCATGGCCGACGTGCTGGCCAAGTCGAGCAACATCGGAGCTATTCAGATCGGGCTAAAGGTGGGCGAGCGAAACCTTCACCGTTACGTGCGAAGGTTCGGGTTCGGCCAGAAGACCGGGATCGAGCTGCCGGGCGAATCCACCGGTATGCTCCGGCGCGTGGAGGACTGGACGCCCAGCTCCATCGGCTCCATCGCCATGGGCCACGAAGTCAGCACGACGGCGCTGCAGTTGGCGCTGGCCGGCGCCGTGGTCGCCAACGGCGGCATGTGGGTGAAGCCGAGACTGGTCGAGTCGCGCCAGAAGCCGGGCGGGCCGGTGGAACGCTTCGCGCCCGAAAAACCGGAGCGCGTGGTGGCGCCCGAAACGGCTATCCAAATGCGCCAGATGATGGAGGGCGTGGTGCTGCATGGCACCGGCCGCCAGGCGATTTTGAAAGGCTACACGTCGGGCGGCAAGACCGGCTCGGCGCAGATTTACGATCTGAAGGCGCACGTCTACACGCACAGCTACAACGCGAGTTTCCTCGGATTCGCGCCGGTCGCGAATCCGCAGATCGTCATCGCCGTGACGCTCAACGGCACTACCGGCGGTAACGCGGGATTCGGCGGCCCGGTCGCCGCGCCCGTGTTTCGCGAGGTGGCGACGGCGGCGCTCCGCATGCTCGACGTGCCCAAAGATTTGCCGGAAGGCTTGTTGCGCGCTTCGCGCGACCCCGTCGACGAAAACGATTTAGCGATTGCCGGTCTGGGCCAGGTCCCGGCCGAGCTTTCGGAACGGTCTGTATCCTCCGTCACTCCGCCGCCGGTTCGGGCGGATTCTCCGGCTCCTGCCGGGGAGTCTGTCCCGGACCGGCGGCCTTTTTTGAACTCGGTGCTGACGGGGACGAAAGTGCCGGATCTTCGAGGGCTGACCCTGGGCGCTGTGCTCGGAGAATCCACCGCCACCGGACTGCCCATCGAAGTGGTGGGAACAGGTCTGGCCCGGGATCAGGAGCCGCCGCCGGGGACCATTCTTCCGCCAGGCGGGCGCGTGCGGGTGCAGTTCACGCGATGAGCGCGCCCGGCGAGCCGCCCGCGAACGCGGCTGCCGTGGCATTGCGCGAAGTGTTGAGCGGCGTAAAGCTCCGCGGCGAAATCCCGCCGGAGTGGGCCGGCGTGAGCGTGACCGGACTCGAATACGATTCCCGGCAAGTGAGGAAAGATTTCTTGTTTTTTGCGTTTCGAGGATCCCGCGCCGACGGGCGAACCTTCGCGCAGGATGCGCTGGCCCGAGGCGCGTGCGCCGTCGCCAGCGACCAGCCTGCTCCCGCGGATTTCCCCGGCCGATGGATAACAGTCGAGCACGGGCGCCACGCGCTCTCGACCGCGGCGCGCAACTTCTACGGCCGGCCCGACGAGCGCGTGCTCCTCACCGGCATTACCGGCACCAACGGCAAGACCACCACGTCCTACATCGTGGATGCGATTCTCCGCGAGGCGGGTCGCGTTACGGGGCTGATCGGCACCATCGAATACCGGCTTGCCGGCCAGCCCCGTCCCGCGCCCAACACGACGCCCGAATCGCTCGACATCGTGCGGTTCGCCGCCGAGCTGGAGCAGCGTGGGGGCACCCACCTCACGCTGGAAACTTCTTCGCACGCGCTGGCGCTGGGACGTGTCCACGGCCTTCGGTTTCACACCGCGGTCTTCACCAATCTCACTCGCGATCACCTGGACTTTCATCAGACAATGGAAGAGTACGCGGCGGCCAAGCGCCTGCTCTTCGTTCCTCCGGAAGGACCCCCGCCTCGTTGGGCCGTGTTGAACCTGGACGATCCATGGACCGTTTCGATGCTTCCCGCCGGCGGCCGGACTCTGCTGTATGGGCTGTCGCCGGACGCGCGCCTGCGCGCGGAGAATGTCGTCTCCGGCTTCGGCGGGCTTCGGTTCGATCTGGTTTATGAAGGCGCGCGCCAGCCGGTGGAATCCGCTCTGGTGGGACGCGTCAACGTGCTGAACATTCTGGCTGCGGCGGGAGTAGGGCTGAGTTACGGGCTCGATCTCGCGTCGATCGCGCGCGGAATCGCCACCTGCCGCGCGGTGCCGGGACGTTTCGAGCGGATCGACTGCGGCCAGCCGTTCCTGGTGGCGGTGGACTACGCCCACACCGACGACGCTCTGCGCAACCTGATACAGGTCGCCCGCGAGCTGGCCCAGGGGCGTGTAATCACGCTGTTCGGCTGCGGCGGCGATCGCGACCGCACCAAGCGTCCGCTGATGGGGATGGCCGCCGCCGAGCTGAGCGATTTCGTCGTGCTGACCTCGGACAACCCGCGCTCGGAGGATCCGCTCAGCATCATGAATGACGCGATGGTGGGCCTCCGCCGTTTCGACACGCCTCACGCCGCCGAACCGGACCGCGAGAAAGCCATCCGCCGCGCGATCGAGGAGGCCCGGCCTGGCGACGTCGTGCTGCTTGCCGGAAAAGGGCACGAGACCTACCAGGTGCTGAAGGATCGCACCATCGAATTTGACGACCGGGAAACGGCGCGGGAGGTACTTCGATCCTTTGGATATGAGAAGCCGTAATGAAGCTTGCGTTGCGCGAAGTGGCCGAAGCGCTCGGCCTGGCGGTGGAATCCGGCGCGGTCGTCACGGGGTGGTCCGTCGATTCGCGCACGCTCCAGCCGGACGACCTGTTCTTCGCTCTGCGGGGTCCCAATCATGACGGGCACGATTATGTGGCCGAGGCGTTTCGAAAGGGTGCGGTGGCTGCTGTCGTCGATCGCGACGCCGCCGCGGCTGGGGTTGTGTTGCGCGTGGACGATTCGCTCCAGGCCTTGCAGGCGCTGGCTTCGTTGGCGCGCGAAAGGTGGACCGGAGAGGTGGTCGCGGTGACCGGCAGCGCCGGCAAGACGACCACCAAGGACGTGATCGCGGAAATGCTGACCGAGGGTTTTACAACGGCGAAGTCCGAGGGCAACCTCAACAACCACGTGGGACTGCCGCTCTCCGTGCTGCGGATGGATGAGACCGCGCGCGTTGCAGTGCTCGAGATCGGGATGAATCACGCCGGAGAGATTCGCGAGCTCGCGCGGATCGCCCGGCCGCGGACCGGCGTGGTGACCAACGTCGGTTACGCGCACATGGAGAACTTCGATTCGATCGACGGCGTCGCCGCTGCAAAGCGCGAGCTCATCGAATCGCTCCCTCGGAACGGCACCGCCATTCTCAATGCCGACGACCAGCGTGTGGCCGCGTTTCGAAACGTGCACGCGGGGAGGACGGTCCTCTACGGGCAATCTCCCGCAGCCGACGTCCGCGCCGAGGACGTCGAATATTCGGCAGAAGGCGTCCTCTTCCGTGTGGGCCCGGCCCGCTTTGAGACGGCGCTCGCCGGCCGGCATGGCGTATCGAACATCCTGGCGGGGATCGCCACCGCCGGGGTTTATGGAATTTCGCCGGAACGTCTGACGGAAAGGGTCCGGAAACTTCGTCCCGAAAAAATGCGCGGCGAGCGTTTCCGTCACCGTGACGTCCTGGTGATTGACGATTGCTACAACTCCAACCCGGACGCGGTTCGCGCCATGCTCGACGTGTTGCGAGACACGCCGGCCCGGCGGCGGATCGCGGTTCTGGGGGAGATGCTCGAACTCGGCCGCTGGGCCGAGCCCTTGCACCGCGACGTAGGCAGCTACGCCGCTCAGTGCGGGATTCATGTGCTCGTTGGATTACGCGGCGCGGCCTGTTACATGGTGGACGCAGCCAAGTTAGCCGGCCTCCGGGCCGACGCCGCGTTTTTTTTCGAGGATCCCGCCCAAGCCGGCCGCCTGGTGAGCACGCTTGCTCAACCCGGCGACGCGGTTCTGTTCAAGGGCTCCCGCGGCGTGCGCGTCGAACGCGCCCTGGAGCAGTTTCTCGCCTCCCCTTCGGGGAACGAGGGAGGCCAGAGCTGACCCATGCTTTACTGGCTGTTTTTCGAAAAGCTGTTTCATCTCTACTCGCCGTTCCGCGTGTTTCAATACGCGACCTTCCGCACCGCCATGTCGGCCATCACCGCGCTGCTGCTTTCCGTGGTGCTGGGGCCATGGCTCATCGCGCGGCTGCGCGAATTCCAGATCGGACAGCAAATCCGCGAAGAAGGTCCCCAATCGCATCAGAAAAAGGCCGGCACCCCGACCATGGGTGGTCTGCTGATTTGCGTGTCGATCGTGGTGCCGACGCTGCTCTGGGCGGACCTCCGCGTGCCCGCGGTTTGGGTGGCGCAGATCGGCCTGCTGAGCTTCGGCGCCATCGGATTCTGGGACGACTATCTGAAAGTGCGCCGCAAGCGCAACCTCGGCCTGACCGTGCGGCACAAGCTAGCGCTCGAAGTCCTGGCGTCGATGCTGGTGGGCGTGTTGCCGTTGGGAATGAACGCGCGCGGCCTGTACTCCACCAGCATGAACGTGCCCTTCTTCAAGAATTTCAACCCGGATCTGCTGATCCACGCGTGGCTCAGCGGCCCGTGGACCTACCCTCTGGCGTTCATCTTCTTTTATGGCTTTCTGCTGCTGGTGCTGGTGGGCTCCTCCAACGCCGTGAATCTGACCGACGGCCTGGACGGACTGGCGATCGGGTTGATGATCATTGCCGCGGGCGCCATGACCGTCCTGTCGTATGTGACCGGACACGCCGAGTTCGCGCGGTACCTGGAAATCGCACGCACGCCGGGCGCGAGCGAGTTGACCATCTTTTGCAGCGCGATGACCGGCGCGTCTCTCGGCTTCCTGTGGTACAACGCGCATCCGGCGGAGATCTTCATGGGCGACGTCGGATCGCTCGCGCTGGGGGGAGGACTGGGCGTCGTCGCCGTGCTGCTGAAGCAGGAAATCCTGCTGTTATTCATCGGGGGCGTGTACGTAATCGAATGCGCCTCGGTGATTCTGCAAGTGGGGAGCTTCAAGCTGCGCGGCAAGCGAATTTTCAAGATGGCGCCGCTGCATCATCATTTCGAGGCGCTGGGCTGGCAGGAGTCCAAGATCATCACGCGTTTCTGGATTGCGGGGCTGGTGATGGCGCTGTTCGCGCTCACCACTCTGAAACTGCGATGAGACTGGAAGGAGCGAGAGTGGTGGTGGTCGGCATGGGGATGAGTGGCGTCGCTGCGGTCGAGCTGTTGCGCGAAAAAGGAGCGCGGGTAAGGGCCGTGGATCAGAATCCGGTATCCAAGCCCGGCATCGCGGTCGAAGCTCAGACCGAAGCGGCGTTCGCCGACGCCGATCTGATCGTGCTATCGCCCGGCGTGCCTCCCGACGCCGCAGAGATCGGCCCGGCCCGCCGGCGCGGCGTGCCCGTTATCGGCGATCTGGAGCTGGCGAGCCAATTCATGCAAGGCGAGATCATCGCCATCACCGGCGCCAACGGCAAGACCACCACGACCGCGCTGGTGGGTCACATCCTCGATGCGAGCGGCATTCCGGCGCAGGTGGGCGGCAACATCGGCACACCTCCGACGTCCATGGTCAAGACCTCGCGCCCGGGCCAGTGGAACGTGCTGGAGCTGTCGAGTTTCCAGCTCGAAACCGCGCAATCGTTTCGGGCTCACATCGGAGCGGCGCTAAACGTCACGCCCGATCACCTGGACCGCCACTACACCATGGAGAAATACGCCGAGGCGAAAGCCCGCCTGTTCGTCAACCAGCGCGAGGGCGATTTCGCGGTGCTCAACGCCGGCGATCCGATTTGCCGGAGCTATGCCGGCCGCGGCGCCGGAAAGGTCTTCTGGTTCAGCTCGACAAGTAAAGTGTCTGATGGCGCGTTTCTCGACCGCGGCGCGATCATGCTCGATGGCTGCCCGCTCATGCAAACCGGCGAGGTTCCCTTGCGCGGGATGCACAACCTCGAAAACACCATGGCAGCGGCGGTCGTCGCAAGCCTGGCGGGCGCCGGCCACGCCCAAATCCGGGCGGCGGTGATGACGTTCCCCGGCGTCGAGCATCGCCTCGAGTTCGTGCGCGAGCTCGGCGGCGTCGCCTGGTACAACGATTCCAAGGCCACCAACGTCGACGCCACGCTCAAGGCGATTTCCGCGTTTCCGGGCGGCCTGTGGGTCATCCTGGGAGGCAAGGACAAGGGCAGCGACTACTCACCGCTCGCGGGACCTCTGAAGGAAAAGGCGCGCGCGGCCCTGCTGATCGGCGCGGCGGCGGAAAAGATCGAGACGCAGTTGCGCGGGGCCCTGCCGCCGATTCGCTGCGGAACCATGGAATCCGCAGTGACCCATGCGCACGCGCACGCTACCGCAGGCGATACGGTTCTGCTCGCGCCGGCCTGCGCCAGCTTCGATCAGTTCGAGAATTTCGAGCATCGGGGCCGCGAGTTCAAGCGGCTGGTTCGCGAGTTGGGAGGCGTTCATGGCTAGACTCAGGACCGACTGGATTCTCTTTTTCACCATCCTGGCGATGGTGGCCTTCGGCCTGGTGATCATGTACAGCGCGTCGAGCGCGGTGGCCGAGCTGCGCTATCGCGTCGAGCCCTATCACTTTTTCGTGCGGCAACTGTTTTGGGCGACTCTGTCCTTCCTGGCGCTGATGTTTTTCAAGCGCCGGGACTATCGCTCGATGAACACGCCCGCCTGGGCCTTCTCCGGACTGGGGATCGTGTTGACCATGCTGGTCGCGGTCTACTTCGCGGACCCGCGCGCGCATCGCTGGTTCCGTCTGGGCGGACTCGGATCGTTCCAGCCGTCGGAATTCGCCAAGCCGGCGCTGATTCTGTTTCTCGCGTACTTCATCGCGCGCCACGCTCACGCGATCAATGACCGCCGCACCATCCGGCAGGCGCTGGTGGCGGTGCCGGTGCTCGGGTTCATGGTGGTTCTGGCCGATTTGGGCACCGCGCTGGTGCCGGTGATCACCGCGGTCATCCTGTTCTGGGTTGCCGGACTCAACGCCCGCTACATGCTGAGGATCGCGCTCATCGGTCTCGTGCTGGTGCTGGTGGCCGTGGTCTCCAAGGGGTACCGGCTCGGCCGCATCATCGCGTTCCTCGACCCGGATTATTCGAAGATCGAGCTGATTGACCGCGCCGGCGTGATCCGCAACTACGTCCAGCGCTCCACCAGCGTTCGCGACGCCAGTTATCAGCCGCGCCAGTCCAGGATCGCCGTGGGAACCGGCGGCGTGCTCGGCGTCGGCCTGATGCAAGGCAAACAGAAACTGATGTTCCTGCCCGACGCGCATACCGATTTCATCTATGCCACCGTGGGCGAAGAACTGGGATTGTGGGGCGCCACGGCCGTGCTGGCCGGGTTCATGGTCATCTTGTGGAGGGGCGCGCGGCTGTTCATGGTGGCCCGGGACAATTTCGGAAAGTATCTAGCCTTGGGCGTTACCATCTCCATCATTGTCCAGGCGCTGATCAACATCAGCGTGGTGCTGGACATGATGCCGACCAAAGGATTTCCACTGCCGATGATCAGCTTCGGAGGAAGCTCATTACTCAGCACGCTCGCGTCGCTGGGAATGCTGCTGAGCGTCAGTGAACATGAAGGATGAGCTCTTTTGTCATGGCCGGCGGCGGCACCGGGGGCCACGTGATCCCGGCGCTGGCGGTGGCCCGCGAGCTGCGCGCCCGCGGTCACGCCGTGCGCTTCATCGGCACGCGGCGGGGCATGGAGGCGAAGCTGGCGCCCGCCGAAAATTTTCCCATCGAGTGGATCGAGATCGGCGGATTGATGCGCGTCG
This sequence comes from Bryobacteraceae bacterium, assembly GCA_041486445.1. GTDB lineage: Bacteria > Acidobacteriota > Terriglobia > Bryobacterales > Bryobacteraceae > Palsa-187. The sequence goes on from JBGPLI010000035.1 coordinate 14,763, forward strand.
GATTTCGCCGCACGCTGGCGACGCTGGCGGAGCTTCCGTGGAGCGTCTGGCAGGCGGCGCGGATGCTCGACCGCGCCCGCCCCGCGGCTGTCTTCTCCACCGGCGGTTACGTCGCCGGACCGGTGTTGCTAGCCGCGCTGTGGAAGCGGCTGCCGGTAGTGGTGATGGAACCGAATGCCGTGCCGGGGTTCACCCACCGGCGCCTCACCCGCTTCGTGGCGCGCGCGCTGGTGAGCTTTCCCGAGACGGCGCGCTGGTTTCCTGCCGGGCGCGCCGAAGTGACCGGCCTGCCGGTGCGCCAGGAATTTTTCGCGGTCGAGCCGAAGCCGCCGGGCCAACCCCTCACCGTGCTGATCACCGGCGGCTCCCAGGGCTCGCGGACGCTCAACCGCGCGGTCGAGCAGAGTTGGCCGCTCTGGAAGAAAGGAACCGTCCGGCTGATCCATCAGACCGGCGCGGCGGCCTACGACGAACTCGCGCCGCGGTTTCGTGCTTCAGGCGTCGAGGGCGAGATCGCACCGTTCCTGGCCGACATGCCGCGCGCCTTCGCCGAAGCCGATCTGGTAATCAGCCGCGCCGGGATGGGAGCCGTAAGCGAGCTGGCCGCGGCCGGGAAACCCTCCATCCTGGTGCCTCTGCCCACCGCCAGCGACCAGCATCAGTTGCGCAATGCGGAAGCGTTCGAGAAGGCCGGAGCGGCGCGCCTGGTGCTCGACGCGGAGATGAGCGGCCCCCGGCTGGTGGAAGAAGTTACGCGGCTCACCCAGGACTTGGAAAGAATGGGCCAGGCGGCCCGCGCCTTCGCCCGGCCGGACGCGGCGCGGAGGGCGGCCGACGTCCTCGAAGGACTTACGGAACCGCGACCGTAAGGGAGCGGACAGAGCGGACGGAGCGGACCCGATTGACAAGCCGCTCGAAAGCCGAAACAATACACTATTGAAATGTTTTTTAAGCCCCAGCCCGTCCACTTCGTCGGCATCGGCGGCATCGGCATGAGCGGACTGGCCGAATTGCTGCTCGAGCTGGGCTATCGCGTCAGCGGCTCGGATCTGAAATTGTCTCCCGCCACCAGCCGTCTCGCCGGCCGCGGAGCCACGATTTTCGAAGGCCACGACGCCGGCCACGTGGGTGACGCCAAGGCCGTGGTGGTCAGCTCCGCCGTCCGGCCGGACAACCCGGAGGTGATGGAAGCCCGGTGCATCGGCATCCCCGTGATCCCCCGCGGCGAGCTGCTGGCCGAGCTGATGCGCCAGAAATACGGCATCGCGGTGGCGGGCAGCCATGGCAAGACCACGACCACGTCGATGGTGGCGGCCGTGCTCAGCCACGCCGGCCTCGATCCGACCATCGTGGTCGGCGGACGCGTGGGCATGATGGGCGGGGCCAACGCTCGGCTGGGCAAGAGCGATTACCTGGTGGTCGAGAGCGACGAAAGCGACGGGTCTTTTCTGAAGCTCGCGCCCATCGTCGCGATCGTCACCAACATCGACCGCGAGCATCTGGATCACTACTCCGGCCTCGCCGAGATCCGCGGTGCATTCGCGGAGTTCGTGGGTAGAGTTCCCTTCTACGGCGCGGCCATTTTGTGCCTGGACGACGAGAACGTGCAGCAGATTCTGCCGTCCGTGAATCGCCGCAACATCACCTATGGCAGGAGCGCGCAGGCCGATTTGCGGATCACCCACTCCTCGACCGGCCACATGGCTGCCGATTTCCACCTTCATTTTCGCGGCCGCGACCTGGGCTGCTTCCGGCTGCACGTGCCCGGCGCGCACAACTTGCTGAATGCGGCGGCGGCCGTGGCGGTTGGCCTGGAACTGGAGATCCCGCTCGAGACCATCCGCGAGGGACTGGCCGGCTACAGCGGCGTCGATCGCCGCTTTCAGATACGCGGCTCCGAGCGTGGAGTGACCGTGATCGACGACTACGGCCACCACCCCACCGAAATTCGCGCCACCCTGGCCGCGGCGCGGGACTGCCGCTTCGCGCACGTCCACGTGCTTTTCCAGCCGCACCGCTACACGCGAACCCAGGCGCTGATGGACGATTTCGCGCGCGCGTTTCACCAGGCCGATTCCGTGCACGTCATGGACATCTACGCTGCCTCCGAGCCGCCCATCGAGGGTGTGACGGCGGAGGCCCTCGCCGAACGCATCCGGGCCTTCGGGCATCGCGGCGCGCATTACGTGGGCACGATGGATCGCGGCGTCGAATCGGTAGTCGCAGCGGCGGCTGGTCCGGGCGACGCGATCCTGACGCTCGGCGCCGGAAGCGTGGCGCAGGCCGGCGAAAAAATTCTGGAACGTTTAAGGAGCGTGAGCTAGTGCCCGCCGCGACCGAACGCGAATCCATCGTGCTGATCGCGGTCCGCATCGTCGTGCTCGGCCTGGTGTCGGTGGCCGCGCTCTACGGATTCCATCGCGTGGAGCAAATCCTGATCTCGGATTCCCGCTTCTTCTTGAACGGACCGGATGAGGCGGCTGCCAGCGAGACGCTTGAGATTGAAGGCGCGGCGCACGCTTCTTCGAGGGACATCGAGCGCGTGTTCGCCCAGGATGTGGGGCGCAGCATCTACCTGCTGCCGCTGGCCGACCGCCGCGCGACGCTGCGAACGGTCAACTGGGTGAAGGATGCTTCGGTCGCACGGCTGTGGCCGAATCGGTTGATCGTGCGGGTGACCGAGCGCACGCCCGTCGCATTCTTGACGCTGGCGCCTTCGCGCTTCGCGCTCATCGACGACGACGGAGTGATCCTGCCGCCCGCCGCGGACCGCTTCCAGCTTCCCGTGCTGGCCGGCGTGCGCGCGAGCGACGCGCTGGCGGAGCGCCGCGAACGCGTCCATCGCATGCTGCGGCTGACGCGTGAACTGGGCGATGCCGCAGGCAAGCTCGCCGAGATCGACGTCTCCGACCGCGACAATCTGAAAGTGTCCCAGCCCTACGATGGGCGGATGGTCACGCTGCTGCTGGGCGATCGCAATTTCGCGGCGCGTTACCAGAGTTTCGTCACGCATTACGGGGAGATCAAGCGGCGTTTGCCCGGCGCGGCCACGCTCGATCTGCGCCTGGAAGACCGAATCACGGTGGTGGAATAACATGGCTGCCCCGAAGGCGCAACTCGCGGTGGGATTGGACGCGGGCACCTCCCGCACGCGCTGCATCATCTGCGCGCTCGAAGGGGATTCGATCCGCTACCTGGGCCACGGCCTGGCGCCTTCGGCGGGCTGGGCCAAGGGCCGCGTGACCGATCAGGACGCGGTGGCGGAATCCATGCGCGCGGCGGTGCTGGACGCCGAACGCGGCGCCAAAGTCTCCGTCGAAGCCGTGACCGTCGGCGTCGGCGGCATGGATATTCACGGGGCGCAAAGCCGCGGGCTCTACGAATGCGGCCGCCCGCGCGAGCTCGATGCGGAAGACCTGGCCTACGCCGTTGCACTGGCGTCGGAAGTGCGGATGGAACGCGACCGCATGCTGCTGCACGTCCTCCCGCAGGATTTTACGCTGGACGGCCGCGCTGGCTACCGCAAGCCTCACAAAGGAGTCTGCTCGCGCCTGGAAGCGAATGTTCACATCGTCACTTGTTCTTTCCAGGAGCACCAGGCCGTGGTGGCCTCGGCGCATATGGCCTCGCTGGCCGTCGAAGAAACGGTGTTCGAGCCCATCGCCGCCGCCTACGCCTGCCTCGGTCAGGACGATCGCACGCGCGGCGCCGCGCTGCTGGACCTGGGGATCGATTCGACGGACCTGGTGGTCTACGACGGCGAGGCGTTGCTGCTCGCCTCGAGCGTTCCGGTGTGGGCCGATCACCTCACCCGCGACATCGCCTCGCTCTTCAAAGTCACCTTCGAGGACGCCGAGTGCCTGAAGCAGCAGTACGGCTGCGCGGTACTCGGCCTCACCGCCGATTCGACGCTGATCGAGATTCCTTCGCTCGAAGGCCGCCCGCCCCGTGAAGCGCGGCGCAGGGAGCTGAACGCCGTGCTGGAGGCCCGCGCCGAGGAATTATTTCTGTTTGTGCGCGCTGAATTGCAGCGCGTGAACATGGAGCGCTCGCTACTCGAGGGCATCGTCCTCACGGGCGGCGGGGCGCTCTTGAACGGCATGTGCGAAGTGGCCGAGCGCGTTCTAGGTTGCCCGGCGGGCAACGGTCTGGTCACCGAAGACGACATCGGTGGCTGGCCGGAGGAGCTGAAGAGTCCGGTTTGGACCACTGCGGCGGGCTTGGCGATGTATTCGGCGAAACTGAAGCTCCATCGGCCGCCCCGGCGGCGGATGGGCGGATTGATGGGGTTAGTTCTTCGGTAAAAACAGGAGATCAAATTTATGTCACTCGATGCGTTGAAATTCGTGATTGAGGATGAAGCCGTGCCCAAGACCAAAATTCGCGTGTTCGGCGTCGGCGGCGGCGGATCGAACGCGGTGGCGCGCATGCTCCACGAGGGTCTTGCCGGCGTCGAGTTCTGCGTGCTCAATACGGACGTGCAGGCTCTCGCCGCCTCGCCGGTACCGAGCCAACTGGCGATCGGCGCGAAGGTCACCAACGGTCTGGGCGCGGGCTCGGACCCCGCGGTCGGCCGGCAGGCCGCACTGGAGGACACCGAGAAGATCATCGATCTGATCGAGGGCGCCGACATGGTGTTCGTCACGGCCGGCCTCGGCGGCGGCACCGGCACGGGAGCCGCGCCCGTGGTGGCTTCGCTCGCGAAGGAACTGGGCGCGCTGACCGTGGCCGTGGTCACTAAGCCATTCGCTTTCGAAGGGCCCAAGCGGCGCAAACAGGCCGATCACGGCCTCGCCGAGCTGGCGAGCGTGGTCGACACCATCATCACGATTCCCAACGACCAGCTTCTCGACCTGGTCCCAAAGGGCACCAGTTTCCATGAAGCGTTCCGCGTCGCCGACGACGTGCTGCGCCAGGCCGTGCAGGGCATCAGCGACATTATCACCACGCCGGGCCTGATCAATCGCGATTTCTCCGATATCCGCACCATCATGCTCGGCATGGGCTACGCCATGATGGGCACCGCCACGGCCAGCGGCGAAAACGCTGCGGTGCTGGCGGCCCAGAAGGCGATTAGTTGTCCTCTGATGGAAGCCGGCGGCGTGAAGGGCTCGCGCGGCGTGCTGATCAACATCACCGGATCGAGCCGCCTCAGCTTGCACGAGGTGAACGAGGCGTGCACGCTCATCCGCCAGGCCACCGAGAACGAAGACGTGCAGATCAACTTCGGCGTGGTGATGGACGAGGCCATGGGCGACGAAGTGAAGATCACGGTGATCGCTACCGGGTTCGAGCGTGCGAGTCTGCCGGCGATCGAGCGCCGCGCGACAAAGACCGCTGCGGTAGCTGCCGCGGCTCCCACCCCGGTGGCAGAGCCCGCTCCGCCTCCGCAGCCCGTGCAAGCGGAGCTGCCGCAGCCCGAAGAGGAGGAGCAGATGGTGATGGCCGCGGCGGCCAACGGCGACGATTTGGACGTGCCGGCGATCCTGCGGCGCGATCGCCGAATGGTGCAGTAGTTCGAGCGTTTGCGGCTTTGCGAGAGATGTGGAGTCGATGCTACTCCACCGTGACGCTCTTGGCCAGATTCCGCGGCTGGTCCACGTCGCAGCCGCGTCGAACCGCGATGTGATAGGCCAGCATCTGTAGCGGCACCACCTCGAGAATCGGCAGCAGCAACTCATGCGTGGGGCCGATCGGGATCACGTGGTCGGCGATCTTAGCCACTTCTTCGTCACCCTCGCACGCCACCGCCACCACCAGGCCCTCGCGCGCTTTCACTTCCTGGATATTGGAAAGCGTCTTCTCGTAGAGCACCCGGCTCATCTCATTGCAAGGGTCGCGCGTCGCCACCACAACGGTGGGAAGATTCTCGTCGATCAGGGCATTCGGCCCGTGTTTCATCTCGCCCGCCGGATAACCTTCGGCGTGAATATACGAAATCTCTTTGAGCTTCAGCGCGCCCTCGAGCGCGATGGGGAAATGAATGCCGCGGCCCAGATACAGAAAGTCCGACGAACGGAACAGCACCCTGGCCAGCTCTTCGTAGATCGAGTCGTGCCGCAGGATATCCTCGAGCAGCGCCGGCACCCGCAACAACTGATCCACCAGCTTGTGCGACGTCTCCGGATCGAGCGTCTCGCGCGTCTGCCCCAAGTACATCGCGATCAGGAACAGCGCCGTGAGCTGGCAGGTGAACGCCTTGGTCGACGCCACGCCGATCTCCGGGCCGGCGTGCGTGATGAGCGTGCCGGCCGCCTCGCGCGTGATCATCGAGCCGACCACGTTGCAGATGGCCAGTGTCTTTGAGCCCTTCTGCTTGGCCTCGCGCTGCGCGGCGATGTTATCGGCGGTCTCGCCCGATTGAGAGATCACCACCGTCAGAGTGTCCCGGCCCACGATCGGGTCGCGATAGCGGAACTCGCTGCCGTAGTCGACTTCCACCGGCACTCTCGCCAGCCGCTCGATCATGAACTTGCCCGCCAGCGCGGCGTGCCAACTGGTGCCGCACGCGATGATGCGGACGCTGCGAAACTCGCGAAACTCCTTGGGCGAGATGTCCATCTCGTCGAGAAAAATGCGGCCGGATTCCTGGCCCACGCGCCCGAGCGTGGTGTCGCGCACCGCGCGCGGCTGCTCAAAAATTTCCTTGAGCATGAAATGCTTGTAGCCGCCCTTTTCGGCCATGATCGGGTCCCACAGAATGTGCGACACCTGCCGCTTCACCGGGCGGCCGTTGAAGTCGGTCAGGTGCACGCCGTCGCGCGTCAGCACGGCCAGGTCTCCGTCGGCCAGAAAGAACATGTCGCGGGTGTGGCTCAGGATCGCCGGAACGTCGGAGGCGACGAAGTATTCGCCGTCGCCCAGGCCCACCACCACCGGCGGCCCCGAGCGCGCGGCGACGATCTTATTCGGGTCCTTGCGCGAAATCACGCTCAGCGCGAACACGCCGGTGAGCTGCCGCACGGCGTCGCGGACGGCGTTCTCGAGGTTCCCGTCGTAGCATTTCTCGACCAGATGCGCGATCACTTCCGTATCGGTCTCGGTGACGAAGGTGTGGCCTTCCTTGATGAGCTGGTGTTTCAGCGCCAGATAATTCTCGACGATGCCGTTGTGCACCACCACGATGTCGCCGTGGCAGTCGCGATGCGGGTGCGCGTTTTCTTCCGTGGGCCGTCCGTGCGTGGCCCAGCGCGTATGCCCGATTCCGTAGACGCCGTCCACCGGGTTGAGCTTCAGCGCGTCTTCGAGATTCCGCAGCTTGCCCGATGCCCGGCGCACCGCCAGGGTGTTGTCGGCCTCGAGCACCGCCAGACCCGCCGAGTCATAGCCGCGATACTCCAGCCTCTTCAGTCCTTCGAGAATAATCGGGACGGCCTTATGCGAGCCGATATAGCCGACGATGCCGCACATCTAGTCTAGAAACTCCACGCGATAATCTTCGATCACCGGATTGGCCAGCACGTCGCGGGCGATTTGATCCATCTCCCGCCGCGCGTCCTCGCGCGCCGCGCCCGGACTCAGCTCGATATCGAAAAATTTCCCCTGGCGGACCCCGGCGATCGAGGTGTGGCCCAGCCCGTTCAGCGCGCCGCGAATGGTCTGGCCCTGCGGATCGAGCACGGTCGGCTTGAAGGAGACGTACACGCGAGCCGTCATACACCTATCTTAAGGTAAACGGAGGTAGTGGGCCGCTCTCATCCCATGTACGAGTGGAGGCACGGCCGAGGAAGCATCATCGGAGTAGCTTAACGCTGCCTGATCGCGGAATCGACGTCGTGCATAAGCTCCAAACCCGGTAATGGTAAAATCCAAGCATTCTCAGAACCCCGTTTCGTTCCAAGCCTCGCGGGCTGCGTGGCCGTTGAGTGGCTTCAGGAGAGGAAACCTCGCATTCAGCATGCAAACGGCCGCCATCCCCTACCGGGTCGCTGACTTCCTCAAGCAGCATCCGCCCTTCCAATTCATGGATGAACCCGACCTCGTCGCCCTCGCCGCACGCGGCCGCGTGAGATTCCACGAACCCGACGAGTACATTTGCTGGCAGTCCTCGCCTCACACCTCCTTTATCTACGTGATCCAGCAAGGCTCCGTCTCGCTCTGGGACGAATCCGCCGATCCCCCCACCCTGCGCGATATCCGCGGCGCCGGGGACATCATCGGCATCGAGCGCTTCAACGGGTCCCCCGCCAGTCTTCACTCCGCCAAAGCCGCGAGCGAAGTTGTGCTCTACGCGCTCTACGCCGCCGATTTCGAACCGCTCCTCGCGCGCTACCCCCACGCCGCGCAATATGTCGCGGCCTATTCCGCCGTGACCGCCGATTACCAGACCCCCGGCGAGCGCCCCCATCCTCACGAGATTTTTCTTGCCGATCTCGTGCGGGATCGCGCGCCCGTGCACTGCCCCGCGTCGACGCCGATCCGCGAAGCCGCGCGGCTGTTGAGCGATTCCGGCAGCCAGGCCCTCGCGCTCACCAAGGGCGGCGGACTCGCCGCGCTCCTCACACCCGCCGATCTGCTCCACTGGATCGCCGCCGGCGCAGGGGACCCCGGGCAACCCGCGCACACCATCGCACGCACCACCGCCGTCACCGTGGCGCCTCAAATATTAGTGAGCGACTGCGTTCTCGCGATGGCCGAATCGCACGCCAGCGCCGCCGCGCTCACCAGCGACGGCTCTCCGCACGCCGCGCTCCAAAGCGTCGTCACCGCCGCGAGCCTGGCGCCCGCATTCGGCGATCACCCCATCGCCATCCTTCAGGAGATCGCCTCCGCGCCCCGGGTCGAATTTCTCCGCGCGCTCAACCAGCGCGCCCGCGCCTGGATACTCGAAAATCTCTCCGCACCCCCGGCTCTCGATTGGCTCGCCTCCTTCGCCGATCTCGTGAACCGGCGCATTCTGGAGCGCCTCCTCCAGGTCACCGGGAACGGCCACCCGGAGCCGCTCTGGTGTTTCTACGGAGCCGCCGGACGCCAGGAGCTGCTCACTTCGGTCGCCCCGCGCATCGCTGTGATCGGCAACCCGCCCCCATCGCTCGAAACCGCGCTCGCCGAGTGCGGCTACCTCTCGCCCGAGCCACCCGCAGGCGCCAGTCTCGACCAATGGAAGACCCGCTTCTCCGGCTGGATCCGCGACCCCATCCGTGCGCAGGCCTATCACTCGCACGCCTTCTTCGATCTGCGCCCCGTTCACGGACCCGAGCGCCTTTTCCGCGACCTCGAATCGCACATCCGCGCCGAGCTCGCCGCCGAGCCCGTGTTCCTCCGCGTTCTTGCGCACGACTGCCTCGCCAACCTCCCGCCGCTCACCTTCTTCCGCGATCTTGTCGTCGAAGAGTCCGGCGAACGGACCGATACCTTCCGGCTTGAGCACAGCGCTCTCCAGCCGCTCGCCGATGTGGCCCGTGTTTTCAGCCTCGCCTCCGGCGCCCCGCTCGGCGCTTCCACCCGGGTACGTTTCGATCGGGCCCGCCGCCTCCTGCCTTCGCAGGAATCCATCTTTCGCGAGGCGGCCGAGACCATGCGCGTCGTGCTCTTTCACCAGGCCCGTGCGGGACTCCGCCTGCGTTCCAGCGGCGCCGAGCTGCCTCTCTCCATCCTCAGCCGCCACGATCGCCAGGTCCTCAAGAGCGGCTTTCGCTCGATCCTCCGCCTGCTCGAATTCACCGCGCCGTGCGATTGGCTGGAGGCGCTTTGAGCTGGGATCCCGAGACTCCAATCGAGCAAGTCCGCTTTGTGGTGCTCGATTCGGAGACCACCGGACTCGACCCGCGCAGAGACCGCATCGTCACGATCGGCGCTATCGCCGTGGTGAATCACGAAATTCTGATTGAGGATTCCTTCGAAGCGCTGCTGAAAGTGGAGTACAACTCGAGCGCGGTGACGGTTCACGGCGTCACTCGCGAAGAGAGCCGCGCCGGACTCGACGAGCCCGCGGCCCTCGATCGATTCTTGGGGTATTTGGGCGACGGCGTCATCGTAGGCCATCACATCGGCCATGATGTCGCGACCTTCAACGCCGGCTACGAACGCCACTTCGGATTTCGCCTGAAGAACGCGAGCCTGGATACCATGGCCTTGACGCTGCACCTGGAACGCGACGGCGCGTTCGCCGGCCGCGACCCGATCCAAGGGTTCTCGCTGGATGCCCTGTGCGCCTTCTTCGACATCATCCCCCACGACCGCCACACGGCGCCCGGCGACGCGTTTATGACCGCCTTAGTTTTCCAACGCCTGATCCGCCTGGCGGCGAAACACAGGCGAACCACTTTGTCGCGCCTGCTGGAGCCCTTCGAGCCTGAGGGCAGCGTCACCACGCCGGACTCTTAAATATCGCGCTGTGCCAGATCCGGCAGCGCGTTATTTCCAGGATTCGATCGCTTTCCTCTGCGACGATTCCGGTGTGAATTCAAGCAACTCGAGACGGATGCCATTGGGATCCGTAACGTTGGTAAGCGGCGCCTTGCTGTTGCCGGCGCGAGCATCGTCTACCTTGACGCCTCTCTTTCGCAGCGCAGCGACCGTGGCCTTGATGTCATCCACCCAGATGCCGACGTGATTGAGGCCCGCGGGGCGTTCCGGCGTGGCGCGTGCGATTTCAAGGAAGTTGTCCCTGTTCATCTGAATGTAGGAAGTGGTTACGTTGCCGTCCTTGTCCTTGAACGTAAACGCTTCCTTGAAGCCCAATGTCTTGGTGTAGAAATTGATCGTCTCATCCCAGTCCTTCGCCCAAATCCCGACGTGATTGATCCGGATACCCGTCAGCCGGTCGTCCTGAGCGTGACTCGGGTTCATGAAGAAAAGCACGGCGATTCCCCCGGCCGCGAACAACGCAACATCGTGAATGTATCTGCGCATCGGTTCCTCCCGGAAACGAAAGATTACACTTAGAAACATACCAAGAGAGCGGCGCTGCGTGGCGGCTGATTGGAGTAACCTTAAGTAGGAAGAAGGAGACGGCCATCGTCAAAGTTTCCGTTCTGGCATCCTCGAGCGCTGGCAACGCCACGCTGGTCGCGACCGAGCGAACCCGTCTCCTGGTGGACGCCGGCCTCTCCCGCAGGGAAACGTTCGAGCGGCTGGCCGCCGCCGGCGTCGACCGCGAGCATCTCACCGCCATCCTGATCACCCACGAGCACACCGATCACATCGCTGGCCTCCAGGCCATCTCCAACGCACTCAAGATTCCCGTGTACGTGTCGCGGCTCACCGCGCCGTCGATCCCCTGGGGCGACTACGTTCCTCCCCTCGAGCAATTCCAGGCCGGCACGACCTTTTCAATCGGCGACATCGACGTGACCAGCTTCACCGTCCCGCATGATGCCGCCGATCCGGTCGGATTCTCGTTCCGCGCCGAAGGCGTCAAGATTTCGATCGCCACCGATCTGGGCTACCTGCCGGATTCGATCCGGTTCCAGTTGCGCGGATCGGATCTGCTGTTGCTCGAATCCAATCACGATCTCGAAATGCTCAAGGTCGGTCCCTACCCCTGGGCGGTGAAGCAGCGGGTGATGGGGCGCATGGGGCATCTGTCGAACGATCTGGCGTGCGGCTTCATTCGCGACAACATGGATACGCAAACCTCGACGCTGATCCTCGGCCACCTGAGCGAGCACAACAATCATCCCGAGATCGTGCGCCTGTGCGCCTCCCAGGCGCTCGACGGCCGGAGCCTGTTCACCAAACTGGTGGTGGCTCTTCCCGGCCAGCCTGCGGAAACGATTTTTTACTGATGATCCCTCGATACACGCGTCCGGAGATGGGCCGGATCTTCAGCGACGAAAACCGCTTCGCGCAGTGGCTCGAGGTCGAGCTGGCGGCGACCGAGGCCTTGGCCGAAATCGGGCAAGTGCCCGCCGAGGCCGCCCGCGCCCTGCGCCGCGACGCCGCCTTCGACGTCGAGCGCGTCCAAGAAATCGAGCGCGAAGTGAAGCACGACGTGATCGCCTTCACCACCGCGGTCGCCGAACGAATGGCGGCCGCCGGCCAGGCGGATGCGTCCCGGTGGCTGCACTACGGCCTCACCTCCAACGACGTCGTCGATACCGCGCAAGCGCTGGTCCTCGGGCAGGCATCGGCTTTATTGCTAAAAGGCGCGGAGGCCCTCTGCGCCTCGCTCAAGCGGCGGGCCTTCGAGTTCAAGGACACCGTGCAGATCGGACGTACGCACGGCGTCCACGCCGAGCCCATCACCTTCGGACTCAAGCTGGCCCTGTGGTATGACGAGATGCGCCGCAACCTCGCGCGTCTCGCCGCCGCGGCCGAGGATCTGCGTGCCGGCAAGATCTCCGGCGCCGTCGGCACGTTCGGACACATAGGCCCGGAGGCGGAAGAAAAGATCTGCGCCCGGCTGAACCTGAAGCCGGCGGCCATCGCCTCGCAGGTGATCGCGCGGGACCGCCATGCCGCCTGGGTCGCCGGGCTGGCGGTGCTGACGGCGACGCTTGAAAAAATCGCGCTCGAGATCCGCCACCTCCAGCGCACCGAGGTCCGCGAAGCCGAGGAGCCGTTCAGCGAGGGACAGAAGGGTTCCTCCGCCATGCCGCACAAGCGTAACCCGGTCACCTCGGAACAGATCTGTGGTCTGGCGCGAGTGGTCCGCTCCCACGCGCAGGCGGCCATCGAGAACATCGCGCTGTGGCATGAGCGGGACATCTCGCACTCCTCGGTCGAGCGCGTGATCCTGGCCGACTCCGCCATCCTCACCGATTACCTGCTGGCGAAAACCGTCTGGCTGATCGACGGCATGCGCGTCTATCCCGCCCGGATGCGCCGGAATCTCGACAGCACCCGCGGGCTGATCTTCTCGGGCCAGCTTCTCCTGGATCTTACGGTCGCCGGAATGCTGCGCGAGGATGCCTACCGGATTGTTCAGGCCCATGCCCTGGAGGCTTGGGAAACCGAGGGTGATTTTCGCGCTGCCGTGGAGAGTGACGAGCAAATCCTTTCCTACCTATCGGTTGCCAAAATTAGCGGGGCCTTTTCGCTGTACCGTCATCTCGCCCACGTGGATCGCATCTTCGAGCGGGTGTTCTCCAGTAACACACTGTAAGATCAGCTACTTACGCAGTACCAGTCCCATTCCTAAGAAATCTCCGGCTCGGATTTCAGGTCTTTCGGGTTACACTAGTGACGGATGCACTCCCCACGTAGCTTGGAGTATGAAATGGCACGAGTCCTGCTAGTGGACGACGACCCCACCTCGCGCCTTACTCTGAAGACGGTACTTGAAGCAGGCGGTTATAATGTGGACGCGGCGGCCAGCGCCGCCGAGGCCGTGGGCAAGCTCGACGAGGGGGAATATGAGCTGGTGCTGAGCGACTTGCAGATGGAGTCGCCCGAGGCCGGCCTTAAGGTCATCGCGCACGCCCGGATGATGGACTACAAGCCCGCCACCGCGCTGATCACCACGTATCAGAACGAGAGACCCGCTCCCAACCGCAAGGGTAACTCGGTGCTGATCAAGCCCGAAGACGTTCCCGGACTGCTCGGCAAAGTGGCCCAGTTGATCGGCGAGCGGGTGAGCCGCAAGCTCGAGCGGCAGCTCCGGATGGCCGGCGTCTAGAACGCGAGCTTCAGCGCCAACTGAAGCTGGCGCGGCGTACCCACGATGCTGGTAATCTTACCGAACTGACTGTTCGGAATCCCGCCTCCGCTGAAGGCGGTAGGGACGGGCAGTCCAAAGTTCGCGTGATTGAAGATGTTGAAAAACTCCGCCCGGAACTGGAGATTCAGCGATTCCCTGATCCTGGTGTCCTTCAACACGGCCAAGTCGGTGGCGAAGAAGTGGGGGCCGGTGGCAACATCCCGCCCGAGATTGCCCAGCGTACCGGCCGGTTGCAGCGTGAAGCATGCCGGATTAAACCACTGGTTCACGTTCTCCCGCTCGATCCGGCAACCGGCCACGTAATTGGGCCGGTCGGCGCTCAACTGAAACGCTCGTGAGACTCCCGTGGTGATGTTGACCGGAACGCCGCCATAGGCGCTCTCGATTCCGGAGATCTGCCATCCTTCCACCAGGCGGTTGCCATGGAACGGCAGCGCCCACAGGCCATTGACTCTCAAGGTGTGGCGAATATCAAAACCACACAGCCCCTTGTCGATCGACGCGTTATACGGGTTTTCAGGTCCGTTCACGGCTCCCCCTGTGCCGCCGCTATTCGTCGTGTTTCCGCCTCCGCCGCCACCCCCGATATCGTCGATACAACGGGAAAAAGTGTATGCCGCTTGCACCTGAACCTTGTTTGTAAACCTCCGGTTCAGAGTCACCTGCATCGAGTTGTAACGCGAGTCGCCGAGGTTGGTGTTGTCCGAGAAGGTTCCCAACGCGCAATTCAGTCGGCCCGAGCCTTGGGCAGCCGTGGGACAAGCCGGGTTGATGATGAAGTGGTACACACCGCTCGCATCGACGGTTGCGGGGAAGGGATTGTCCTCGATCGCCGAGAGCAACTTGACGCCGCGCGAGCCCACGTAGGCAACCATCAGAACGGTTCCTGTCGTAATTTCGCGCTGAACGTTGAGGTTGTATTGCATGTTGTATGGCGTCGTATGGCTCCGCCAGGCCCACCCCGTGGTGAGCGCGAGTTGAGTCACAGGGTTGCCAACAAACGGGACTGGATAAAGAGCATTGTTCTGGACCGATTGCGTCCACGGATAGGCGTTGTGGAATCCACTGATATAGTCCCCCGGCACAGGCGGCTGGTGGAAGATTCCGAAACCGCCGCGGATCGAGGTCTTATGATCGGCGAAGGGATCATAGGCAAAACCGAATCGGGGATCGAAGCTACGCAAGGACGGATTCGACGCGAAGGGATGCTCAACTTGCACGACATCTTTCTGACTGGAAAAATTCGTAATCGCGTAGAGCGCGCCATGTACATCGATGGGATTGGTCATGGGCGACCACCGCAATCCTAGGTTCAGCGTCAGCTTCCGCGTCGCCTTCCAATCGTCCTGCACGTAGGGAGTGAAATCGATCTCGCGAAAATCCCGGTTGGCATAGGTGGGGCCCGGTGCGTTGTAGTTCACTCCCGTCAGCGTAGTCGCCAGGCCGGTGTTCACAAATTGCGGGAGACCCCCCTGGAAGACCCATACGGGTTGTTGCTTGGTGGCCAGGTAATGGTTGGTTTGAAACCGCGAGAGCGAGAATCCGAATCTCAGGCTGTGCGCTCCCTTGGTCCATAAGATGTCGTCGGCCTCGGTAAACCGGTTCTGGATCTGGTCAAAGGGAATCACGAGGTCTTCGCCCAGATTGGGCAGTCCGCTGATCTGGGTTCCACCGTCGCCGAAGCCGCGGCCCGGGAAAAACTGGAGCGGATTCACGCCGTTTCTGGTCACCATGCCTGGTTGTCTGGCGGAGGACACCTGACGTGCGAAACTGGCCCGCGCGACGTTGACCATGCTGGGCGAGATCACCCGCCGCTCTTCAACGGTCAGGAACTGGTTGTGTGAATGGCCGAATTCGGTCCAGAACGGTAGCGGTCCGCCCGCTGGGCCGCCGCCCCCGAACGGCTCGGTCAGATTGGCTTTGTCGGAAAGGTACCGCCCGAAGAGGGAATCCTTGGAGGAAAGATTGTAGTCCATGCGGCCCAGGACATAATTTTCATTGGAGGGCTGGATATCGGTTTGAATCGCCGTGCCGATGTTGTTGGAGCCGACGGTTCCCGGATCCGGTAACGGAAAGATGGCCAGCGTATTGATGATGGCCTGCCGGGTGGCGGCGGGGAGGGTCGCGGGAGGCACGCAAACATTCGGCCGGTCGCAGGCGGGGACCAAGGCGACCTTGGTTTCTCCGAGGCTTTGCCGGATCCCTTCGTAGTTCACGAAAAAGAATGCTTTGTCCTTCTTGATGGGTCCGCCGAGGCTGCCACCGTACTGATTCCTGCGCAGCGGCTGCTTCACGCCGGTGGGTGCGTGGAAAAACGAGTCGGCATCCAGTTTGTCATTGCGCAGGAAATCGTAGGCCGTACCATGCAAGGCATTGGTTCCCGTCTTGCTCACCGCGTTAACGACGGCGCCATTGCCCGCGAACTGCGCGCCATAAGAATTGGTCAGCGTCTGGAACTCCCCGATAGACTCGACGCCGAGCGAGGAGCCCGTGATCGAGCCGATCCCCCGGTTCGAGAAGCCTTGCATATTTTCGTCGTCCATAAGGATGGCCTGTCCCGAGGGCCGGGCTCCGGCGACCGAGTACAGCGCCCCTCTTCCCTGGAGCGCACTGGCGTTGAAGGCCATGTACGTCTGGACGCCAGGGGCGAGCTGGATCAACTGCTCAAAATTCCGGCCGTTCAGCGGAAGTTCGTGTACCTGCGTCTGGCTGGTGAGAGCGCCCACCGCTCCGTTGGTGGTCTCCACCTGCGAAACCTCGCCCGCCACCGTCACGGTCTGGGTCTGCTGGCCCACCGGCAAAGAAAAATCGACAACGCTCTGCGCTCCGACGGTGAGTGTGATGCCGGTGTGAACCACGGTGGAAAAGCCCATCTTGGAGGCCTCCACCTGGTAATCGCCGACGGCCAAATCAGGGATGCGGAATCGCCCTTGCCCGTCGGCCGCGGTGGACTGAACGGCCCCGGTGCCGGCATTCCTGGCTTGAATCGCGGCGCCCGGAATGGCCGCGCCCGAAGTGTCGGTCACGGTGCCCAGGATGGTCGCGGTGGCAACTTGCGCCGGCAGGTGAGAGATCGCCCCAAGGAGACAAACGCCGATACAGAACCACGAGCGACATCGAGTGGACGTCATTCTTCCAGTCTATGGCAAACTTCTGGCTGTGAAAGTTTCGATAAACTACAAGCAGGATTCATGTCCCAACGCTTTACCCTTGAACTGGAGCTGCCGGCCCTCTCCACCATCAGGGGAACTCGACACCATCCGCAGTGCCAGGTTCCGTTGTGCGGGCGAGTTCCTTAAAAGAAAGGGCGCAACCCGCCAGATCCTGCCAGCGATTCTCCAGCGTGTTCTGCACGAAGGTCAGGCGGTCGACGGTGAAATCGCGCGGGTGTGCGAACTCGCTCCAGCGGCGCCGGGCAATCTCGAAGACCTGGCTGGCCTCATCCGGCTGAAGGTCCTGCGCCAGAGTGAGGTGGGGGTGATAGCGGAACGGCTCGACGAATTGGAGCTGGCCTCGATTCAAGGCCGTGTGCATTCGCTCCAGTTCGCGGTAGCCCTGGCTCACCGACACGTAAACCACCTGGGTGATGGGAAACACTTGGATCTCGCCGAGTTCCAGTTGGAAGGGCGAGAAATCCTGGAGATTCTCCTTGAGCATCTCCCAGGCCTCCTCGGGGGCGCAGGCGAGGGGTCGCGGCGGCAGCACGGTTACGTGGGCCTTAGCGTGACACCCCGAAACCAATTCCTGCCGGAGGCTATCGAAAAAACCGGCGACCGGCTCAGGGAGATACGAAACCAGGGCAAAGGAATTTACGGAGATCCCCTGCCCACTACATCCATCCATCTGCCTCCAGTGTAACCCGAATGAAACGCCGGCGGTCAAACCCCGCCTAAAACCGGAGATGCGGTTTCCGCGGGAGGCGCCGCTTCTGGCTTCACCCACTCGGCTCCCTCGAAGCCGACGAACTTGAAGATGCGGAGCGAGCCGCCGTCGGTTTCAAGCAGGTCTCCCACCTCGAGCGGGGTGTCGCTCTCCCGCAGGGCGAAGAACGCGGCGTAGGGAGATGCCGCCTCGACCGTGGCGCCCGGCTCATAGTCTCGAGGCTTCACCATGGCCGTGCCGCTCACGTGCGGGGCCGAACGGAAGGTCTGGCGAAGATGCGGTCTCAAGCGATGAATGCGATAGGCGGGCATAGACATAATCTGAACCGCGACCGTCAGGAAGCGGACAGGAGCGTTTTTCAGCAACCTCCGGGACCCATTATCGCTCAAGACAATTTGGAATGGAAATGTTTTTTGCGGCGGCGTCGCGGCAGCCTTGCTCGATCCATCGGTCGGCGTTTTCCCGGTTCCACGACAGCGCGTCGCCGAGCGAGCCGAGGCGCTGGCCGGGCTCGATCACATGCAACTCGATTCCCGAAGGCAGCGGCGGATGGTGGCCCGCCAGGAGACGGAACCCTTTCACGAAGGGCCTCAGCAGGATGGAGGGAATCTCGGGCAGCGCTTGCAGCGCGACGATGTGCGTCGCGCCCAGCTCCACTGCGGCCCACACCGGCAAGGGATTGAGCAGGCCGCCGTC
>JBGPLI010000036.1:0-31858 GCA_041486445.1 Bryobacteraceae bacterium
CCTCAGGATCAGCCGAACTGGCTAGAAAAGGAACTGCAATCTTGGTTTCGCTCACGATGATTCTCCCGGCCGCCCTGCTCTGTAATTATGGCCGCGAACTCTGTCTCATCGATGTTGGCACGGAGGGGAGCGTCTAACTCGACCGAGAATATCAAAGATGACAGGTCGTCTAGTGTCGAGCGATCAGGACCAGACTTGGTTGGTAAACGCCCGTTCCTCACAGTGACCCGTCATCCTCAAGAACCGACGACGCGGTCGTATTCAGCGTGCGTACCAATCCAAACCCACGTTATCGTGTCCGCACTCAATCTGCCCAGAGCGCGATAATGATCTCCCACGCGAACGCTAAAGCGGTCTGCGCTGCCTTGCAATCGGCGGAAATGGAGCGAAGGGTGATGAGGGTCGCGTTGCCACAGGCGGTAATTTTCGACCGCTAGCCTTTGAACATCACCGGGCAACGCGTGGAACAGATTCCAGAAACGGGGCGTGGCAACGGAGTTCACCTTCGCGGTGGCCACTCGCGAACAAGCCCAGGCGCAGATTCGGTGTCGGCCTCCTGAAACAGGAAATCCAGCTTGCCGGCAGAGGAATCACGATCCATCTGCTCGTCCCACCGGGTTTGCTCACGTGCACGGAACCATTGGACAATGCGTCCGTATTCTTCCGGCGGCAACGCGGTGATCGCTGCTTCGATCTCCTCAACCCGGTCCATGCTTCGAGTTTAGCATCGTGGTGCCGCTCCACCCTCTCACCCCGCGATCGACTTCCAATTCTTCACCAGGTGATCCGCCGTGCGCCAGCACAGCGCCTGAATCGTGAGCGTCGGATTGCGCGCGCCGTGCGTGCCCGCCACCGATCCGCCCAGGATGCCGAGATTCGGCGCCTCGTGCGAGAAGCCCCACTTGTCGACGACGCTGGTCTCCGGGTTATCGCCCATGCGAGTTCCGCCGAGCGCGTGCCAGGAGATATCGGGGCCGACGGGAGAGGCCGGCGTCTTGACCACTTCGATGGCGCCGGCGGCGCGGAACCACTCCTCTGCCTTCCCGGCGGCGTGGAAGGTGGCGCGCGGCTCGTTCTCCTTCCGGCCGCTGGTGATGCGGCACACCGGATCGCCGAGAGGATCCTTCGCCTCCGGATCGAGGTCGATCCAGGTGTGCTCATACGGGAACGTGTTGGGCTGAGCATACGCTCCGGTCCAGCGCCCGGCGTTTTCGTGCAAGAACGCTTTCCACTTCGAACCCCAGGCGGGCGCGCGGCCGAAAGCCGGAATGGACGCCGCGGCGATGGGATGGACCTCGTGTCCGATGGTCAAGCTCGCGCCTCCGATGAACCCGAGGCTGGAGTGATCGAAGTTATCGTCGGCCCAGTCGTTCACGACCACGGCCTGCGCCAGCGCGCCGTACCAGATGTTCAGGTCTGAGGGGAACAGCGCAACGCACTCGCGGTTGTCCCAGTGAGGGACATAGTGCTTGCCCACCTGGCCGTGGTTGTTCGCGAGGCCATTGGGGAACGCCTTCGACTTCGAAAGCAGCAACCGGCGGACGTTTTCGTAAGTGTAGCTCGCAAGCAGGACGACTTTGGCCGGCTGGAAATACTCTTTCCCCTCGCGCAGGTATTGCACTCCCGTCACCTTGCCGTTGTTGTCGGTGAGGATGCGGGTGACGTGGGCCCTCTCGACGATCGTGAGGTTCTTCGTTTTTTGCGCAGCCGGGATGGTGGTGACCGAGGTTGAGTTCTTGGCGTCGACGTGGCATCCGCAGGAGTCGCAGTAGCCGTGATAGGCGCACGCCGAGCGGCCCCCGTACGGTTGCGAGTTGATAGCCGCGGGCGAGCGATGCGGATGGAACCCGGCCTTCCGGGCGGCCGTCTGCATCAGGTCGGTGAATCCCGTGTCGCGAAGGGGCGGCATCGGAAACTCGCGCCGGCGCGGTCCTTCGAAAATGTTGCCCTGCGGGTCGATCTTGCCCTGAATGTTGCCGGCCTTGCCGGCGACGCCGATCTCGTACTCAACCGTGTCGTAGTAGGGTTCCAGATCGTCGTAGGTGAGCGGCCAGTCCTCGATGGTCGAACCTTTGGGGAGCGCGTTGGCACCGTAGCGCCGCGTGACTTCCGAGCGCACCTTGAAGTCCCACGGGGCGAAGCGCCAGCTATTCGCGTCGTAGTGGAGCGAACTGCCCCCAACGGCGTTCATCATGGTCCTGCCGCTGGTGGCGCGGCGCGCGCGCTCGTCCGGGCTGGTGCGAAACGTAGGGGTTTCGTCCTTGGCTTTGGTGCCGATGGTCATCAGGCGGCGGATGTTGTTATGGATTTCGTCCATTTTGAACTGGTCGTGGCGCATCCACGTGCCGGCTTCGAGCGCGACGACCTTGATACCGGCGCGCGCCAGAGGCAGCACGGCGACGCCACCCGCCGCGCCCAATCCGACCACAGCCACGTCCGCAGGTTTGAGATTGATCGCCATGGCCACCATTCTAATTCAGCAGCGCCCCGCGACGGACCGCCTTTTGTCTACACTAAATGAGGTTGCGCTGATGGAGCATCCTTCCCGAGTCGGTAAGTACGAGATCGAAGAATTTTTGGGCGGCGGGATGTCACACGTGTACCGCGCCAAAGACAGCGTGCTGGGCCGCCGCGTAGCGGTGAAAATCCTGACCGAGGCCGGCATGGCCGACCCAGAAGCCAAGGCGCGATTCCTGCAAGAGGCCAAGACGGCCTCCAACATTAGCCACGAAAACATCATCAGCGTGTACGATTTCGGCGAAGAGCAGGGCCAGCCCTTCATCGTGATGGAGTTTGTGGAGGGCGAAAGCCTTCGCGACGCGATCAAGAAGAACCACACCGGCGATTTCGTGCGCCGGATGAAGACCGCGCTCCAGATTGGCCGCGCGATCGACTACATTCATACGAAGAAAATCATTCACCGGGACATCAAACCGGAAAACATTCACGTCGACTTGACCGGCAAGGCGAGGCTGATGGATTTCGGCATCGCAAAATCGGAGGGCGTGGCTCTGACACGGGTCGGCTTTACGCTCGGCACTCCGTACTACATGGCGCCGGAGCAGGTGCTCGGCCAGCCTCTGACGCCGCAGGCCGACGTGTACGCGTTCGGGATCCTGATGTTTGAGCTGCTCACCGGCGGCAAGCCGATTCTGGGCGACTCGGTCGAAAAGATATTTAATGCGATCCTCTCCGAGCCGTTGAACCTGGACCCGCTCAAGGCGCAAAAGCTGCCGCCGGACGTGATTGCGCTGATCGGCCGGTGTACGGCCAAAAAGCCGGCGCAGCGCCCGCAGGGTCTGGGTGAGGTTTGTGAGGCGATCCAGAGCATTCTCGATCCCTCCCGTACAACATCCACGGTGAGGAAAGCCGTTGCGCAGCCCGCGCGCGGGCGTCCGATGGTGGAGGTGCTCTCGCCCACGGTCACCGCGGCGGTGCCAACACCGGACCCGCAGCGCGCCCTCGTGCCGCTGGAAGGACTACCGAAATTTTTCGAGAAACTTCCCCCGCGGCTGCGCACGCAGGGCGGATTGATGGTGCTGGCCGGCGCGGCAGTCCTGCTCGCGATGGCGGCGCTATATTGGGTCGCCGCGCTAGTGCGCCTGCTCTAGCTTGCGATGGAGAAGAAATGGGACCCCGAGGGCTACCAGTCCAGGCACTCCTACGTTTGGGAGCACGGTGAATCGCTGATAGAGCTGCTGGCGCCTCAACCGGACGAACGGATTCTCGACGTCGGCTGTGGATCGGGACAGTTGACCGCCCGGATCGCCGCCAGCGGGGCCGTGGTGATCGGGCTCGACCGCTCCTCCGAGATGCTGACCGAGGCGCGGAAGAACTGCCCCTCTGTCGAATTCCGGCTCGCCGATGCGGCCAACTTCGAAATCGAACAGCCGGTGGACGCGGTGTTTTCAAACGCCGCACTGCATTGGATGAAGGACGCGGCGGGTGTGGCCGCTTCGATTGCGCGCGCCCTCAAACCAGGCGGACGATTTGTCGCCGAGCTTGGCGGCCACGGGAACATCGCAGCAGTAGTGGAGGCGGCGCAGCATGTGACGGGCAAGACGGAGACGCCCTGGTACTACCCGGCCGTGGGCGAGTACGCGTCGCTGCTCGAACAGCACGGCTTCGAGGTGAGGCTGGCGACGTTGTTCGACCGGCCCACGCGCGTCGAGGGCGAGGATGGCATGGAGCACTGGCTGACGACGTTCGGAGACGTGCTGCTCTCGCACCTGGATGAAGCAGGCCGGCGAGAGGCGCGCAAGGCGATCGCGGCCAGGCTGCGGCCCAAGCTGTATCGCGATGGCGGCTGGATCGTCGATTACCGGCGTTTGCGCGTGCGCGCGGTCTTGCTCACCAGGCCCGCTGCCTGAAGATCGCCCAGAAGATCCGCGCCCGCGTTGCGAGGGTAGCCGAAGTCCCAGAAGGGATCGCCCGCGGCGCTTTCCCAGACGCGCACCTCGGAGGTCAGCATTTTCTTCAGCCGCTCATCGAGTGTGCGGACCTCGGCGTCTTCGCCTCCGGCCAGCGACAGGATGGCGCGCACGTCGAGATCGTTGCGATAATCCTCGAGCCCCAGCGAGTAGCCGCGCTCCACCTGCTCGACGAACTCGCGCCAGCGCCGCACCAGGCCCGCTCTGCCGTCGCGCACGATGTGTTCCGGATAATCGTTGTCGCGCAAGTAGGCTTGGATCTCGGCGTCGGTCATGTTCAATCGGGCCGGTGCGATTGGCGGTGGAAGTAGCGCTCACCATCGTTGGGGATGAAAAACGTGCGGATGGTTCGATCCGGATTGTAGGCGCCGAAGGAGCCGTTGCGGCGATCGAATCTCGACACGACTCCGCCGGGCTTCACCGCTTCGAGGATGGGGCCTCCGGGCGGCGCGTCCCTCAACTCTTGCGCCAGCCGCAGGTATTCCTGTTGCGAAATGTTGCCGAACTCGCGGCCGTGCTTGGCGTAATGCTCGTCGAACTGGCGGCGGCTGCGGAAGCCGGGGCCGCTCGCGAGCAGGATCAGGGCCGCCAGGAACACGCCCATCGTCGCGCGCAACGCTCTCGCCATACCGAGTATTATCGCAGTCAGAAACCGAGGCGGATGCCTCCGTTGAACACGCGGCCGTCCAAAGGCGCCCAGGCGTCCACCGTCCAACGGCCATCCACGCCGCGACTCGGCCGGAGCAGCGGGTCCCAGCGCGTCTGGCGAGCATCGGTGAGGTTCTCCGCATTCAAAAAGAGCCGAACCCGGCCAAGCTTCCGCTCGACCAGAAAACCCGTGCTCACGTAGGGCTCGGACTCGGAGCGGTACGGATTTTCCTCCAGGCGCTGGCTGCCTGTGTAGTAGCATTCGACGCCGATGCGCCACGTGTCTTTCTTCTCCCACATTCCGACAATCCCGAAACTATGGCGCGGGGTCAAAGGGACCTCGAGACGCCGGCCCAAGTCCAGTTCCCGGGACTGAACGTAGGTGTAGGTTACGGTGGCCGAGAACGGTGCCTTCCTCCAGGTGCCGAGGAGCTCGACGCCCACATTGTTGGTTGGCTCGGGCAGATTCGTGAGCTGGTAGCGTTCGACGCGATCGACGTGAATGGGATGGCGGACGCGCGAGCCGAACAGCGTCGCGGTGAAGGAAGCCGGCCCGAGGCTGCGCGTAAGATCGAACGACGCGCTGCGCCCGCGCTCGGCAACGAGCGGCGCGGGAATCGACAGACGGGACAAACCGGCCGCTTCGGTTTCCTCGGTCAGAGGCGTGGGTGCGAAAAACCCTTGCCCGGCGGAGAGGCGGCTGGTCCAACCCTTGCCGCGAACCAGGGCCGACAATCGCGGGCTGAGGAACGTGCCGTATCGATTCTGGAAATCGGCCCGCGCGCTGGCCGAGACCGATAGCCACGGCGCGATCGCGATGTCATCTTGCAGGAACACGCCGGGAGTGTCGTACTGGTAGGCGAATCGCGGAACGTCGCGCGGATCGTACACTTCGCGCTCGGCGGCAACGCCGGCGACCCAGGTCTGGCGGCCAATGGCGCCGCGAACGGCGATTTCGCCAAAATACATTCCGTGACGGTCACGCTCGAGGACCTCGCCGTAGCGATGATCGTGGTACTGCGACGATGCGGCGAGCCTCGTGGTGACGACGTAGCGGTTCTCAATCAAGAACTGGTAGCTTCCGCCCAGGTCGTATCGCCGGGTGTTCAACGCTTCTTCGTACGGCGAGCCAGTGGCCGGCAGGACGCTTCCCGGGAGCGTGCCGCCGTCGCGGTTCTCGTAGGTGATCCCGCCTGTTAGAAAGGCAGTCTGGCCGCCGCCACCATCCCAAAAGAAGCGTGGCCGCAGAACTCCGCGCGCGTATCCAGCCAGGTCAGCCCAGCCGTCGCCGTCTCTATCGTTATGCTCCTGCCAGTCGCCGCCGCCGAGGAGAGAGGCGCTCCAGCGCGTGGACAGTTGCGACGCCAGGAAAAGCGACGTATCCGTCGCTCCGAGCGTGGAACGATTCACGAGGAACTCGTGCACCGGTTCCCGGCCGGGGCGCCGGGAGATGAGGTTCACCACGCCCGCCATGGCGCCGGCGCCGTAGAGCGCAGAAGAGACGCCTTTGATCACCTCCACCTGGCCGAGATCCACGGGAGGGATCTGCAAGAGTCCGAGCCCTCCTCCCTGGCCGAACAGAGGCAGACCGTCGGCGAGAAAACGCGTGTAGCGCCCACGCATCCCCTGGATGCGCACACTGGCCGCACCGAGAGAGGGCGACGTTGTCTGAACCCGGAGACCGCCCATTTCATTCAGCATCATGACGATGTCGCCGGGAGTCATTAAGGTTTTCTCTTCGATCTCCTCCGGTCCAAGTACCTCAACTCGAGTGGGCAGGTCCTGAAGCCGCGTGTTGGTGCGCGTCGCGTAGACGGTGATCTCCTGCTCATCCCGAGGCTCGGGCTGAAGCTCCAGTACGAGCTGCCACTCGCGCGCCTCGTCGACGGCCAGCGACGTAGCGCCAGGGAGAAAGCCCTGCTTGGCGACCCTGACGTCAACTTTCCCGAGGGCGACCGGGGCGGTTGCGACTCCGTTTCGATCGGTTTGGATAGAGGCCCCGTTGAGAGTCACGACCGCGCCTGCTACGGGAGTGGAGTCGGTCCTCACCTCGACCCGAATCGTAGCGCGCGGCTCCTGAAAGAACGCGATAAGAAACAGCAAGACTTCCCAATGCACTCATGTCATGCTAACGCGATTTCTCTAGAAGGCCCCGGAGAATGCTCCCGAGCGAATCAAAACCTGAATCCCACCCTTGCCTGGTAGGACCGTGGCTGAAGGAAATGCGTTCCGCCAAACGTGGACAGAAAGTTATACATCGACGCGACGTTAGTAGCATTAGTGACCGTGAACTGGAGTGTGACTCGCTTGCTGTCCGCGCTTCTCAATAGGTTATCCGTACCGACGGCGATGTCGAACACGTTTCGCGTTGCGACTCGCGGCGGGTTGTGATCATCATCCGCTGTTCCAGGAAGCGGGATCTGCACCCGGGTGGCGCCGTACTGTCCGTAGGGCAGGTTGCAGTCGCCGATCTGGTTCTCGGGCGTCGCGACGTTGCCGCCACAGAAGAATCCCATCTGGTGCTGCTCGTCGCCGCTCAGCGCCAAAATGTCACCCAACTCGGCTCCGCCGCCGGAAACCTGGCCGAAGTCGTACCTCCAGGTGAACGCAAACCAAGGACCGTTCCTTTTCCACTGGTAGCGGGCAGTCGTGGTTTGGTAAAAGGGATCGTCTGAATCCGTTCGGAAAACAGTTGCAAGCGGCTGATTGAAGACTAAGCCGCCGGTCTCCGGGCCGAAGTAGCGCAGCCTTCCGTACCCCATGACCGTGTTGAGCTGAAACCCCTTGAGGGTCAACGTACTCACACGTATCCCAAAACCATCGAGCTTGTCTTTCTTCCACGCGATCGGAAAGGTAATCGGCGTCGTGAATAATACGTCGAACTCGAACCCGGGAGTGGCGTGTTTCCAGTAATAGTCGGCGTCAACTTGCAACCATCTCCCGATGGACTGCTGGAAACCGACGTTGAACTGATTCCGGCGGCTTGCAGGAACCGGCGTCTGGCCAACTGCTCCGAATACATCGGTTATGCCCGCCACTCCCGTCGCGCTGGACAGCAGCAAGTTCTCATTAGCGGGAGTCTCCAAGGACCGTAGGTAAGAGGCGCGGAGGACGGTTCCCGTGCTTTTGATCAGGTAGGCGACCCCAATCCGACCTTGCACGCCGGTTGCCTGGGCGAGGCCGTCATAGCGGGTGATTCTCAAGCCAGGGGTGAGAGTAAATCTTCCCCAGTTGATCGTATCGGTAATATAAGAAGCGTATTCGTTAACGTTCTTAGCGTCGTTGAACTGAAGAATATTGCCGCCGCGAGTCAGGTCGAACGGAATCAGGCCGGGCAGCACATCCGGGTTAGCCTGAAATCCTCTTTTTGCGCAGGCATCCGAGTCTATCAAGCCAGGATCGGTCACTGGATCACCGCCGCGAGTCAGGCAGACCGGGTTGAAGGCCGGATCTGTGATTCCTATTCCAAACGCCTCCGCCAAGCGGGTCTGCATGATCTGAGTGCCGAACTTGAAGTTGTGCTTGCCGCGGGTATAGGCAAGCTCACCTCTGCCCCCGAGATTCATCAGCCGCCGTTGCTGGGAAAGCGTTGCAGGAGCGTCAGCGAAGAGGTCCCCGCTCGGATAATAGTTGACCTGATCCTGACGGACCCACCCGTTGACGGTCAGCAGCGCGCGCGGGCTGAACGCATGCTGGTACCCAGGAGCGATGTTGTAGGTCAAAATCCGCTGGCGCTGATCCTGCTCCGCCGACTGCTGATCGTAGGAGTTCGGGATCTGGAACCAGTTTCGTGCTGCGAAAAGGTTCAGGTGGAAGGTGTCTTTGCCGCCCGGTTGATAATCGAAATGGTCGAAGAACGAAGCGTTATTGCCGACGCCGTGGAGGGGCACAAACTCCGGGGTGTCGAGAAAGCGGGCGGATCGCGATCCGTTCGCGGCTAAGAAATTTCCCAATTGCGTCGATCCAAAACCGAGGGTTACCGCGTCCGTGGTTGTGCCGAACGACCCGTAGCTCGCTTCCAAAGTGCCGGTAGGCTTTGCCAAGCCCAGTCCGGAGCGCGCCGTTGCATTCATGACGAGGCTGGTCTTCTCGCCATACTCCGCGCCCGCGAAACCCGTAGTAAACTCCACCGACTGGAGGGCATTGAGCGGAATCTGCGTCGAAAACGCCTTACTGAACTGATCGTTAATGGGCTGCCCGTCGAGTTGCGCCGAGTATGAAGCGTGATCGCCCGTGGGGTGAAAGAATCCATTCGAATCGTTCACAACACCGGGAGCCAGCATAGCGACCGCATCGCTTAATCCCGCTCCTGCCATCGTAAGCGGCAGTTTGGACAGCGTCAAAGTGTCCACGTCGCTGTGAGCGGCTGGAACGTTCTCGAGAGCGGTCGCCGACTCTGAAACAGTTACCGAAGTGCTTGCGCTGGCCACGGCCAAGGAAAGCTTGACGTCCACCGGCAGTGTGGACCGAATCGCGACGTCCTGCGCGACGTCGCTGAACCCCGACTTCGTCGCGGTGAGACGGTAGTTGTTGAATGGAATGTTGTTGAACCGGAACAAACCCTGAGCATCCGTATTGGTTGTCTGCTGGTATCCGGTAATGGGATTCCGGATTTGCACGCTGGCGGCCGAGACCACGGCGCCGGAAGGGTCTGTTACCGTCCCGGTGACAGTACCGCTGCTGATTGACTGCGCCAATACCAGATTTGTGAAGCAGACCAGAAGCGTGGCCAGAGCGCTCGAAGCAAGAAGTCTCTTCATACCGGCCAGTATGAGGGGGGCCACCTCGCCGGCCAAAACTTATCTAACGACCGGCCAGCTTTTTTCCACGAGCGGGTTAGTTTTTCCGATGAGCGGATTAGCGTTGCAGGAGGCGGCGAATGTTATGCGCCTGGCGCTTGCTGACGACCAACTCCGCCCGGTTGCTCAGAGTGAGCATCCAGCGATGGCTGGTGAGAGCGCTCATCTTCGCGACGTGGTTGATGTTCACGATCGCATTCCTGTGTACACGCTGGAATGGGAACGGCTGAAGCCTGGCCTCGATCGCCCGCAGCGTGTGAGTTGCAAGAAAGCGTCGCTTGGCCGTGACGATCCACACGAGCTCGCCTTCCGCCTGAAAGGCCAGCACCTCGTCCAAATCCAGCAGGAAGTAATCCCTCCCGATTCGCCCGACCAGTTTCCGGGAGGCCAGGAAGCCGGGAACGCCCTCTGCCGACGCAATTTTCGCCAGGTTCTCGGCGACTTCGCGAGGTTTGCCAAGCAGACTCCTGGCTCGCTCCACCGCTTTGTGGAGTCTGGGCGCCCGAACCGGCTTCAGCAGGTAGTCGACGGCCCCGGCTTCAAACGCTTCAATGGCGTGCTGGTCGAACGCGGTCACGATAATCACCGCCGGCAGGCGCGACCCGCTCAAGCGGCGAACGACCTCAAAGCCGCCCATCAGCGGCATCTGGAGATCGAGAAACACGAGGTCCGGCTGCAGATCCACGATCTGCCGCAGTGCTTCCTTGCCGTCTTCGGCTTCGCCCACGACCGCCACTCCCGGCAACAGCTCCAATTCTTCCCGCAGGACCTGGCGGGCGATTCTTTCATCGTCCACGATCAACGTCTTGATGACGCGAGAATCCATCGTTATCGGTTTACTACGGCCGGCCGAGAACACCGAAGGAATATTTCTCAGCGGCCCTGGAAACGCTGTGAGCGGGTCGTCGCAGGGGATGAGCGGATCAAGGCTAAAATAGAGGGATCTCTCCGCCCCTCGCCAAGATCGTGCCCCAAAGGATGACGCTTCATGGCGACACCCGCGTCGACAACTATTTCTGGTTGCGCGACCGGACCGACCCCGACACGATCAAATATCTGGAGGCCGAGAACGAGTACACCAAGGCGGTGATGAAGCCGACCGAGCCGCTTCAGTCGAAACTGTACGAGGAGATCCTCGGACGGATCAAACAAACAGACTTGACCGTTCCCGTGAAGCGCGACGAGTTTCTCTATTACTCGCGCACCGAGGAAAGGAAGCAGTATTCCATCTACTGCCGCAGGGCTCTCTCGCCGGATGCACCGGAACGGATTTTGCTGGACGGCAACACCCTGGCCGAGGGGAAGAAGTATTTCCGCGTCGGTAATTTCAGGCCCAGCCCGAATCATCAGTTGCTCGCTTATTCGGACGATTTCGCCGGCGACGAGGCCTACACAATTCGCGTGAAGGATCTTGCTTCGGAAAAACTGCTTGCCGACGAGATTCCGAACACCTACTATTCGCTCGAATGGGCGAACGACGATCGCACGTTCTTCTATACGGTGCTCGATCAGGCCAAGCGGCCTTACAAAGTGTACCGGCACACCCTTGGGGTGGCGCAGGATACGCTCGTGTATCACGAGACCGATGAGCGTTTCACGGTGGAGCTCGCCAAGAGCAGAAGCCGCGCTTACATTCTGATCAATATCGACAGCTCCCTCACCACCGAGGTGCGCTGCCTGAGCGCGGACCATCCCGATGAGGACTTCCGGCCGATTCTCGCGCGCGTTCACGAAACCGAGTACGACGTGACGCACCACGGCGATTCGTTTTTCGTCCGCACCAACGACGGCGCCAGGACATTTCGCGTGGTCGAGGCTCCGGTGAGCGATCCTTCGAAGGCGAACTGGAAGGAAGTGATTCCCGCGCGCGACGGCGTGACCGTGGAGAGCGTGACGGCGTTCAAGGATTACCTGGTCACCGAGGAGCGCGACCACGGCCTCACTCAGATTCGTATCCGCGATTTCCGCACGGGCGAATCGCACTCGATCGCGTTCGCCGAGCCGGTCTACGCCGCCAGCCTGGGTGAGAACGCCGAATATGACACGAAGCTGCTGCGGTTCCACTACTCTTCGCTGGTGACTCCCCACTCGGTCTTCGACTACAACATGGAGACCCGCCAGCGCGAGCTGAAGAAACAGCAGGAGGTGTTGGGCGGCTACGATCCTTCGAAATACGCGTCGGAGCGCATCTTCGCCACTGCTCCGGACGGCGTCCAGGTTCCGATTTCTCTGGTCTACAAAAAGGGCCTGGTAAAAGACGGCAAAGCGCCGATGCTGCTCTACGGCTATGGCTCCTATGGGATCAGCATGGATCCGACGTTCAGCTCGGACCGGCTCAGCCTTCTGGATCGCGGCTTCGTCTACGCGATCGCCCACATTCGCGGCGGCGCCGACCTGGGAAAGCCCTGGCACGAAGACGGGCGTCTGCTCAAAAAGAAGAATACGTTCACCGATTTCATCGCTTGCGCCGAGCACCTGATCGCGCAAGAGTACACGTCCGTGGACCGGCTGGCAATCATGGGCCGCAGCGCGGGCGGCCTCCTCATGGGCGCGGCCGCCAACCTGCGGCCGGACCTGTTCGCGGCTGTGCTGGCGCTGGTGCCGTTCGTGGACACTCTGAACACCGGCCTGGATGCGACGCTGCCCCTCACCGTCGGCGAGTACGAGGAGTGGGGCAATCCGAACGACAAGCAATTCTACGACTACATCA
Organism: Bryobacteraceae bacterium; assembly: GCA_041486445.1. Lineage (GTDB taxonomy): Bacteria > Acidobacteriota > Terriglobia > Bryobacterales > Bryobacteraceae > Palsa-187. The sequence continues at coordinate 12,588 of JBGPLI010000036.1, forward strand.
AGTCCTATGCGCCGTATGAGAACGTCGCGGCGCAATCGTATCCGGCGATTCTGGCGACGGCCGGGTTGAACGATCCGCGCGTTTCCTACTGGGAGCCGGCCAAGTGGACCGCGAAGCTGCGTGCGCATGGCGCCCCCCCGTCATCCTTGGTGCTGCTCAAAACGGAAATGGGCAGCGGTCACTTCGGTTCCTCCGGCCGATACGAGCGCATCAAGGAAACGGCGTTCGACTACGCGTTCATCTTGAAAGTCCTGGGCGTTGATTGAAACGGTTATCCTGGAGGACAAATGAACCCCCAACAGCCTGCAACGAAGGTGCAGCTTACGAACACCGCCGATTACCGGGAGCGCTACGCCAACAGCGTGCAGGTGCGCGTCAGCCTGTGGGATTTCTTCCTGCTGTTCGGGACCATCAATCAAACCGCGCCCGACAGCGTGTCCATCCAGAATTACCAGGGAATTTTCCTGAGCCCGCAGCAGGCCAAGGCGCTGGCGAACGTGCTGAACCAGAACGTGCAACAATACGAATCCGCGTTCGGCGAAATCAAGCTGGAGCCGCACCCAGCCGGCGCGGTGATCCAGTAGCGCTTCACAAGTGTCCTCGCAACGGACATCCACCGTCATTTTTTTCCTGGCGTTCGCGGCGCTGGTGGTGGCGATCCACCTGCCATACCTGACGCTCCCGTTTTTCTGGGACGAGATGGGCCAGTTCATCCCGGCCGCGCTCGACCTCTACCGCGACGGAGCCTGGGTCCCGCATTCGACGCTGCCGAACGTGCATCCGCCGGGCCTGATGGCCGCGCTGGCGCTGGTCTGGCGAATCTTCGGTTTTTCCATCGCGGCCACGCGGCTCACCATGCTGGCGATCGCGTCGGCGGGCGTGTTGCTGGCGTTTCTGCTGTCGATCCGGCTTTCACGCGGGACCCATGGGGCGCCGGCGTTCGCCGCCGTGCTGTTTCTGATCGCCTCACCGATCTTCTACACGCAGGCGATGCTGGCGCAGCTCGACATGCCGGCGATGGTTCTCACCACGCTCGCGCTGCTGCTGTTCCTGGACACGAGCTATGCCGCGTCCGCCGCCGCCTGCGTTGCGCTCGTGTTGGTGAAGGAGACCGCGATCTCGACGCCGCTGGTCTTCGCGGCGTGGCTCTGGTTCCGCGACAAGCGCCGGCGGGAAGCGCTGTATTTTCTCGCGCCCGCGTTGGCGTTGGGAGCATGGCTGGTTCTGCTCACGCGGGTGACGGGTCACCTGTTGGGCAATAGCGAGTTCACCAGCTTCAACGTGTACGACTCGCTCAGCCCTGTGCATATCGCGCTGAGCCTGGGGCGGCGCATCTACTATCTGTTCCTCGGCGACGGCCGTTTCATCGGCACGCTGGCGATCTTCGTCGGCTGGCGCCTGCTGCGCGGCCGTGAGTGGACCATTGCCGCGCTGGCGGGCGTCGCGCAGGTGGCTGTGGTGACGGTGTTCGGCGGCGCAATGCTCGACCGGTACATTCTGCCGGTATTGCCGATCGTCTACGCCGCCATGGCCGCCGCCGCATCGGCGTATCCGGCAAGCTGGCGATGGACCTCCCATACGGTCATGCTCGCCGCTCTGTTGCTGGGTTGGATCTGGAATCCGCCCTACCCGTTTCCTTTCGAGAACAACCTCGCCATGACGGATTTCATCCGGCTGCAACGGGACGCGGCGGGATTTCTGGAAAGCTGGGCCGCGGACAAAACGATCGCCACCGCGTGGCCGCTGAGCGACGAGCTGCAGCGGCCCGAGTTCGGCTACGTCAGTCGTCCGCTGCATGTAGTGCCATTGGCCGGCTTTCGTCTCACCGAACTCTCCAATCTGGAGCGCGGCCAGGTTGGCGTCCTGGTGGTATACTCGCGTGATTCGCCGCTCGACGATTTTTTTCGCCGCCACTTCGATTCCCACGTGCCCGCCCGATCCGCGGAGATCCGGGCCGGGCTAGGCTACGTTCCGGTAGTGCGCTGGAGACGCGGCGGCCAGTGGATCGATATCTACGTTCCGGCAGACTGACAGCCGAAGATTCTTCAGCCGTCGAGCGCTTCCCGAACCTTGCTCACCAGAGCGCCCAGCGTAAACGGTTTTTCGAGCAGCCTCGAGCCCGGGACCGCTTCGCCGCCGGTGTGTCCGGAGATGTAGAGCACCCTCAGTTCCGGCCGGATGGCGCGCAAGCGCTCCGCCAGCGTGCGGCCGCTGGCGCCCGGGAGCATCACGTCCGTCAGCAGAAGATCGATGCGGCCAGCGTGCGCCGCAGCCACGCCGAGCGCTTCCTCGGCGCTACCGGCTTCGAGCACGCGGTATCGCTCCCGGCGCAGGATCTTGCGCACCAGGGCGCGAATTCCGTCTTCGTCGTCCACGACCAGGACCGTTTCACGAGCTTCCTCGATCGGCGCCGGCTCGGGACCGGCTTGCTTGCGCGTGTAGGCGAGCAGTTCGGCGGTGACTCCAGAGATGCGCTCGGCGGCGGCCAGAATCTGCTCCACGTCTTTGCGCCGGGGATCGTCGGGAGGCAGGCTCTCGAGCAGCTCTTCGCCGTAACCGGTGACGATCATCAGAGGATTGTTGATGTCGTGCGCGAGGCGGCCGGCCAGGCCGTGCAGGGCCGCGGGCGCCTCCGCTGGAACCGCCGTGGCGGAAGCGTCCTCCACCATCAACAGCGTTTCCTCCTCGCCATCGTCATCCCAGTTGCGAATGGGAACGATCGCGACGCGAAACCGGCGCTCGTCCACGTCCAGCGGGAAACCGGGTTGCGGAATTCCGTGCACGTGCGCATCGCGGATTTTTTCGATCAGGATCTCCGACGGAAGAATCTGTTCGATGCTCTTGCCGGCCAGCTCCTCCGCGCGCACCGCGAAGGTCTGGCGAAACGCCCGGTTCGCGGAGAGGATGACGCGCTCGGACGACAGCACGACTAGCGGAACGGGCAGCGCGGCCACCATGTGCTGGTAGTACCGCCGCTCCGCCTCCACCAGCGCCAGCAATCGGGCGACTTCCTTTGCGTTCCACTGTTTGAAGTCCAGGCGCTCCATCCGGACAGAGTTCCTCGCCCCAGTGTGAGCCGTGGGAACGGCTACTCACAAGGTACCCACCGGCTAGGTAGTCATGGGAAGGGGCCGTAGAGGATTAGTACAGTCGTACGCCCTGGCGGCCCGGCTCGCGGAACATGTGCACCGTGTCGACGAAGCGCACCTTGCGCGAGGCGTAGGTCATCACCAGCGTGTGGGTGCGGCAGCCGTCGCCGAAGAACCGCACGCCGTGCAGCAGCGCGCCATCGGTGACGCCGCAGGCGGCGAACAGCACCTGCTGGCCCGGCGCGAGGTCGCGCGCGGAGTAGATGCGCTTGGGATCGCGGATGCCCATTTTTTCCACGCGCGCTGCGAGCTCGGGCGTGTTCACCACCAGCCTGGCCACCATTTCGCCGGAAAGGCAGCGCAGCGCCGCGGCCGTCAGCACTCCCTCCGGCGCGCCGCCCGTGCCGAAAACCGCGTCGACGCCCGCCCCGCGCACCGCGGCCGCGATGCCGGCCGAGAGGTCGCCATCCGGGATCAAACGAATCCGCGCGCCCGACGCCCGGATCTGGCCGATCAGATCGGCGTGCCGCGGCCGGTCCAGGATCATGATCACCAGGTCCTTGACCTCGCGGTCCAGGCAATGCGCAATGGCTTTGAGGTTGTACTTGACCGGCGCGTCGATATCGAGCGCGTCACGGCAGGCCGGCCCGGCGATGATCTTTTCCATGTAGCAATCCGGCGCGTGGAGCAGCCCGCCGGGCTCGGACGCCGCCAGCACGGCGATCGAGTTGGCGGTGCCGGTGGCGCACAGGTTGGTGCCTTCGAGCGGATCCACCGCGATATCCACCTGCGGATACTCGACGCCCGCGGGCGGCGTCGCGCCCACCTTTTCGCCGATGTACAGCATGGGGGCTTCGTCGCGCTCGCCTTCGCCGATCACGATGGTGCCCGCGATGGGGACTTCCTCGAAGGCGTGCCGCATGGCCTGCACCGCCGCCATGTCGGAGCCTTCGCGGTCGCCGTGGCCCACCGTGCGAGCCGCCTCGATCGCGGCTTGCTCCACCACGCGAATGAAACCGCCGGCGAGGTCGTTTTCAAGGGTGCTCGTGGATGCCGCCTGGTTTGGAGCGATCATGTCCAGGCTATCTTACCAGAGCGCCAGATTCAAAATGTCAGCTTGAGGCCCAACTGTATCTGCCGCGCGGTAGACGAGGTGGCCGTGATCCGTCCCGAGTCCGGAGCCACCGCTCCGGTGGCGCTGGTGAAGGCGATCCGTCCGGAGTGTGTGGCAAAGTTGGGATGACTGGGCAGATTGAAGACCTCCGCGCGGAATTGCAGGGTCCACGCCTCCTTGAGATGGAAGGACCGGTCCAGGGACGCATCCACGCTCGCCAGCCCGGGTCCGATGAGGGTATTGCGTCCGAGATTGCCGTGCTGGTTTGCCGGGGGCAGCTCGTACGCGTTGATGCCCCAGTACCGGTCCGGCTCTCCTGACACTGGATTGCCGGAGTAGCTTGGCTTCAGGTTGGGTCTCTCGTTCATCGAGAATCCGGTGTTCAGGTTGCCCGACCGGACGAAGCCCAACTGGACTGTGAACGGGTGTCCGGATTGCAGCGTGGTGATGTTGTTCACCTGCCAGCCCCGCAGCGTAGCCCGCATCCAGCTTTGTCCCTGGCGGAGGTTGGGGAGGTCATAGGTCCAGTGAAGCGTGAGGTTGTGCTTTGCGTGGAACGGGGACAGGCCGCGGTCGATCCTGCGGTCGTAGAAATCCAGACCGTACGTGTTCTGGTTGGTGAAATCCTGGCTGATGGTTCCGGCCGCGTCGTCAATGCTCCGCGAGAAGACGTAGGACACTTGCGCCCGCAAGCCTTGCGCCAGGCGCCGGCTGAGATTCCACTGAAACGCGTTATAAAACGACCGTGCGTCGGTGACGCGCGGCCAGATTCCGGCGAAGTTGGGGTTGCGGCGCCCCAATTGCGGCTGATACAGCTCTTGTCCGTTCACGACGATTTCCGGCGCCAGATTGGCGTCCGCGGTCCGCAACAGGTGCACACCACGCGAACCGGCGTAAGCCGCCGTGAGGACCCAACTGCCGGGGAGCGACCGTTCGATCGCGAAGTTGAACTGCAGCAGGTAGGGCGACTGGGGGTGGAACTCGATCGTGTGCGCCGGCGCCACCTGGGCGGCGGAAGAAAGGTTCGCCACAACGTTGGGAAAAGGCGGATTCGGGATCGAGGTCCGCTGGGTGAAGGGGGGGCTGACGCTGCCCGGAAGGGACAGGTACTTGGACAGGATCTCGTCGTAGAACAATCCGAATCCCATCCGGATGGCTGTTTTTCCATCTTTGAAAGGATCCCAGGCCAGACCGACGCGCGGAGCCAAGTTGAGCCAGGACGGATTCGAGTACCAGGGATTACCCAGGGTGACCGTTGCGTCGGTTAGCTGGCGCAGGTTGGCAATCTTGCCATTGACTTCCGTGGGAACGGTAGCGATCTCGTAACGCAATCCGAGGTTCATGGTGAGGTTCGATTTCAGGCGCACGTCATCCTGGGCGTAGAACCCCCATAAGGACTGGCGGAAGCCGCGGTCGGCATCGACCCGCCCGGGCAACCCGATATCGGCGCTCTGCACGATCCCCTGAAGAAAACTCTCCAAGTTGGAGAATACGAGAAGGCCCCCACGCTGGGCGATGGTGTGAAGGTTGTACTGCATGCGCTGGCCCTTGAATCCCCAGCGCAAGCTATGGCGGCCGCGCAGCGCCAGCAGGTCGTCTTCCCACTGGTAGTTGTTCAGGCGATCCAGGCGGGGCAGACGCCAATCCCCGCCGACTTCGCTGACCACGCCGGTAATCGTAAAGAAGCCAAACGGCTCGCCCGGCACAAAGGAGAGCGAGGCGGGTATCTGGGCGGTGAGTACGTTGTAGGCCTCCTGGACGGAGCGGTTGAAGCCCAGACGTGCCGTGTTTACCAGGGATGCGGAAGGGGTGTGCTGGTACTCCAGGGTAACGTATTGGTTTCTGGATCGCTCTTCAATATAGCCCAGTGGAGGCTTGTTCATGGGCTGGCGTTGCACCTCGCCCTGCGTCAACGTATAGCGTCCGAACAAGCTGTCCTTCGGAGAAAACCGATGATCGATTCGTCCCTGCCACAGCTCGCCCGCGGTAGGCTGCGAGCGGGAGTAGTAATATTGGGCCGCCCCGCCGCCCAGGGGATCTCCATTCGGCAGCGGGAACAATTCCAGGTATTGGGGAATGCTCGGATGGAGCGGCACCGTGCGGCCCGGAAGAAACCCCTTTCGGGCATCGGCATCCGGAACCGCCGTGAGCCCGCTGACTCCCAGGCGCTCGATCAAGGATTCGAAGGTCCCGAAAAAGAAGGTCTGATTACGCCGGACCGGCCCGCCGAGGGTGGCGCCAAACTGATTGCGCTTGAACGCCGGGATAGGACTATTCAGCGGATCAAAGAAGTTTTTAGCGTCCAAATGGGAGTTGCGGAGGAATTCAAAGGCGGACCCGTGCAACTGATTCTCGCCGGAGCGGGTGACCGCGTGGACCACCCCTCCCGCGGCGCGCCCGAACTCCGCCGAGTAGGAATTGATCATGACCCGGAACTCCCGGACCGCATCCGCTCCCAGCAGAACGCCGGCCACTAAGCCGGGAGTCCTGTCGAACACATCGTTGATGTCGGTTCCGTCCAACAGGAAGCTGTTCAACTCCGGACGCGCGCCATTGATGCTGATCTTGGGCATGCGTCCACCGAAGGGGTCGTTACCGGAGCTTCGCGAGAGCGTTACCCCCGGCTGGAGCAGAGCCAACTGCTGGAACGAACGGCCGTTCAGCGGCAGATCGCGGATCTCGGTGGCGTCCACCAGGCCGCTCAAGGCGCCCGAAGTGAGGTTGATTTGCGCCACGCCGGTCTTCGGGTTCGCCTCGGTGAGTCCCACCGCCAGATTGACCACGGCGTCCTGGCCGACCGCCAGTTGCAGGTTCTCCAGAATGGCATCCCCCAGGTTTACAAAATCCTGTGCAGACACCCGAAGTTCATACTCGCCCGGCGGCAGCAAGGGCATTCGGAAACGACCCTGCTCATCGGTGCGGATGATCCAGGCCGCGGCCGTTTTGGTATTCTTCAGAACCAGTTCCGTCTTGGAAAGCGCGCCGCCGACCGGATCCTTAAGAGTTCCCTGAATGCCAGCACCCGCAGTCTGGGCTAGACCCGCCACTGGGCTAAAGAAGAGAAGAGACAATATGCTCCAGATCACCACGCGCTCCAATCCGGTTCCCCCGAACGCCAATGATTATGTGTTAAGAAACGCCTTGGTTTCTCTGAGAGCTTCAATGCGATCTTGCGGATGAGTCCGTTTGGGCTCAACTCCCAAGCGAGCTGAGAAGCTCCTCAAACTCCGCTTCGGCGAAGGGATCGGCCAGGGGATCGACAGTCCGGGGACGGGCCGGTTATACAATCGGGGCATGATCCACGAGATTCTGCCGGTGGGCCTGCTGCAATGCAACTGCTCGATCTTCGGCGATGAATCGTCGCGCGAGGCGATGGTGATCGACCCCGGCGACAATATCGACGATATCCTGGCCGTGCTGCGCCGCCACTCGCTTACCGTGAAGGCCATCGTGATCACGCACGCGCACATCGACCACATCGGCGGCGCTGCGAAGCTGAAGGCCGCCACCGGCGCGCCCGTCTACATGAACCAGAAGGATCAGGAGCTCTACGATCACCTGGATGTGCAGGCGTCATGGCTGGGGATGAAGACGCCCGAGCGCACCGCGATCGACTCGGATGCCCGGGACGGCGATACCCTGAAGCTCGGAACCGGGGACCGGGCCACCGTCTTTCACGTGCTGCACACGCCCGGCCACACGCAGGGCAGCCTGTCGCTGTGGATTCCGGCGGAAAACAAGTTGATCGCCGGAGACACGCTGTTTCGCGACAGCATCGGACGCACCGATCTGCCGGGAGGCGATGGGCGCGCGATTCTGCGCTCGATCCGCGAGAAACTGCTGGCGCTGCCTCCCGAAGCCGTGGTGATTCCCGGCCATGGTCCGAATACGACGATCGGCCGCGAGAAGGAACGCAATCCGTTTCTACAGGGACTCTGAACGCTTGCGCTGCAACTCTGCAATCACACTGGCGACGAGTTCCTTGGCGTCGGTAAGGCAGTGGCTGATCATCTGAATGTCCATCGCGGGCATGCCGGGCTGCCGTGCGCTCTGGCAGTAGACCCCGTGCTGGCCCACCAGCACCAGCGCGTCGGTGAGCAGATCGAGCGTCACGGCCAGGCGGCCGCGTTCCAGGCCCATGCGGAACTCGTGTTCTTCGAGGGCCTGTTTGCGATCCTCGTAGACGGACATGCTACCTCATGGTAGCAGCCGTCACTGCGCGATCCAGGTGCCGCGCAGAACCCATCCTGAAGTTGTATTCGGTTCTGCCGCCAGCAGATACACGCTCTTGCTGCCGTTGAAGGCCGGCGTCTTGAAAACCACCTGGACTTGCAACTGCACGGAATTACCCGACGTGAACATCACCGTGAAACCGACCGAGCACTGGTTGTTCGACAGGTTGGCCGAGGAGCCGATCGCCTTGGTGCTCAGCACCGTGCCAGTATCGTTGTAGAGACCGATCGTGCCGGCCGTGCGGTTGTAACTCATGTAGCATGCGTTGGCCGTGGCGCTCGGCGCGCCGGCGGTAATCAGCATGGACATACCGATAATGTTGGCGGAATTGGCCGAGTCGGAAACGTTGAAGCTGAAGGTAGTCGAGTTGCCCGAGCCTGACGGCGGACTCACGGAATCGGCCGTGGGCGCGCCTCCGGTCACGGTCCAGCTCCCCACTTGTACCCATCCCGAATTGACGCCCGGCTCGGACGCGTAGAGGTAGGTATTTTTCGCGCCAAAGAACGCCGCGTTGAAGGCCACGTCCACCGTGACGACGACCGTCGTCACGCCGAGCGCCACGGTCGTGTTGGCCCCGTTCACCGTGCACTGGCTGTTGGAGATCGCGGTGCTCGATCCCAGCGTCAGCACGGTCGCGCCGTTGGCAGGATTGTCGTAGGAGAGCGAAATCACATTCGCCGACCGGTCGTAAGAGATGGAGCAGGCGTTGGTGGTGCTGAGCGAGGTCGAGAACAGCATGGCCACGCCCCAGACGAATCCCGCGCCTCCCTGATCGGATACCGTGAAGCTGTAGCGCTGGCTGGGCCCGGTTCCGGCCGCCGGCACCACGGAGTTCGCCACCGGGAAGCCGCCCGTTTGCACGTTGTAGGCGCCCGCCAGCACCCACCCGGTGTTGACCGGCCCCTCCGTTCCGTTCATGTAGATGTTTCTGAGGCCGTTGAAGGAAGCCTTGAACGTGACGCCGACGGTGACGATCAGCGACAGTCCGGAAACGGTCGCGGACGCCGCGCCGACGGTGCACTGGCTGTTGCTGAGCGGCGTCGAGGAGGTGATCGGCCGAATGCTGTTTCCCAGGTTGTTGTCCCACTGCACCTGAAGCGTCGCCCGCAGCGCGTCGTAGACGACGAAGCAGGCGTTGGTAAAGCCCGAGGGCGAATTGCTGAACAGCATGGCCCCGGCGGTGAAGTTGTTGGCGCTCTGGGTGTCGTTATAAACGAACGTGAAGGTTTGCGCCGAGCCGGTGGCTCCGTTGGGCGAGACCGAGCCGATCGAGGGCACCGGGGGCGGCACCACCACGGTCCAGGAACCGCGCGACACCAGACTGGTGTTGGAATTCGCGTCCGCCACGTAGAGGTACACGGTCTTGGCGCCCGGGAAATTCGGCAGGAACGACAGGACCACGGTAAGGGTCAGGTTTGTGCCGGAGAGAATGGCCGAGCTGCCGGTCCCGTTTAGCGTGCAATAACTGTTCGACGCGCTGCCGCCGCCGGGAAGCACGCTGCTGGTGGACGTTGCCGTGTCGTTGGCCAGATAAAACAGATTCGCCGCCGGGCTGTAGGTCACATAGCAGCCATAGCTGGTGGAAGCGGAGGCGTTCACCAGCAGTCCCACGGTGGTGAGGCTCGCCGCGCCCGCGGTATCGGAGAACTGCGCAGTGAAGGTCGCCGAGTAGCCGCTGCCGGAACTGGGACTCACCGAGATCGCCGACGGAACCGAGGGCCCCGATCCGGATCCCGCCAGGCGCAGCAGCCAGCCTGTATTTCCGCCGCTGTTGGCGGACTGAATCGGCGTCTGCAACGGAAAGTCCGCCGAGCTGGTCTGCCCTCCCACGTAGATGTTCCTGCTTGGGTCGAGCGCCATCGCGTTGGACACGTCGGATCCGGCGCCTCCATAGTAGGTGGAAAACAGGAGCGCGCCGCCGGCCGCATTCAGCTCGGCGACGAACGCGTCGTAGAGTCCATTGAACGCCGTCTGCACCGGGCTGACGGTGACGAAATCGGGGGAGGAAGTGTATCCGGTGACGTAGGCGTTGCCCGAGGAGTCCACCTTGATTCCGTTGCCTGCGTCGTAGCCCGTGCCGCCCAGGTAAGTGCTGTAGACCAGCGTGCTCCCCGTCACGCTGAACTTCGCCACGAAGGCATCCTGCATGCCGTTGAACGTAACCTGGAGCGCTCCCGCGGTGAGAGGAAAGTTGGTCGAGTTGGTGACGCCGGCGACGTAGGCGCTGCCGCTCGAATCGACGGCGATCGCGTTGGCTTGCTCCAGGTTCCCGGATGTGCCGCCGTTGCCGCCCAGGTAGGTGCCGTACACGATCGCCGAACCGGCGGAGTTGATCTTGGTGACAAAGGCGTCCTGGCCGCCGCCGTTCGCGCTCTGCATCGCGCTTGCGACGGGGAAGTTCGTCGAATTGGTGCCGCCCGCGACATACGCGTTGCCGCTCGCATCCACCGCGATGCCGCCGGCGTGCTCGGTCCCTGAGCCCCCGAGAAAAGTGCCGTAGGCGAGCGCCCCGGCGGAGGTCAGCTTGGCGACGAAAGCGTCGGCGCCCCCGCCCAACGTGGTTTGCGCTCCGCCCGTCACCGGGAAATTCGCCGACTGCGTGTCTCCCGCGATATAAGCGGCGTCCGCACCGTCGATGGCGATCGCCGTACCTACCTCATAGTTGGTTCCGCCGAGATACGTGCTGTAGACCAGCGTGTTTCCCAGGGCGCTTAGCTTGAGCGCGAACGCGGTCCTACTGCCGCCCAGCGTGGAGCGAATGGGTGAAACCAGCGGGAAATTCGTGGATGCAGTCGACCCGGTGACGTAGGCCTGGCCGGAGGCGTTGACTGCGATGGCCGCGCCGCGATCGTCTCCCCGCCCCCCGATGTAGGTCGCATAGACGAACGACGTGCCCGCCGGATTCAGCTTCACCACGAACGCGTCCACGCCGCCCTGATTGGCGGCCTGAAAGGCGCCCGCGATCGGAAAGTTCAGCGCTTCGGTCCAGCCGGTCACGTACAGATTGCCGCTGGCATCGGCGGCGAGGCCGGTCACCGCGCTCTGCCCGCTTCCGCCCAGATAGGTGGCGTAGGAAAGCACGGGATCGATGACCAGCGGCTGGGAGGCGTCGTATGCCTCGATCTCAAACCCCACCGTGCGTGCGCCGAGCATGCGGTAACGGCCCTTCACTGCGACGCGGCCGAGCGCCGTTTCCTGATAGATTCCCGGAGCTTGCTCGCGCAGTTCCACTCCGGCGCCGCCCACCACCAGGTCGCCATTGGTATCGATCGAGACCCGGTCCACCCCCGAGTATTCGAGGCGAATCGCCGCCGGATTGGCCCCTGGCGTCACCAGAAACTCCGACTTGATGAGGCGGTCCGTGCCTCCGTAGGTCATGTCGATGCCCGGATACAGGCGGCGGTAGCGGATCTTATGGTAAGTGGGTACGCCGGTCTTCCAGTCCTCGGACCGGTTGCCGATGAGAAAGTTGGCCTTGCCCGGCATGGGTTCCTGGGCTTCCATCGCGACTCGGGCGTTGGCGCCGGCGAAACGCACTCGCAGGTTCATGCGGTGGATCTGGAACAGGACGCCGTCGGTTTGGAAGCCGGCGCGCAGATCCGGCGTCTCCACCACGTAGCGGATCGAAGGGTCCACCTGCCCTGTGTTGGGGAAGAAGAATAACGGAAGCGAGCGTTCCGCGCCGGCTGCGAATCCAGGCGCGACGGCCAGAAGCAGCAGGCCAATTGCAGGCCGCATATATCTCTGGAGAGAAATTCGGAGGAAGCGGAGGTTCCTTACATAGTCCGGCGTGGAGGAGGGGATACGAAGGTGGGGCTACATCATAGCGCCACTGGCTCAAGCCGATCTCTTCTTCGCCGGCACCGGCATGCCGGCAATTTTCACATTGACCGAGAAGAGCGTGCTTCTGGTGGTGAAGTAGAGGGTTTTCCAGTCGTCGCCGCCGAACGCGATATTGGTCGTTGCCGGCTGCCCATGGACGATCCGCCCCAGTTTCTTGCCCTTGGAATCGAGTACATACAGGCCGCCACCGCCGCCGCTATAAACATTGCCCGCAGTGTCGACTTTGATGCCGTCAGGCACACCCGGCTCTGGGCCACCCAAATCGGCGAAAACACGGCTGGTATCCATCGCGGCCATGCCGTTGGGCAGAACATCGTAGGCCCGTATGTGTCGGCGGCGTGAATCTGCAACATAGAGGACACGTTCGTCGGGCGAGAAGGCGAGGCCGTTGGGCCCCACCATGTCGGTGACCACCAGCGACATGGAGCCGAGATCGGCCGAAACGCGATAGACGCCGTGGAGGGTCACGTCCCACTGCTCGGGCGCCGCAGGGCCGCCCGGGTCGGTGAAGTAGATCGCGCCGTCGGACTTCACGATCACGTCGTTCGGCCGCAGCAGGCGCTTGCCCTGAAAGCTATTGGCGATCACGGTGAGGCTGCCGTCAGGCTCGTAGCGGGTGACGCGTCTGGTCAGATGCTCGGCCGAGACGATGCGGCCTTGCAGATCGCGGGTGGTGCCGTTGGCCTCGTTGGTCTTCTCCATCGCCACGCTGGCGCCTTGCCCTGGAGTGTATTTCATTCGGCGCGCCCTCTGGATGTCGTTGAACAACAGATAGCGTCCCTCCGAGATCCACACCGGGCCTTCGGCGGGACCGATGTCTCCGCCAAAGCCTGTGGCGAGTTCGCGGATCGGCTCGGAGGTGGCGAGGATATTTTCGAGCTCAGGCGCCATCGACTCGATCTTCCTGGCCGCCTGGGCGAAGACGCTGGTTGTGCCCCCGGTTATCGCGAGGCCGCCTGCCGCGCCTGCCAATTTCATCATGTCTCGACGTGAAAACTCAGAAGCGCGCATGGATCCTCCCTCGATCTAATAGAGGATAGCCGGAATAAGAGGAGGTTGCAAATGGAAGGTAGTGTTTGGGCCCATCCCCAACCGCCCGTCGCTCGTTTGGACCATAATGAATAACATGAAATCGAATTCCCGCCGGAGTTTTTCCAGGGCCGCGGCCCTGGCCTTGACGTTCGCGCTGCTTACCGCGGCCACCGTGCGCGCGGCCGAGATCAAAGTGGTGACTTCCGGAGGGTTCACAGCCGCCTATCTGGAGCTGGTCCCCGAATATGAACGGCTCACGCACCACCACCTGGCGACGGGTTTCGGGCCCTCCATCGGAACCACGCATAACGCCATCCCGGTGCGTCTGGCGCGCGGAGAGGCGATCGATGTCATCATCCTTGCCGATGTCGGGCTCGACGCGCTGATCAAGCAGGGCAAGATCCGGCCGGGCAGCCGCGTCGATCTGATCCGGTCCAACATCGGCATGGCCGTCAAGGCCGGCGCGCCCCATCCGGATATCAGCACGCTGGACGCGTTCAAGCGCACCGTGCTTGCGGCGAAATCGATCGCCTATTCCGATAGCGCCAGCGGCGTCTATCTTGCCACCGAATTGTTCCCGAAGCTCGGGATCGCCGAGCAGATCAAGGGCAAGAGCAGGAAGATCGAGGCCGACCCCGTCGGCGGAGTGGTCGCGACCGGCGAGTTCGAGATCGGCTTCCAGCAGATCAGCGAGCTGCGTCCCGTGAAGGGCATCGACATCGTGGGGGAACTGCCGCCCGGGGCGCAGAAGACCACTATATTCGCCGCCGCCATCCCGGTCACAGCAACCGAGCCGGAGGCGGCCAAGGCGCTCATCGAGTGGCTTGCGTCGCCGGTCGCGTATCCGGCCATCAAGAAGAGCGGCGTGGAGCCGGTGAAGTCCAAGTAATCGAGGCCAGCGATGGAACAGAACCTTACACGAAGGGATTTGCTGCGTGCGGGTTCCCGCGCGGCGGCGGTGTGCGCGGCGGGCTCCCTCCTCAATCTGCTGCCGGCGCAGCAAAAACGCGCGCCCGCGCCTCGCCGGCTTCGTGTGGACGGCCACGCACACGTCTGGAACCCCGATTACCTCGATCTGGTGGAAAGCTACGGCAAGAAGGACACCAGCGTCCAGCGGGACAAGGGTGCAGGAACTTCGGAAGCCGAAATGGACAAGCGCTTCGCGCTGATGGACGCGGCCGGCGTGGATATGCAGGTGCTTTCGGTCTGCCCGCAGGCGCCCCACTTCGAGGATAAAGTCCAAGCGGTAACCGCGGCGCGCAAGATCAACGATCTCTACGGCGAGGTGGTGCGCAAATATCCGAAAAAGTTCAAGGCGCTGGTGGCGCTGCCGCTCCCGCACGTCGATGAGGCGCTGAAGGAGCTGGATCGGGTATTGGGTCCGATGGGCGCGCTGGGAGTCGCGACCACGACCACCGTGGCGGGCCGGTCTCTCTCCGATCCCGCGTTTGCGCCGCTATTCGAGGAATTGAACCGCCGCGGGACGGTGCTGTACGTCCACCCGGCGGGAGCCGGCGCCCACACGCCGATGATCGCCGACTATCACGTCACCTGGATGATCGGAGCGCCGATCGAGGACACCATCTCCATCGCGCACTTGATCACCAAGGGAATTCCACAAAAGTATCCGGGCATGAGGATCGTCAATTCACACCTGGGCGGCGCGCTCCCCATGGTGCTTCAGAGGATGGACAACCAGTACGGTTGGGAGAACCCGGAGACCCCGGAGAAGCCAAGCATCACGGCCAAGCGAATGTGGTATGACACGGTGGCGCACGCCCATCCGCCCGCGATCCGCGCTGCCGTGGACACGCTCGGAGCGGACCGCATCATTCTAGGAACGGATTTTCCCTACGAGAACGGCGATCTGTTCAAGCACGCGATCAGCTACATCTCCGACGCCGGGCTGAAGCAGGCCGACATCACCCGGATCCTCGATTACAACGGGGCCAAGGTGCTGGGCCTGGCGTAAAACCGACGGCGCGTGTTACTTCCCGGCTTTTGCGGCTGCCGCATCGGCCACGCGACCTCCGCGGAGGGTGTTCTCCAGCCCGTAGTTCGCCTCATGACAGGCGTACTCGTAGAGTAGGCCCGTCATCTTCGTCATCGCCAGCTCGCCAGACCATGGTTTGGTCCACATCCCCGGATCTTCCACGGTGAACTGATAGAGGATCGTCTCCGGGTCGGCGCGGGTGAAGCGTTCGACCACGTGCAGGTTCTGAGCTGCGGCGAACGGCGTCTGATCGGTGAAATTGGTGGTGTCGACCACCAGCGTGTTGCCCTCCCAATGACCAATCGAATCGCCCAGCCACTGGTGGATGCCCTTGGGGGGATGCGGACGCCCGTTGAGTGCAATCATCCGGACGTCGTGGATCTCCTCGGTCTCAATGGCCACGTATCCGGGACCCTGCACGATTTGGAAATTGCTGTTGTAGCGGGTGGGAAGCAGGGGCGGTCCCACGTTCGCCCGGGCGATGCAGCGCGCCCCTAACGGCCGGTTCTCCGGGCCGTCGAGCTCATGTCCCTTTTCCTTAGCTTTGCGTGACGCGATCCTGTCGCGCGCGGCCGGCGTCAGCGGAGGGATGGTCCCCTCCGGCCCCACAATCAGCGAGGTTCGCCGGTTCCAGGAAATCTTGGATTGGAGCCAGTCCAGCCCGAACTGGGCGTGATCGTAATGCACGTTCTCCGCGGGTGCGCCTTCTATGCCGGAATGGTTAGCGGCGGGCTCACCCTCCACTTCATCCGCAGCAAGGCGCTCGTTTTGCCGCTTTTGAACCTCCGCCAATTCGGCGTCCGTGTAGAATTCTTTCGCGCCAAGGTCCTTGGGGCGCTGCAAGGGTGTGATGGTGTTGTTGGTCCAGACGCCTGAAAGGTCGGGCTGGCCGTCGGGCGTACGCGGTGGCGTGTAAGCCTTACTGGGCGCAACCGGAGCGATCTTCCCCGTGATCGGCGCCTTCTTGGGGGACGGCAACGTCTGGCCGGCGGCAGTCAAAACCGTGAGCGCCAGAATACCCATCAAAGCGACAACTCGATTTCTCATTTTTGGAAATCCTCCTCAACGGACACTAGCCAAGGTAGCGTCGATTCAAGTCGAAGTCAAGGCCGTGGTCTCCTTTGACGGCTGGGCGGGACGTGCGGGTCCGTCACAATAACAAAGTCGCCGGTCCCGGACATCTTGGAGTTCTCCCAGGATGGGAAAGATTTGTCGCCCGTCATCGTGACCACCAGGCTGGCCGTGCCGGGCCGGTAGCGTTCGAGATGCTCCAAAATCCCCTGATGGTACTCGCTGTGGAAAGACCCGTTGATCTGGAGCACATGTTTGTCCGGATGCCGGTTCAGGAACTGGGCAATCGAGTCAGCCATGGCAGCATCCCAGAGACTCTGAGACTCGAGCGCGAATTCGGACTCGCCGTGATGCGGCGGGGGCGGCTTAGCGCTGGGCTTCGGAGAACCCTCCCCTTTCATCTCACGTTGGAACCTCTCCCGGTACGCTTCCGATGCTGCCGCGTACGGCAAAGGAGGAAGCGTCTGTTTCGCTTCGGCGCTCAGGCCCAGTAGAGCCGCCTGTCCTTTCCTGCCCACGAGATTGACGTAGCGTTGGGGAGCATTCGCCGCGATCACGGGCATGTGATTCTCTTGCGCGATCACGACCAGCGGCTTGTAGTCGGAGGCGTAGTTGCCCCAGGCGCGGCCGCCGGCAATCAGGTCCTTTTCCTCGATGGATCCGTTCAGATATTCATCGACGACGCCCTGCGCCTCACGGTCGAACATCTCGAGAGAAAGCGCCCAATCAGGGCCGGCGAGGCGTCCCAGGATCCTGGCTTCCAAGAAATGTCCCACGGCGTCGTCATGGTCTTCCCCAAGAAACGTCACCGTTACGCGGCGCGCGGCCTCGATCACGTCGTCTAAGGACGCCGGTGTCCCGTTGCCGCGAAAAACCCGATAGTTCCGCTCGGTGATGGGCTTGAGTTTTTGAGCGCTCGCGAGCGTCGAAACCAGCAGAACCAGGGCCGCCGAGGCCTTCCGCGCCACGGCACTAATCCGTGGCGTGGCCGTATTTCCATCCGTCCGAGGGCCGGCTGATTCCCCACATGTGCAGCCTGTGCTCATCCAGGTTGCGTCCGGGATGGCCGATCACGATCACACGATCGCCGGGCTTCAGCGTTTCCTTGGTCACTCCCTCCCGGCCCAGCCGGGCGCCGGAGCGCCATTCGACGGCCCACCTGACCGTCTCGCCGGTCCTGGAGTCCGCGACATCCACGATCACGAAGGAATGGGGACTCCGGTAGTCGAATTCGACCAGTTTTCCTTCAATTTTGGCGTTCTGGTCCTCAAAGTAGGAGCCTGCAAAAGAGTGATGGGCGAGTACCGGCGACGGAGCCAGCGTGACACCCACGCTTGCCAGCAAGACCGCGAGTAGCTTTGCGCTCATGTCCCGCAAGCTAACACCCGGGGCGATTCCGAGTCAAGCCGCTGGTCGTCTGTGTTTGAATAGGAGAGAATGAGCTTCATGGTTCCTTCCAGGCTCCGTCGCCTGCTCGAGGTTGGGTTTCTAGTTGCCGCGATTGGCTTTGCCCAGCAGCCAGCGCCGGCGCCGAAACCTGCCGATCCGCAGTCTGAAAAACCGGCCGAAAGCCAGGATTCCGCCGAGCCTGCCACGGATTGCGAAGCTGGCCCGGCGACGCCGCAACCTGCGCGCGCGGCAGGACAGAATCTGCTGGGACAAGCCGACACGGCCCGCGGCGAAGGCCGCCGCAACGAGAACGTTCAGATCAATCTTGTCGACAACAACGCCGCCCGGGACGCCAACCAGCGCCTGGGCGCCACCGCCACCATCGTGGAAGAGTTCCGCGTGGATCGGAGCTATTTTTCCGCCGAGTACGGAAACGCGGGGCGCGGCCCGATTCACGCCCAGCCGCAAAGCGGGGCCGGACTTCACGGAAATGTGTTCTGGAGCCACAACAACAGCATCTTCAGCGCGCGCACCTTCTTCCAGGCGGGTCCCGTTCAGCCGGCGCGCCAAAATCAGTATGGCGCGGCGTTCAGCGCCGGCCTTTGGAAAGGCGCGTTCTTTTCCTTCACCGGCTCCCAGGACAAGAACCGGGGGAGCGTCAACGGGAACGTCCTGATCCCTCTGCCGGGTGAGCGCGTGCCGCTCGCCACGGACCCGGCGACCCGCGCCATGGTGCTGAGGTTCATCGACGCCTACCCGAACGTGGCTCCCAACCGCCCCGACGTCGCGGCGCGCGCGCTCAATGCCAACAGCCCGCAGACCGTCAACACCGATTTCGCCGCCGGACAACTCAACCAAAAATTCGGAGACCGCGACACGCTCATCGCCCGGTACACCTTCACGGCGCAAGCCGTGGATGCGTTTCAGTTCGTCAAGGGCCAGAATCCGAATACCAGAAACAAGTCTCATGCCGCGCGCCTGACCTGGGACCGGGCGTGGAGCGCCTTCACAACCGGAGATTTTTCGCTCGGTTTCGACCGTCAGGGCGTCCTGCTTACGCCCACTGCCGACGCGGTAGGCCCGGTGTTTGTCACCGGGCTCTCGGCGCTTGGTCCCAACAGCAACGTTCCGGTCGATCGCGCGATCAACCAGTTCCGTACGGGGGCTTCGGTGCAGACCCGGCGCGGCCGTCATGTTGGCAGCTTCGGGGGCGGCCTGACTCGGATCCAGTACAACGGCGACGAACCCGACAGCAGGCTGCCCGTCTGGGACATCCATGAGGACTTCGGCAACAACGGGATCACCAATTTCCGGCTGGGCAGACCGAATCAGCTCACCCAGGCTTTCGGCGACGCCTACCGAGGCTATCGGAATTTCGAACTCCTGGCATTCGCCGGAGATCGCTGGACGGTGAATAACCGCCTCACGCTCACCTTCGGCGCGCGCTGGGAACCGGTCACCAAGCCAGGCGAAATCAGGAACCGAAGCTCGCTGGCCTACGATTCCG
>JBGPLI010000037.1:0-31716 GCA_041486445.1 Bryobacteraceae bacterium
CTGCTCGTCTTCGGGCTCGTATTGTGCCCGGTTATCCTGATGGCCCAGAGACGCGAAGATATCCTTTCCATCCAGCGTGACGTGGCCCAGCTCCAGGACCAAGTGAAACAACTCCAGCGTTCGCAGGACGACCAGATCGCGGCGCTGAAGACGCTGGTGCAGCAGTCGGTGGAGGCCTCGGGCAAAGTGTCCGCGGGCCTGACGACGCTCCAGCAGAATATCACCAGGGAGCTGGCCGATCAGCAGGGGAAATTGGTCGCTCCCGTCGCCACGCTGGGAACCAAGGTGGACCAGGTCTCCGAGGATTTCCGCTCGGTGCGCGAGAACGTCTCCGGTCTCGCCTCGCGCCTGGGCGCGCTCGATGCGAAGCTGGCCGATATTTCGAGCGCGGTGCGGACGCTGGCCGCTCCGCCGCCTCCGCCCCCGGCTCCGGCGACCACGTCGACTCCGGCTGTGCCGGGTCCGCCGCCGGGTGTTTCGGCCGAGAGCCTGTATCAGAACGCGTTCCGCGATTATTCGAGCGGCAAAGACGATCTGGCGATGGACGAGTTCACCCAGTATCTGAAGTACTTCTCGCAGACCGAGAACGGCCCCGCGGCGCAGTATTACATCGGCGCTATCTACGACCGCGCCAAGCAATATTCGGACGCCGTCGATGCCTTCGACGCCGTGCTGGAGCGCTTTCCGGAGAATCCCAAAACGCCGGACGCCCTCTACATGAAGGGCGTGGACCTGATGAAGGACGGCCGCCGCGCCGACGCTTCCACCGAATTCAAGGCCTTCCTGAAGCGTTATCCGAATCACGACCTGGCCGCGAAAGTCCAGGCGCAGCTTCGGACGATGGGCCCGGCGGCGGCGCCGGCCCGGCCTCCCGCCGCGCGCAAAAAGAACTGATATAGTTGGCTCATGCGCAAGACCATCTTCGTAAGATTGTCGGCTGCCGTAGTGTTGCTGTTGGGCGCCTGGATCGCCTACACGCAGACTCCGCAGTCCCCGCCCAACAAGATCGACAAGCTCAAGGACGATCTCTACGTGATTGTCGGCAACGGCGGTAACGTCGCGGCTTACGTCACCGGCGAGGGCGTGATCCTGATCGACGACAAGTTCGAGCCGGACTTCAACGACATCGTGGCGAAGGTCAAGAGCGTCACCGGCCAGCCCATCAAGTACGTGCTCAACACTCATCACCACGGCGATCACACCGGCAGCAACGCGAAGTTCCTGCCGTCGGCGCAGCTCATCGCGCACGCCAACGCCCGGGCCAACATGATCCAGGGCAAGCAACCCGGGGCTCCGCCCGTGGTGTTCACCGAGGAGACGGCCGTGTTTCTGGGCGGCAAAGAAGTCCGGATGCGATATTTCGGACGCGGCCACACCAATGGCGACGCCATCGTCTATTTCCCGGCGCTGCGCACCATTCACATGGGCGACCTGATGGCCGGCAACAGCCCTCTGATCGATTACGGCGGCGGCGGCAGCGTTGTCGACTGGACCAAGACGCTCGACGGTGTGTTGAATGGAAGCTGGGACTACGATACGGTGATCCCCGGCCACGGGCCCATCGCCAAGAAGGCCGACCTGCTCTCCTATCGCAACAACGTCGAGAAGCTGCGCAACCGCGTCACCGGCATGATCCGCGAGAACAAGCCTAAGGACGAGGTGGCCAAGGTCCTGACCTCCGAATTTGGCTGGGATCCCAAGGGTCTGCAGATGCAACGCGGCTTCGAGGGTTTGTTTACCGAGCTGCGGCGGTAAGACCGCTGGACTAGCGTCCCGAACCGAAAGTCGAGAACTGTCGGCCTGCCCGGTGCTCCATTCGGCGATTGGCCGAACGTTGCAGGTTCGAGTCCTACCTGGGGAGCCAAATTCCCAAACCCCAGATGGGATTCGAACTCAGCCGCGAAGCTTGGATGATTTCGAGTGCGGCAAGCCTATCGCTGCCCAAAATCCGCCGACTGAATCAGCCTAACCTGTTCCAGCAGCGCGGGCACGTCCTCCGTCGCGGTTTTCCACAATTCGTCGATATCCACGGAGTCGTAGCCGTGAATGAGGCGGTCACGCATGCCAGCAATGTCCTTCCACTGAACCTCTGGATGCTTGCTACGGGTGGTCGGAGAAAGTCGCTTCACCGCCTCACCGATTACCGCGATCTGATAACAGCAGGCAGAGAGCAACAGGTTGTTCCGATCGAGATCAGAACGGCTCGCGCCCTGGACGTAGCCGGTTATCCTCAAACATGCCGCAACCAGATCGCTAAGAGTTGCGATGTCGCTCCTCTCATCCGGCGACATAAACGGGCACAACGCTGCTTAGGATGGCATTCCGGCGTAGAGCGTTCCCGCTTGCCTCAATAGCGCGCCGGCTGATCAGGTCCACGCTGCGCCCGAGCAATCTGGCAAGCTCATTCTGCATGCGCTCGTGCTCGAACAAACCCCACCGCGCGTCGGGCGCGAACGTAACCAGGAGGTCGATATCCTGGGCGCGCGACGGCTCGATGAGCATGGATCCGAACAGTTCGAGTTTGGTGATCTTCCATTGCCGACAAAACATTTCCAACTGAGCCTCGTCAACCGGCAGCCGCTGCAAAATTGCCATATGTCCAAGGATAACGCGGAGTCGGAAGGGCCGGATCAATACGGAATCCGCCAATTCGGACCTGTCGTCAAAGTTCGAAACGTGTCCAGGGTGGGGAGCCAACGTTCTTGGCCCCAGAATGCGACTTTCCAACTCAGCCGATCTCTGTTGGCGCGCGCTCAAAGAGTCGAAACAACGCTGCCGGTTCGGCAGATTGCGTCCGACGGCGGATAACGATGATGATGCCACAATGTGGCTTCTTCGTTGCGAGATGAAGAAAGTCGTCACGGTTGCAAGTCAATAGCACGCAACCATCCTCGTGCGCAGACTGGAGCACGGTTTCGTCGGAAGCATCTTTCGGAAGGGAATTACATCGTGGTCGAGCAGGAACTTCACTCAGACGCACGCGCCATTTGCCTGGCGACAAGCAAATCGATCTCCCCCCGATGGTCTTCATAGTAGGCAAGACACTCGTAAACCTGGGACCGCGTGAGCTGGGGGAGGCAGTTTGCCGTCAACGTGTCAACCGTTTCGCCATTCTGGAGCAAGCCGATGACATCGTGGACCCCAATTCGGGTGCCTTCCACTATGGCGTCGCCACTCCGCACTCCCGCTGAGCGGACGATGTAGCGATAGGTTTCCGAGATCGGTCCCATGACCTGATGTTACGGCTCGATTCGACGAGGTGTCAATGCCGGTCCCGCGTCCTCGCGCCGATCGCCCCCGCGACCTCGATCGCCATCTCATACCGGCCGAACGGCGCGCTGAGCTGCACTCCGGCCACCAGCGGCCGGACCCGCTCGACCATCTCCCGCGCGATAGCGATGCCTTCGCCGCGGGCGGCCTCGGCGCTCTCGGCGCGGCGCATCCGCTCCATGTAGGGCTCGGGAACCGGCACCCGCAGCTCGTTCACCATGAACTCGGCGTTGCGATAGCTGGTCAGCGGCCAGATCCCGGCGATCATCGGCAGTTTGTGCCCGGCGGTGCGCTGGAGGAACGCTTCGAGAAGATCGAGATCGAAGACCGGCTGGGTGACGACGTATTCCGCTCCGGCCCGCACTTTCCACTCGAAGCGCCGCAGCTCCTCGTCCATATTGAGCCTGCCTGGATCGGCGCCCACGCCGAGCAGCAGCGCCGTCTTCGATCCGATGGGGTTGCCGCCCAGGTCGAGGCCCTGGTTCAGATTGTTGACGATGTTGGTGAGGCCGATGGCATCGACGTCGAATACGGCGGTCGCGTCGGGATAGACGCCCATGCGCGGCGGATCGCCGGTAATGCAGATCAGGTTGCGCACGCCCACTGTGTGGGCTCCCAGCAGCTCGCTCTGGATGCTGAGAATGTTGCGGTCGCGACAGCAGAAGTGCAACACCGCTTCGATGCCGGCCTGCTCCTGGATGAGCTGGCAAGTCACCTGCGCGCTCATGCGGGCGCTGGCGCGCGGACCGTCGGGGACGTTGATGCAGTCGATTCCGGCCGCTTTACAGAGGCGGGCGCCTTCGATCTCCTTGGAGGCGTCGATGCCGCGCGGCGGCAGGATCTCGACGAAGGCGACGAAGGTTCCCGCGGCCAATTTCGCACCCAGGGCGCTCTTGTCGGCCACGGGCGTTTTTTCGAGCGCCTTGGCGTGCGTCGCCGGTTCCTCCACCACTACCGAGTGCGTGCGCCGCGCCGGCTGGATACTGCGAGCCTCCGCCCGGATTTCCTTGATGTGCTCGGCCGTGGTGCCGCAGCAGCCGCCGACGATCTTCACCCCCGCCTGAAGAAACCGCCGGGCGTATTGCGCCATGTACTCGGGCGAGCACAGGTAGATGTTCCGCCCCTCGACGGTCGAAGGCAGGCCGGCATTGGGCATCGCGCTGAGAGGCTTCGCCGTATAGGCGAGCATCTTTTCAATCGTCTCGAGCATCACCCGCGGGCCGGAGGAGCAGTTCAGCCCGATCACATCCACGGGCCACTCGTCCAGGCGGCGCGTGAAATCCTCGGTGGAGGTGCCGTCGCGCAGGCAGCCGTCGTCTTCAATGCTCATCTGCGCGATCACGGCCAGATCGTCGCCGGCGGCCTCCCGCGCCGCGAAGATCGCCTCGCGGACTTCGTTCATGTCGCGAAACGTTTCCAGGATCAGCAGGTCCACGCCGGATTCGACCAGCACTCCGATCTGTTCGCGAAAGACCGCGCGGGCTTCCTCCAGGCTGGTAGGACCGAGCGGCTCCAGGCGAATGCCCAGCGGCCCGATGGCCCCCGCCACGAAGGCCTGGTCGCGCGCGGCTTCCCGCGCAATGCGAACCCCGGCCTGGTTGATCAAGCGGAGCTTCTCGGCGAATCCGAAGGCGGCCAGCCGCTTGCGGTTAGCGCCGAACGTGTTGGTTTCGAGGATCTCCGCGCCGGCCTTGATGTAATCCTGATGGACGTCGCGCACCAGCGCGGGCAGCGACAGGTTCAGCTCGTCAAAACAGCGGTTGATGAAGACGCCTTTGGCGTAGAGCGCCGTGCCCATGGCGCCATCGGCCACCAGGATGCGATTCTCTAACGCCTCCCGAAAGTCGGTGGCTCTGGTTTGTGTCGCGGCAGTACCCATGTTCTGTTTCGCTTCAAGTCAGCGCCAGTCCGGGAACGGATTCGTCCGCCCGCGGCGGCTGTCCTCGATCAGGTCCGGCACCCGTTTGCGGCGTCGCATCAGTTGTGCGAGCAACTGTTCGAGCGCCGCTTCCTCCCCTTCCAGCCAGGGGGGCGGAACCTGCTTCACCGCCTGGTCCACGATCTCCTCGGGAAAGTGCAGAATCCGGTCCAGCCAAGGCTGAAAGCTGTCCAGACCCCGCACGCCGCGATAAACCACAGGGCGAAAATACAGGCCCTGAAGCGGCGAATCCGTCAGCCGCCAGTGCGGACCTTCAAATACATAACCATTATCCACCATTTGCGCGGCAAAACCCACCCGCGGCACGCTCGGGCTCGCCGCGCGCGGCAGTTCCTTGAGGTTCGCCCGAAAGAAGACGGCCTGGCGGGAGTCCGCGTTGCTCACCCACTTGTCGAACGCCAGGACGCCGAGAAACTCCGGCAGATTCTCAACGGTTTCGATCAACGCATCCGGCAGGAAATCGTAGACGATCTGGCGCGCCGGATCGCCCGGAAACCGCGAGCCGAAGTGCCATCCCGGAGCCAGCTCCTGGCGCCGGTTGCCGAGCTGGATGGAGGCATCCGGATTGTCGCGCAGAAACTGCTCGGACACCTCGATCATCGCCACCTCCGGACTCGAAATCCCGAGGTAGTTCAGAAACACCGAGGCGATCCACTCATTCACCAGGATGCGGCGGTGCTGCGGATTGTTCAGGAACTTGACCACGTAAAAATGGTCGTCGGCGGCCTCGATGAGGTGCGCCTGGGCGCCGCCTCGCATTTTCCGGATCAGGCGGCGGGCGTTGACGGGCATGGGGACGGTGACGCCACCAAATGCAGTACTCTTAAAGATTATATGACGGAAGAAAAGGAACCGACTCCGCGGCCCGCCCTAAGCAAGGATGAGGTGGCGCTGGAGTTGATGCGATTCATCGCCGTGACCACTGGCTACGGCAAGACCTCAGCGGCCGCCGGCTTCGCGGGCAAGGCCAGCGGACCCAAGAGTACCGAGGAGCAGGTGGACGCCCTGATCCAGCTCTATGAAAGGTGCCGGGCGGTGGTGGGGAAATAGAGGCTGCCTAAAGATCCCGCCAGAGGGTCTCGCCTTTGACGAACCAAGAAAACCCGAACGCCCAGAGCGCGAGGGTCTCCAGCCAGAACACCGGCTTGAGCGCCGCCACGGCTGTGTCCCTTAGAAGCCAGGCGTAAAGCCCAATCGACGCGATACACACCAGGATCAGCACGCCGCACGCTGTGTAGACGCGGTTCCTGATCTTCTTCTGCGGCGTGGGAGAGCCGGCCGACCTGGTGAACAGGAACAACGAGAAGTAGGACAACACAAGGAAGAGAGCCGCGGCGGAGGCGAAGTGTATCGCTCTCTCCCAACTCGCGCCCGTGTTCGGAAACAGCGCTACGCCGAGCGCAAAAAGACAGGCTAGATTACCGGCGCGATTATCGTCGCGATCATAACCTCTGTAGGTGAACAGGAACCACGCAATGGTGAACAGGATACCGACGAAGGCGTCACGGGTCCGCAGGCTATAGTAATCGCTGATCGAAGGCTCTAAGCAGGCGCAGAGCGCGAATCCCCAAACCGCCACGACAACGGGGAGGCTGACGCCGAGCATTCCCACCACGCGACGCAGCGTGAGGTAGGAAACCAGCAACGATTTTTCAGCGTCGTCTCCGGCCATGGTGCCTCCCGAAGAGCGCTCGCGTTGATGTTACTTCTTGTTCCGCGCCTTCTTCTTAGGCGCCGCTTTCCGGGCGGCTCTCCTGGGAGCGGCTTTCTTTGCCGCTTTCCTGGCCGGAGCCTTTTTGGCAGCCTTCCGTTTGGGCGCAGCCTTTTTCTTGGGAGCAGCCCTCTTGGCCACCTTTTTCGGAGCTGCCTTCTTTGCCTTGGCTTTGGGGGCGGCCTTCTTCGCAACCACCTTCTTGGGAGCGGCCTTCTTTGCCTTGGCTTTGGGCGCTGCCTTCGTCGCAGCCGCCTTCTTGGGGGCGGCTTTCTTCGCAGCCGACGCCTTCTTTACCGGCTTCCTGGCCGGAGGCGCTTCTGGCTTGGGAGCCTCCGCGGCGGCAGCCGGGACCGGCACGGGTACTGGAATCACCGCAGGGGGCGCGAGGGGACTTCTCCCCGGCTCTTCATCCTCCTCGTCGTCCATTCCGTAGTCGCCCAGATCGTCGTCGACGTTGATGTGCGCTCCCTCTTCGTAATCATCGAGCTCGTCATCTTCGACCGAGAATCGATACTCTATCATTCAATCTGCCTCCTCACAGGAGTGGTCAAAAATTAGAATATCGCGTTTTGGGAGGAAGGCAAGGGAAAAGTGAGGTCTAGGAGGACGGCGCGTGAGCCGTGGAAGCGCGATGCACGGGCGCTTTACTCACGGTTTTTTGCACAACCGCGGCAGGCTTCCTCGGCGCGGGCCGGCGTTTCCCCGCCGCCGCCGGTTTGGCAGCGCTCCTGACCGCGGCGCGCTCGCCCGGATACGCCACCGGAATGGCCATCCACTCTCCGGCATTGGGAACTTCGTCGCGGTTGGCGGAGCTGATCAGCGCCGCAGCCGCGCCATAGCGCTTAGCCACGGCGGCCAGCGTTTCGCCCTGCCCCACCCGGTGCAGCCGCCAGGAATCGCGGTGGTTGGACGGAACCACGGAGAACGCCTGATCCACCGCCGCCAGCGTCCCCTTAGGCAGGTGCACGGCGTATCCGGCCGGCGCAACCGGCTTCATCACCGCCGGGTTCAACTCGCGCAGCTCGCTCAAGGGGTGATCCACGGCGTCGGCCAGAAGGGCGAAGTGCGTCGGCGTCTGCAATTCCAGGGTGTCGTATTCGAGCGGGCGGTCCGATTCCAATCCTTCCAGCCCGTAATCCCGGGCGTTTTTCGACATGATGGTCATGGCCAGGATCAGCGGGACGTAATTGGCGGTCTCCTTAGGCAGCCCATTTAGCCGCCGCAGCGCCCAGAAATCGGCGTATCCGGTCCGCATAACGGCACGATCGATGCACCCAGGTCCGCAGTTATAGGCGGCCATGGCCAGGTACCAGTCGCCGAAGTGTGTGTAGAGGTCGTGCAGGTGGCGGGCGGCGGCCCGGGTGGCTTTCTCGGGATCCATGCGGTCGTCGGTCCCGGGGGTCTGCAGGAGCCCGTACTCCTTGCCGCGGAACTGTGCGAATTGCCACAGGCCTACGCAGCGCCTGCTGGAGACGGCCCGCGGCAGGAAGCCGGATTCGGCCTGCGCCACGAAAATCAGCTCTTGCGGAATCCCCTCGGTCGCCAGCGCCCGCTCGATCATCGGCTTGTAGCGTCCTGCGCGCCGCAACCCGGCAGCCAGGATCTTCTTGCCTCTCTCGGTGGAGAAGAAATTGATATAGCTGATGACGGCGTCGCTCTCCTCCAGCGGAAGCTGGGAGGCGGTGGCCTGAATCTGCGCCCGGACCTTGTTGCGCAGGCCCGGATCGATCGGGAAGGTCATCTCCAGCATGCCGTCCAGAGGGGACTTGTCGAAGGAGACCGCATCGTCGGATTCGGCGGCCCCGGGCGTGTCGGCGTCATAGCGGTAAATCGCCTCGACCATCTCCTCCAGACGCCGCTCCAGGCGGGCCCGCTCCGGGATGTTCTCGGGCGCGGTCAGAAGCGTTTCCACGGCGCGGTCGAATTCACGGCGGGCATCGTCGGAGCGGCCCTCCTGAAACGCGCGCTTTCCGGCCGCGAAGCGGTCCTCGGCGGTCTTAAGCAGAAAGTCGGCGTCGCTGGGCCGGGGCAGCGAAGGCAAGGAAGTCGTAAGGTTGGGAGCTTCGCCGGCATACAAGTTCCGACTGAGGTGCGGCGGCTCAATCGGGGTTTCCTCGGGCACCGCCACCGGGTGCGCCGGCGGAAGAAAGAAAGTGCGGAGTAGCTGGGGACGCGTGGTGGTGGTGACGCAACTGGAAAGAAACACCAGACTTCCGGCCACCAAGGCCGCTCCGGCGCGCCGACAGGTATATCCCCCGGTTCGCATGTCCGTAAGCTGTTGAGTTTAACAGATTCGTCACGGGGGACGTCAAGCGGGTCCCCCGCATCGTCTAAGGTAGTCTTATCGCCATGAAGAGCTATCGTAAGGAACTGTGGTTTGAGGTGCCCTCTCGCCGCGGCTTGGTCAACATCACTCGCCAGGTGGAGGCCTGCGTCAAGGAAAGCGCCATCGCCGAGGGGCTGGTGCTGGTGAACGCCATGCACATCACTGCGTCGGTGTTCATCAACGACGACGAATCCGGGCTCCACCAGGACTATGAGAAGTGGCTGGAGGGCCTGGCCCCGCACGAGCCGGTCTCGCAATACCTTCACAACCGGACTGGCGAGGACAACGCCGACGCGCATCTCAAGCGCCAGGTGATGGGCCGGGAAGTGGTGGTGGCCGTGACCAAAGGCAAGCTCGATTTCGGCCCCTGGGAGCAGATCTTTTATGGCGAATTCGACGGCCGGCGAAAGAAGCGGGTGCTGGTGAAGATCGTCGGGGAATGACGCCTGCATCATGCAGTGGATTGCATGTTGTGGCAGAATGAAGGTATGCCGCTCATTCAAGTGAGAGATGTACCCGAGCAAATCTACCGGCTGCTCTCTGAGCAGGCGGCGAAAGAACGCCGCAGCCTCGCTCAGCAGGTGGTCGCGGTGCTCGCGCGCGGGCTCGACGTCGAGTTGGACGCCAGGGCCCGGCGCCAGAAGGTGCTCGAAGCGATCCAGCGTGAAGCTGTGCCGCAGGCCGCGAAACTGAGCGATCCCGTCAAATTGATAGCCGAGGACCGCCGCCGGTGAGGCTGATTCTGGATGCCAGCGCCGCGATCGAGGTGGTGCTGGACCGGCACAAGGATCGGCGCTTTGCGGACGAAGTACAACAGGCGGCCTTGGTGCTCGCTCCGGATCTGCTCGTGGCTGAGGTGGTGAATACGATCTGGAAGTACCATCAGTTCGAGAATCTGAGCTTGAGCGCATGCGATCGTGCCATCGAGCTGGCCCTCGGCCTGGCGGATTCCCTGGTCCCGGCAAAGGAACTGTACCGCGAAGCCTTTCTGCTCGCGCGAACAACACGAAGGCCGGCCTACGACATGTTCTACCTGGCCTTGGCCCGGCGAGAGGACGCGGCGTTGCTGACGGCCGATGGTGGCCTCAAAAAGGAAGCCGCGCGACAGGGGATCCGGGTGGCGTGAAATAGTCTACTGCACCGCCAGCTTCACCGTGTTGCTCTGCACACCGCTCATGGTCACGAACAAGTCCAGACTTCCCGATGGCGCGTTGGCGGGTACGAAGAAGTTGATCTGGTAGAGCCCCGCGTAGCCACCCGTCACGCCGCTGAAAAACGGCTGAACCGTTACGCCTCCCAGGCTCACCGACGGCGTCACGGGCGTCTGGGAGATCGTCGCGACGGCGGCGCCGGTGGGAACGGCCGGCGTAACCACGCCAAGACCGGTCATATACAGGACCACTGCCTCGCCTTTCACCGCCGCGTTGGTCGCCGTTACTAAGGAATTGTCGATGCCGCGGACGGCGACCGCATTGTTGGCGCCGTAGGCGATGATGCCAGGTTGAGCCGGCAGGACCACGACATTCACGGGCGCGCTGCGAGCGCCGTTGGCGGTGACTACAACCGGCGTCGACGTCTGCCCCGCCAGCTCGTAAGGCGCCTGCACGCTCACCTGCTGCTGGCCAGCCACATTGTAGACCGAGTAAACCGGAGCGGAAATCCCGCCCATGGTCACCGAAACGCCCGCGAGCTCCTTCGGCAACGGCGGTGAAGCAACCGTGATCGACCCGTTGACCCCGTTCGTGACGCCGGCGCCGAACACCGTAACCAATCCCCCCGGCGCGATCCCGACGGCAAAGCTGGCCGCGTTCTGGACCTGCTGGTTGCTGAAGACCGGCGCCGGCCCTGAGCCCGCGCCCGCCCCGAAGATCTTGCGGATGCGGTTGTTCAATGTGTCCGCGATGTAGAGATTGCCGTTTCCGTCCAGGGCGAGACCGAAGGCAAAGTTCAGTTGCGCGGTCGCGGCTGGAATGCCGTCGCCGTTGTACCCGGCCGCGCCGGTGCCCGCGATCGTGGTGATCTGGCTGCGATCCGCGGAAATCTTCCTCAGGCGCTGATTGGGACCATCGGTGAAAAAAATCGCTCCACTCGGATCCACCACAAGCGACCCGGGGTAGTTGAGATTCGTGTTCAGCGGCGCGCCATCGCCGTTGTAACCCGCCGTCCCCGTTCCGGCGATGGTGGTGACCTGCCCGCCCGAGAGCAGGCGGATGCGATGGTTGAACTGATCGGAGAAGTACAGGTTGCCCGCGCCGTCCAGAGCGAGCGCAGTCGGATTATTCAGGTTCACCGAGGTCGCCGCGCCGTCGCCATTGTAAGGGGGAGTGCTCCCTCCGGCTCCGACGCCGCTTCCGGCGATCGTCGTGACGATCCCGCTCGTATCGATCTTCCGAATGCGGTGGTTGCTCTGGTCGGCGACATAGAGATTCCCGCCCGCGTCCGCCACTGCCCGGACGGCATTCCAGAAATTCGCGCTCCTGGCCGGGATGCCGTCGCCGTTGTAACCGGTCGTGCCGGTGCCGGCTACCGTGGTGATGATCCCGTTGGGGTCCACTTTGCGGATACGCTGGTTGCCAGTGTCGTTGATGAAGACGTTGCCGGACAAGTCGGCGAACACTCCAATGGGGAGGTTCAGGGTGGCGCTGGTGGCCGGCTGGTTGTCGCCGCTATAGCCCGGGGCTCCCGTTCCAGCAAACGTGGTAATGGTCCCGCTGGTGTCCACCTTGCGGATGCGATGATTCCTTTGGTCGGCGATGTAAATGTTGCCGGCCTGATCCACCGCGACGAACGGCGGGGTGTCGAGCTGCGCGTTGGTGGCCAGTTTGTTGTCTCCGTCGTAGCCTGCTCCGCCGCTTCCCGCGACCGTAACGATGGTCCCGGCGGTCTGTCCGAAGCCCTTCAGACACACCAGGAACAGCGCAAGTTTGAGGATCCTCGATAAACGCATGCAGCCCTCCGAACTGTTAAAATATATCATTAGAGCGGCAGCCGCCGCACCCTAAGCTCTCTAAGGAGCATCCGCTTTGGCAGATCCTCAGGACCCGACCACTCCGCCACCTGGCGGCCAGATTCCGCTGGGAGGCGATGGCGGCTCCAAGAACCTGATCCCCATCAACATCGAAGACGAGATGCGGCGGTCGTATCTCGATTACGCCATGAGCGTGATCGTCGGCCGCGCGCTGCCCGACGTGCGGGACGGCCTGAAACCTGTGCACCGGCGCATCCTGTATGCGATGTCCGAGATGGGGCTGAATTTCAATCGCCCCACGCGGAAGTGCGCCAAGATCGTGGGCGAGGTGCTCGGCAAGTATCATCCTCACGGCGACGTGCCGGTCTACGATGCCCTGGTGCGCATGGCGCAGCACTTTTCCATGCGTTATCCGCTGATCGACGGCCAGGGGAATTTCGGTTCCGTGGACAACGATCCGCCCGCGGCGATGCGATACACCGAGGCGCGGCTGGCGCGCATTGCGGCCGCTCTGCTTGAGGACATCGACAAGGAGACCGTCGATTTCCGCTCCAACTACGACGACAGCGAACAGGAGCCCGAGGTCCTGCCGACGCGCGTCCCCAACCTGCTGATCAACGGCAGCGAGGGCATCGCGGTGGGGATGGCTTCGAAGATCCCTCCGCACAACCTCTCCGAGATCATCGACGCTTGTATTACGCTGATCCAGCAGCCTTCGACGCCGCTCTCCAAGCTTCTCGAAATGGTGCAGGGTCCGGACTTTCCCACCGGCGGTCTGATTCTCGGCCGGCAGGGCACTCTCGACTACTTCTCCACCGGACGCGGCTCGGTCAAGCTGCGCGCCAAGGCGGCGACCGAGAGTTTCGGCAAGGATCGCGAAGCCATCATCGTCACCGAGATTCCCTATCAGGTCAACAAGGCGCGGCTCATCGAACATGCGGCCGGGCTGGTGAACGAGAAGAAACTCGAAGGGATTTCGGAAATCCGCGATGAGAGCGACCGCGACGGCATGCGCATCGTGTTCGAGCTGAAACGCGGCGAGCAGGCCGAGGTGGTGCTGAACAACCTGTACAAGCAGACGCAGATGCAGGTGAACTTCGGCGTCATCCTGCTGGCGATCGTCAACGGGCAGCCGCGCGAGCTGGGCCTGGTGGACGCGCTGAAGCGCTTCATCGACCACCGCCTGGACGTGGTCCGCCGGCGCACCGATTACCTTCTGCGCAAGGCGCGCGAGCGGGAGCACCTGCTGCTCGGGTTCCAGAGAGCGCTCGAAAACCTGGACGCGGTCATCAAATTGATTCGCGCGGCCAAGACTCCCAAGGAAGCCCGCGACGGCCTGGTCGCGCAGTTCCAGTTCACCGAGCGCCAGGCGCAAGCCATTATCGAGCTGCAACTCCAGCGCCTGACGGGGATGGAGCAGCAGAAAATCATCGAAGAGCTGGCCGAGATTCAGGTAAAAATCAAGGAATATCTGGAGATCCTCGGCTCGGAAAAAGTTCTGCGCGGCGTGATCGTCAAGGAGCTGAAAGAGGTCCAGAACGATTATGGCGACGAGCGGCGCACCCAGATCATCGAGGACACGGGCGAGATCACGCTCGAAGATTTGGTCCAGATGGAGGACGTCGCGGTCACGGTGACGCGCGGCGGATACCTGAAGCGGACGGCGGTCGACACCTACCGGCGGCAATCCCGCGGCGGGAAGGGCCGGATCGGGATGTCGACGCGCGCCGAGGACGTGGTCGAGCACCTGATGGTCGCCTCCACACACGCCTATCTGCTGATCTTCACCAACAAAGGCCGCGTGTTCTGGCTCAAGATCTACGCGATTCCGGATGCGGCGACCACGGGGAAGGGCAAGCACTGCTCGGGTCTGGTGAACCTTCAGCCGGATGAGACGCCCACCGCGTTTCTGGGGGTGAAGGAATTCATCCCCGGCAAGTACATCGTGATGGTGACCAAGCGCGGCACCATCAAGAAGTGCGAGCTGACCGAGTTCGACAATCCGATGTCGCGGGGCATCATCGCCATCGGCCTGGACGAGGGCGACGAATTGCTGGCCGCGCGCCTCACCAGCGGACAGGATTACATTTTCCTCGGCTCGCACGAGGGCATGGCGTGCCGCTTCTTCGAAGAGGACGTGCGCGCGATGGGGCGTCCGGCGTTCGGCGTCCGCGGCATGGAGCTCGAGGAGGGCGACTACCTGGTGGGGATGGAGGTCGTCGGCAAGGACGGCCTGATCCTGTCGATCTCGGAAAACGGTTTCGGCAAGCGCACGCCGCTTGAGGACTACCGGCTGACCGCGCGCGGCCGCAAGGGCGTCATCAACATGAAGACCACGCCGCGAGTCGGCAAGGTGGTGGCGATTCTTTCGGTGAAGGAAGATTCCGACCTGATGATCATCACCAAGCAGGGGCAGATCATCCGCATCGATTCGGGCGCGATCCGGAAGGCCGGCCGTTCTACCCAGGGCGTGAAGCTGGTGGACGTCGAGGCGGGCGACCAGGTGGCCGCGGCCAGCCTGATTCCGGATACGGAAGCCAACGGCGGCAACGGCGCGAACGGTCAGGAAGACCTGCCGCTACAATAGCGGAGGTTAGCCGGCGGAGGGGAACTTGCCGCGCTCCAGCGCAGCAATCCTTTCCTCGATCCAGGACAGGCGTGTTGCGATCTCGTCGGTTCGGTTGAGCCGCATCTCGACCGGGCGGGCCCAGCTATAGAATGCCCGCAGCATCTCGGTTTGCGCGTCGCGGATTGCTTCCGTCAGCGTATCGATGATTCGTTGCTCGGCTTCGGCCAGCTTATCAGCCAGGTCCTGTTTGCTCGCCAGCGGCGCGACGGCCTCCGCGAGGTCTTGCTTGGTTACGAACTGTCCGTCCACATTCAGGATTCTACCACTTGCCGCTACAATAGGAGCATGGAAACGCCTGCGGAGAGCAAGCAAGAGCAGCTCTTCGCCGATTTGAGGCAGCTCGCGAGCGTGATCGTCGCCTATTCGGGCGGCGCCGATTCGGCGTATCTCGCCTGGGCGGCGCACAGCGTTCTGGGCGACCGAGCCGTGGCCATCACCGCCGATTCCGCCTCGCTCCCGGAATCCCACAAACGCGACGCCGAAGCCTTCGCGCGCGATTGGAGCATCCGCCACGAGTACATCGCCACCCGCGAATTCGACAACCCCGACTACGTGAAAAACGACCGCGA
This sequence comes from Bryobacteraceae bacterium, assembly GCA_041486445.1. GTDB lineage: Bacteria > Acidobacteriota > Terriglobia > Bryobacterales > Bryobacteraceae > Palsa-187. The sequence goes on from JBGPLI010000037.1 coordinate 15,416, forward strand.
CCGCTGCTTCCACTGCAAGGACGAGCTATTTACCCGCCTGGATGAAGTCGCGCGCGAGCGCGGCATCGCGCACGTGGTGTACGGAGTGAACGTCGACGATCTGGGCGACTATCGTCCCGGCCAGCGCGCCGCCAGGCTGCATCAGGCGAAGGCTCCGCTGGTCGACGCCGGTCTGACCAAGGCCGAAATCCGGGATCTGTCGCGCCGCGCGGGACTCGCGACCTGGGACCGGCCGGCGTCAGCGTGCCTCAGCTCGCGGATTCCCTACGGAACGCCGGTGACGATCCAGAACGTCAAGACGGTCGAGCTCGGGGAGGAGGCGATCCGCGCCCTCGGCTTCCGCCAGTTCCGGGTGCGCTTCCATGGCGAGATGGTGCGCATCGAGATCGCGCCAGAGGAGCTGGAGCGCGCCATGACCCCCGCAATGGCCCGCGCGTTCACGGCCATCTTCAAGCCGCTGGGGTTCCACTACGTGACGCTGGACCTGGAAGGCTACCGTCAGGGCTCGCTGAACGCGGTGTTGGGCTAGTGCACCGACGGCGCACGCAAGGTTTTGAGGGGCGTAAACCGGGCGATGTAGTCGAAATCACGATCCCGATGCCAAACGGCAACATCGTGCTGGATCGCTATGGCCGCGATCAAGCAGTCCGTCGAGGAACGGATCGTGTAGCCCTTTTGGCGGCCTCGACGAGAGAGTTCAGCCGCCTCGAGGAACAGATCGAGCGAGAGCGGATCGCCGAGACAATGAATCGCCATCAGACTTTCGCGGAAGAGGTCGCGCTCCGGTCGAACGTCGAGACCCTGGAACACTTCCTGCAGCACCGGTCCACAAGTCGCAAAGTCGAGGTATTCAGTGCTGGTCACGTGAATCGTCCCGCGGATGATTTCGATCCAGACGGATGTGTCGACCAGGATCACGAACGCTGCTTCCTCTTCTTCGCAGGCCGCCGGGGATGGTCCTCGCGCATTTGAGAGAGATTGCCCCGCCATCGTATCTTTCCAATCAGGCTGGGGATGCGTTGGATCCTCCGAATGCGAAGAATCTCCTCGAGCGCCTTGTTCACGGTGGCAGAGTAGGTCTTCAAACCCAGCTCCCGGGTAGCCTCTTCAAGCAGGTGTTCATCAAGCACAAGATTAGTGCGTCTCATGTGTATAGCTTAGCAGGGAGATCGCCCACCCCGTCGCGACCACCACCACGGCCCCGATCACGTTGTACCAGAGCCAGGCGATCGAAGTGAAGCCCGCCGCGGCGAAAATCGCCGCTTCACCCGCGAGCACTCCTATGAAAGCGGCGGTGCCCCCCACGCGCTTCACGAAAAACGCCAGGACGAACACTCCCAGCATGCCGCCGTAAAACAGCGAGCCCACCTGGTTCACCGCCACGACCAAAGCTCCGAAGCTGGAGGCGAAATTCGCGAATACGACTGCGTACAATCCCCAAAACACGGTCGCCACACGCGATGCCGCGAGGTAGTGGCGGTCGGAGCCCTCGCGATGAAAGTGGCGCCGGTAGATGTCGACCATGCTGACCGTCGCCAGCGAATTGATCTCGCCCGAAATGGACGACATCGCCGCCGTGAAAATCACCGCCAGCACCAGACCCACCACGCCCGCTGGAAGGTAGCGCGTCACGAACGAGAGAAAGATGTAGTTAGTATCGTCATCGCCCACAATCTTCAGCGCGTCAGAGTGCACCAGCTCGATCTGCTTCTGCGCGGCCTGGAATTCGCCGAGGGCGGCCGTCTGCGCCGCCGCGTCCCGGGCATCTTTCAAACGTCGGGCGGCCGCAAGGCGCTGGTCGAAAGCCTGCTCATATCGCCCTTCGATATTCGAGAACGCCGCGGTTTGAAGGCGCTTCATTTCGAGCGGATGAAACAGCAGCGGCGGGCGGTCGAACAGAAAGAAGACGAACACCATCGCGCCGATGAACAGGATGAAGAATTGGATGGGTACCTTCGCCGTCGCGTTGAACAGAAGGCTCAGCCGGCTCTGCCCGATGGACCGCCCGGTGAGATACCGCTGCACCTGGCTCTGGTCGGTGCCGAAATACGCCAGTGCCAGGAACATTCCGCCGATCAGGCCGCTCCATAAGTTGTATCGATCGTTCCAGTCGAAATGGAGATCGACGGCGTTGAGCTTCCCCGCGGCGCCCGCCAGCCGCAGCGCATCGCCGAAGGAAACGTCGGCGGGCAGCAAGCGAATCGCCAGGATGAACGCCAGCACCAGTGCAGCCAGGATCACCAGCATCTGCGGGACGTCCGCCCAGGTGATGGCCTTGATGCCTCCCAGAGTCGTGAACAGAATCAGCACGGCGCCCATGATCAGAGTGGTCACGCGGAAGGGCCATCCGAAAATCACCGACAGCACGATCGCCGGCGCCGCCAGAGCGACTCCCGCGCTGAGCCCGCGCGCGATAAGGAAAATCGCCGACACCAGCGCCCGGGTCTTGGCGTCGAAGCGCTGTTCCAGGTACTCGTACGCGGTGTAGACCTTGGCCCGATGGAAAATCGGCACGGCCGTGGCCGAAAGGATCACCATCGCCAGCGGCATCCCGAAGTAATATTCGACGAAGCGCATGCCGTCGACATACGCCTGGCCCGGCGTAGAGATGAACGTGATCGCACCCGCCTGCGTCGCCATGATGGAGAGCCCCATGGCGTACCAGGGCATCGTTTTGCCTGCGAGCAGAAATTGATTGACGGTGTTGGAGCCGCGCGAGCGCCACAGCCCGTAGGAAATCAGGAGCACCAGCCAGGCGAAGAAAACCACCCAGTCGAGCGGTCTCATGGCGCGAAGCGCTTGGTGAATAGGTAGAACAGGAAGATCAGCACGGCGAGATAGCCGACGACGAAAGCGTAGACCCGCGGCCAGGTTCGCAACACGGGCGGCGGCTCGTCCACTATTGAGTCTTCGCTGCGCTCATCGACCGGCTTTTCCGCGTCCATTATTGAGTCTTCGCTGCGCTCATCATATTCGCGAAGAGCCGGTATGCGCCGGGCACGCCGGCGGGCAATTGCCGGAACCACGAGTAGGCCGAGAAGATGTACGCTCCTTTTCCGAGACGCGCGTACAGCATTCCGCCGGGCAGAGGCTTCTCCCCGGGATCGTGCGATTCGAGCACGCTCAGATACTTCGCGTCCCACTCGTTGGCGAAGTTGAGGCCGCGTTCCTGCACCCATCCTTCAAAGTCGCGGCTGGCGATCTCGTTGGGCGCATGCAGCAAGGACAGTTGCGGATTGGGCAGCATGACCGGGGCTTCTTCCACGGTGACGCGCTCCCGGCTGGTGCGGATCGGATAGGGCCCCACGTGATCGAGCACCGTTGGCTCGCCGCCGCGGCCCGCGCCCGGACCCGTCGCCTGTCCGTTGCCCGGACCGCCGCCATCGGGCACGTTATATTGCACGACCACCGTGCCGCCGTTCTGCGCGTAATCGAACAGGCGCTGATAGTTGGCGCGGAGATCGGCGCGAGTGTTGAACGCGCGCACCCCGGTGACGATGGCGTCGAAACGTGCGAGATTCCCGCGGGTCAGGTCTTCAGCGGTGAGCAGGGTGACCTCGCAACCCATCTGGCGCAGCGCTTCGGGCACCTGATCGCCGGCGCCCACGATGTAGCCGATGCTTTTGGCGAGCGTGCGGATGTCGGCGCGCACCAGCGAGTTTTTGGCCGGAGGGAACAGCGTCTGCGCGGGAATGTGCGGATACGCGATCACTTCGGTGCCTGAGGAAATCTTTCGCTCGCCCACGGTGGCCACGGCCCGCAGCTCGCCGCGCGCGTCGGTCGAAGGCGGCGTCAAGTCGAAGACCACGGTAGTCTGCTCGTCAGTCGCCGGCAACTCGAACGGGCGGGAAACCGGCGCGACGCGCCAGCCCTCGGGCGCTTCCAGATGAACGTCGCCCGCCACGCGCCCTGCGTTCGCGCGCACGGGCACCTCGATCCTGCGGGGCTTGTTATCGGGGAAGACCAGCGACTGCTCCGGCAGCTCCAGCGCCACCGGCGGCACGACGGCAAGCGGACGGATCGATTCGCCGTACACGCGATCGACGTAGCGATGCTGCACCGGCCGGACCAGCTCGATCGCGGTTCCGTTTATCCTCAGCCGGAAATGCGCTTCCATCACCGGCCGATTCTCCGGATTCCCGATCTCGCGCGGATCGCGCACCGTGTACAGGCTGCCGTCGTTGGGATCGTCGAGCCAGTACGGCTGCGAGTAGGGCTGGTCCGCGGGAAGCTGCACCGCGAAGGTGTAGTGGTTGGGCTGGTTGCGAACCAGAACCATCGGCGCAACGTCGCGCACATCCGGACGGGGACCGGCGCCCGTGAGATCCACGCCCAGCAACATCACCTGCGCGGGGACGCGAGCCAGCGCCGTGATGCCGACCTTCACGCCGCCGCCCGGTGCCACGGCGGCCTTGTCCGCGGATGCGTCCACCCACAGGCCCGCGCATAAGGCGATCGTCTCGTCGAGCTCGGCCAGCTTGCGCTCGGCCAGCGGATCTTTTATGGAAGCGATGAGCGGACGCGCCTTAATCAGGGCCGGCAGCAACGCCTCCGGATGGGCCGGCGCAAACGCCGCGCGAGCTTGTCGGAGAATTTCACCGGGCTCGGCGCCCCCCGGCAATCGAGTCCAGGAAATGTCGATGCCGTCGAAGGAATCCTTGGTCGCTTTGTCGCCGGCGATGGTCTGGAGGTAGCCTTTCTGCGAACCCCTGCGCTCGGCCGCGCCCATGCCCTGGCTGCGATGCTGGCTGCGGCTCATGCCCGCGATCTCGCCGTACGAATACCCGATTTCGGGAGAATAGCCGCCGAGATCGACCTCGATGCGATCCGCCAGTTGCGCGGCTTCGCGCTCCTGCTGGGCTGTGAAGCCGCCGGGGTTGTACATCAGTCGCCGGGCCTGCCAGGGCTGGACCCACTGCAACTGCTCGGGGAATTTGGCCGGGTCGGCCGCCGCGGTGAAGGCCTCTTTTCCAAGAATGGCCGAGGTCTGATGATGGCCGTGCCCGTCGCGCGGCGTGCCGGAAAAGCGCAGCACGATCACATCCGGACGGAACCGGCGGATGCCCCACACCACGTCGCCGAGCACCTTGTCGCGCGGCCATTTGGTGAGGGTCTCCTCGACGGTCTTGGTGAATCCGAAGTCGATGGCGCGTGTGAAAAACTGCTCGCCCCCATCGATGCGGCGGGCCGCCAGCAGCTCCTGCGTGCGGATGATGCCCAGCTCGTCGCCCTGTTCGCTGCCGATCAGGTTTTGGCCGCCTTCGCCGCGGGTCAGCGCGAGATAGCCCGTGCGGACGTTTCGGCCGCGCGCGAAATAGGCCAGCAGCGCGGTGTTTTCGTCGTCCGGGTGCGCCGCGATCATCATGACGCTGCCGAGCGTGTTCAGCCGGTCGAGCGCCAGCCGGATCTCGGTTTCTCCCGCGAGGCTGCGCTGCGCATACAGGGGAGCGAGCGAGACTCCGGCGAGAACAACAGCGAGTCTGGATGCGGCGGTCACGTTTGAAATCCATCTTAGCAGCTAGGCGGTATAGTGGTAGAAAGAGATCCTCCGGTGACCACACCCGTCCCCACGCCCGCCGCGTTCGACGAAACCGCCCTGGTGGCCCGGGCGCGCGCCGGGGATGCCCAGGCCTTCACCGCGTTGATGACCCAGTACGAGCGCAAGATTTACCGGCTCGCCAAACACATCACCCAGAACGACGAGGACGCCGAGGACGTGCTGCAAGAGGCGTTTCTCAAGGCCTACGAGCACCTGGCCGGCTTTCAGGGCAACTCGAAGTTCTACACCTGGATCGTCCGGATCGCGGTGAATGAGGCGCTGATGAAGCTGCGCAAACGCAGGAGCGATCATACGGTGCCGCTGGACGAGCCTGTCGATACAGGCGAAGAAATGGTGAACCGGGAGATCGCCGTCTGGGAGGACAACCCGGAGCAGCGATACTCTCGCGAGGAGATGCAGGGGATTCTGGACCGGGCGGTGGAAAGTCTGAAGCCGGATTTTCGCACCGTCTTCATGCTTCGAGACATCGAAGAATTGAGCACGGAGGAAACGGCGGAAGCGCTCGGGATCTCCGTTCCGGCGGTGAAAAGCAGACTCTTACGAGCCCGCTTGGCACTGCGGGAGAAGTTGACCCGTCAGTTCAAGCGGAAAGGGGAAGACGTCTTTGCTAACTTGTAAGCAGTTCCTGCAGGAGCTCAACGATTATCTGGATCCCAACACGGACGCGGCGCTCAAAACTCGGCTGGAAGCGCACGTCAGTGAATGTCCCAACTGCTTCGTGATTGTCGACACCACCAAGAAGACTCTTCAGGTATATAAGGGTGTGGAGCCGCAAGCCATTCCCGAAGACGTGAAGAATCGTCTGCTGAAAGCGCTGGAGCGGAAGATAGCGGCGCGCGAGCCGGCGCAGACTTAGAGGCGCGACAGTGATGGAGCGCGTCTTAGAGAGTCGCGGGGCAGGCGTTTTGGAAAAACGCGCACCGGCGGCATTGTTCTCCCGCTTTTAGCGGGAACTTCAGGGAGTCCTGGGCTCGCACCAGAGCCCGCACCGCCGCCCGCGCGGCATCCAGTTCCTTCGACTCCAGACTCACTTCCACGTTGTGGTCCGAACGCAGGTAGCACAGGATCGCGCGATCCGGCAAACGGCCGGCGTAGCGCTCAAGCGCGAGAGCGTACAGCCGGAGTTGCAGCGCATAGCTGGTTGCCGACGATTCGTCGCGATCGGTCTTGTAGTCCACCAGCACCAGCTCGCCGGATTCCTCGAACCACAGATCGATCTGGCCTTGCAGGACGATGTCTTCGAGGGACAGCAGGAAATCGAACTCCCTTTCGACGCGCGTGGCGCGCTCCGCACGGCGGCCCAGCTCGCTTTTCCTGAACCGTTGGGCGATCTCGCGAGCTTCGAGCGATCCCGCGGTCCCTCCGGCGAGCAGCGCGTGGACCTCCAGACCGAGCGCCATCCCGCCGGTCCCGGGACCTTCGTATTCGGGTTCGAGACCAAGGTAGCGGCTCAGATAGTACTTGCGCGGGCAGGCGTCGAACAGGGCGACCGAGGTGACGGCGGCGGAGGAATCGTGCTGGCCCGCGACGGCCGGAGGGTCGACCAGTTCCTCGGCGGCGGATTGCGCCACTGATGCGATGGCGGCGGGCGGATCCGGTATACGGTCGGCAGCCGTCATCTCGGGGATAGCGGCCTCGGCCAGCTTCCGCCACTTCGAGGACTTGGTCCGCTCGGCGTAAGAGAGAATGAGACTCTGCTCAGCTCGCGTCATGGCGACGTAGAGGAGGCGATTCTCCTCGTCGTCTTCCGTGCGCTTCAGTTCTTCGATGATCGCCCTGTGCGCCGGATCGGACTGGCCCTTGCCCGTGGCCGGATTTCGCCACTTCATGCCGAGACCGGCGGCAGGCGAGAACGCGATCACCGGCCTGCGGCGGTCCGGCAGGCCGTGGAGGGCGCTTACAAAGACCACGGGAAACTCCAGGCCCTTGGCTGCGTGAATCGACATCAGGCGCACCACGTCGCCGGCTTCGGGCGGGGGCGCCTCGGCCTCGGCCTGCGTCGCGCGGAAGGATTCGAGGTCCTCCAGCAGCTCCGCCAGCGGACGAGGGCGCGCGGCATGCTCCCGCCGCAGCCACGCCAGAAGTTTTTGGATGTTGGCGCGAGCGCGCTCGGAAATATTCGCCATGTAACCCGATTCATCGAGCGCCGTCACGAGCAGACGGTCCGGCGCAACGAATCCGGCGAAGCGGCGCAAACGGCCATATCGTGCGTCGAACTGCTCGCGCCAGCCGTCTCTTCCGATCTTGAGAATTTCCTCGTCGCTCAGACCGGCGAAGGGGCCGCGCAGCACGCCCACCAGCGCGATCTCATCCAGGGGATTCACCAGCGCGGCCACCAGCGCCAGCAGGTCGCGGATCTCGCGCGCCTCCAGAAACGTCCGGCCGCCGCTCACCAGGAACGGAATGGAGAAACGGTCGAAGGCTCGCTCGAACGGCCCCGCCGATCCCAGCTTTCGCACCAGGACGCCGAAGTGGTGGAACTTGCGCTCACCCGAGTCCACCAGCTCCCGAATGCGCGCGGCCACCAGCCCGGCCTCGACGTCCTCGGCGCGATCGCCCTGTCCGGCGAACCGCTCGACGGCCGGGCCCTTGGCCGGCGCGAACTGGCGGGCGGCGATGAGCGGACGCGGCTCTATCCCCGGCTCGCCGTCCAGCATGCGGGAGACCGTGTCCAGAATCTGCTGCCGGCTGCGATGATTCTCACGCAAGTCGTCCACCGTCGCGCCGGCGGACGTGAGCGCTTCGCGGTACGCTTCAAACACTTCCGGGTCGGCGTGACGGAAGCTGTAGATGGACTGGTTGATATCGCCGACGGCGAAGAAGCTTCGCCGCACCAGGTTCACCAATTTCCATTGCAAGGGGTTGGTGTCCTGCAATTCGTCCATCAGAATCTGCTCGAAGCGATCCGCGGTGTCGCACCGGATCGACTCGTGGGATTCGAGCAGCCGGATGGCCTCTTCTTCCAGGCCAGCGAAATCGAGCGCCGCGTCGCGAAGCTTCTTCTCGCGGTAGAGCGTGTCGATTCGCCCGACGGCTGCGCGCAGCAGTCCGGTAAGATCGGCGTTGAACTCGGCGAGCCACTGCGCTTCGAGTTGCGGCAGCACGCGATTCTTCAGTTCCTCAGCCGCCTGCTGGGCGCGGGATTTTCCGATGCGGTTGAGGTAGGCGTCGAACGTGCCGGCAAGCTCGAAATGCGCGCGGGTCAGCGGCGAGTCCGGCAGAGCGAGAAAGCGGCCGGCCCACTCGCGCAAACGGGGCGTGTGCGCGCCGCCGGAAGAGGGATCGGCAAGAACCTGTTGCGCAAGCTCGCGCGCCCGCGGCCACAGGTCCGGCGAAGGCTGAGCCGGAGGCAACTCGCGCGCACCCGCCACGCGCATCGTGTCGTAGACGTCAATCAGACTGCGTGCCAGGTCAGGCTTGCGGCCGTCGTCCTGCGTCGAAAGGTCGAGGGCTTCAAGCAGCCGCCGCATTTCCGCCGGACGCTCGCCGAACAGGGCGTCGAGCGCCTCCTCGGCTGCCTTGCGTTTCAAGCGGTCGGCGACGGGCTGATCGAGGACACCGAAGTCCGGCGGCAGCCCCGCCGCGATGGCGTGCTGGCGGAGCAGGCGCGAGCAGAATCCGTCGATGGTCGATACCCAGGAGCGTTCGATCGCTTCCCGGCGAGCGGGGGTCCCTCGAAAGCGCTTAATGAGGCGATCCTTGATCTCGGTGGCCGCCTTCTCGGTGAAGGTAATGGCGAGGATGCGCGCGGGATCGACGCCGCGCTCTTCCACCAGCCACGCGAAGCGCTCGATCAGCACGAGGGTCTTCCCCGCCCCCGGCCCGGCGACGACGCACACGTCCTGGCCGGTGCGCTCGACGGCTTTTCGCTGTTCAGGCGTCAGCGTCATACGCCGCCGGCGCCCCGCGCCGCAGCCGCCGTCTCGACGCGGCAGATGTCGCGGAAATCGCACCACTCGCACTTGTCGCGGTCGGCCGGCGCGACGGCGATTCGCCCGGACACGATCGCCTCGTGAACTTCCGCCGCCTTGTGCGCCGCCGCGTTCATCAACTCCCGCAGTCTGGCGGGCGTGGTGGATTCGCCAGCGGCGTCCAGGCCGGCGAGCGGCACGTGCCAGCCTTCCCAGGTCACTTTGTTACGCAGGCCGCAGTACAGCATACCGGCGGGCGCGAGGCCGAACTCGCGCTCGGCTGCGAGCAGGTACAGGTCGCCCTGAACCAGATTTCCCGCATCGCTTTTCTCGACACGCTCACGAATCTTGTCTGCCGCGCTGTATTTGTAATCGATCACCAGGGCCTGGTTGGCGGGGCCCACCTCCAGGCGGTCGATACGGCCGCTGATGGTGACCAGGGGGTTCAGGGCGAAGCTGAACTTCTCCTCTACACGACTTGTCCAGGCGAGCGCGAACCGCCGGTCGTTGAGAAAAGCCTCGAAGTGCCGTAGCAGTTCCAGACGCACGGCCTCGCGATGAAGGGCCGGCGGAATGCGGGCGCGGCGGCAGTGGTCCTCGAAGACCGGGTCGAACACCGCGGCGCCAAGCAGCGGGTGGCGGGCGAATTCCGCCAGAACCTCGTGAAGGATCGTGCCCTGCAGCAGCACATCCAGCCGGTCGCGGGGAGCTGGGGGGCGCGCGCGCAGGCGCAGCGTCTTCGCCGCAAAAAACTGGAAAGGGCACTGCAAGAAGCTTTCGATCGAAGTGGGGGAAAGGCGGTTGTGCGATTCCGAAATTTGCCGGAGCATCGCGGCATCTTGTATCACGACGGGCTGCGCGGTGGCGGGCTGGCGCTGCGGTCTCGGGTTTACGCGGGCCTGGCAAACGGGCGCCTCGGCATCGCCCAGAAAGAAGGACGGCAACGCTTTCTCGCCCTGGTCGTTGAAGCGCGCATAGCTGAGGATTGTCGCTTCGGTAGCGCGCGACGTTGCCAGCTCGAACAAGAAGCGCTCCTCGGCCTGCCGGTCGGCCGACGTCGGCAATCCGGCGCGGCGCCGCGCGGCGTCGCTGAGCAGAGCATCTTCTCGGTGATACTGCGGAAAGTGGCGCTCCACCAGTCCGCACACGAAGACCACGGGGAGCTCCCACTGGCGGGCCTCGTAGACGTCCACAACGTGAACCACGTCGCGGCGGCGATCTTCCGTCCGAAGCTGTTCGAGTGTGAGGGCCACGCTCGCCTGCTTCCAGAATTGTGCGAGCGGAATGGGACCGGCGTCCGGGAGCGCAGAGGCAGTCGCATCGAGAGCAGCCTCGAACGCGCCGAGCGCGGCGGCGGTGGACCGCCAGATGTGCGCCTGGCCGCGACTCACGCCGTCGGTAACCACAGGAGGCGGGACCAGGGTACGCAGGGTCTTCAGTCGCGCGGCCCAGTCTTGCGGACTCACGCGATCGCGGCGCCATCCATCGAGCGCGGCGAGCGAATCGAGCACCGGCGGAGCCTGGTCGATTCCACGGATCGGCAAGCCCGCGCCGGGAAGGCGCTCGCGCAATGCGAAATCGAAACGGTCGCCCGCGGGGGTCGCGCCCACCCCTGAAACCGGCATGCGCAGAAGCGTGAGCAGGCCGGCATGATCCCACCCTCGGAGCAGCGCGTCCACGATTCCGCCCAGGTATTGCACGGCCGAATGGGAGGCCAGCGCGTCGAGAAAATAAAACCGCGCGGGGATTCCAAAACGCGCCAGCGTGGTTTCCAGCGCCGGGCCGTACGGTTCGCGAGTGCGCAGGATGATCCCCATCTCGCGAAACCGCCGTCCCTGCGAGGCTTCCTTCAGAATGCGCCGGGCGATCTCCTCGGTTTCGTGCTCGAGCGTCAGCGCGGAAAATCGATCAAGGCCGGATGCGCGGCGCGGGCCTCCGCACCGCTGTTCGCCAAATCCTTGAGCGAGCAGACGCTCGCGAGCCGGAGCCGCGCCGGGCCAATCCGGAAGCGTGACCGTGACCGAGGCCCCCAACGCTTCGATCAGCACCAGCTCGGCCGGGGCGAAGGAGAAGAAGCCGTCGAGCGCCACGTGCGCGGGCGACGACGGACGCGCATCGCGCAACCGGACGTTTCGCAGCGCCATTCCGCGCGCCGCCAGCCCCGCTTCTACTTCGCGGAACAGCAGCAGCAAGCCGCCCGAGAGCGCGCCCGTCGGAGCCTCCTCGAAAATCGCCGCCACGGCGCGGCGGAAGCCTCGGAACCCTGCGACAGCGGCGAAATCCGGCGGGCGGAGCCGTTCCAGCGCTTCTTCAATCAGCAAATCGAGAACGGGCTCCGGCGGCGCCGCCAGCGGCGTGTGCTGGTCGAGGAACTGCGCCAGCGTGACGATGCGGCTCGGCCGGATGGCAACGTTCGCTCGGGCAAGCTCGTGGCGAACATGCTCGGTCATGGTCGCGGTGGGCGTCAGCAGGAGGGAATCCGGACGGGCGAGAAACCGGTCGAGGGCGACGCGCGACTTGCCCGACGCCGGCGGGCCGGTGATCAGGAGGCGATCATTCAAGTTTGAGAAAGGCGCTACTTGCCGCCGCCCGCAAGCTGCGGCGCAAGGTCTGTCATCATCTTCTCAAACTTCACGCGCTGGTCGGGATTGAGGATCTGCACGATCCGCGTTTTGCCGGTGGCGCGCAGATCGTCGAGCTGCTCTTGCAGGCTTTGATAATACTGCCGGTAATCTTCGAGCACCAGTGCGATCCCCTCCACCTGCTCGCCGGAGAGATTGAGCTCGGTCTTGAACTTTTGCAGAACCATATCGCGATTCGGCTCGCGAGAGGAGGCCGAAGTGATGTGGTGCAATTTATCGTGCAAACCGAGCTGCATCACCAGGCCGCCGGTAGTCGCGCCCGCCACGAATACGAAAAGCAACGTGGAAAGAATCCGCCAGGGCGTCCGTTCCACGGTTACCATCATGTCACTGCTCCCGGTAGGTGACCAGGTTCACCAGGACCGAGTCCTGATCGGGGGCGCCGGCTGGGGCCAGCACTTGTCCGGGCCCGTCCTCGCCGGGAAGCAACTGGGTCGCGGGCGCCACGGCGACGGCCGGCTCAGCCGACTGCTCCGAAGTCACCACATAGACGCCCAGCAGCAGCGCCAGCGCCAGCGAAGCGACCGCGATGCGGCGGCCGAAGGGCGACTCGAAAAACAGGCTCCAGATCGAAACCGGGCCCTGCGCTTCGATACGCTCCATCACACGCGCGTAGAATCCGGCTCGCGGTTCCGGAGTTTGCGCGGGCCTCATCTCTCTGAGCAACGCCGCCTGCGCGCGCATTTCCGCCACTTCGCCGCGGCATTCCTCACAACCCTCAAGATGCTCCATGACGGGAGCCGTGCGCTCGGAGCCCGCCAGGATTTCCTCGAGATGATTCCGAATCAGCCGATGCATGGTATCCTTCCCTCGGTTACTGCAATGTACCGCATTCTCGCGGGTCTTTAAGCCCGCTGTTTCTTACTTCTCCATCGGGCGCACATGCCCGAGCCTCTGCGCCGCTTTGAGCAGCTTCTGCCGCGCCCGAAACAATTTCACCTTAATTGTATTTTCGTTCAAACCGGTCATGGCCGCCAGTTCTTCCACCGAGTGGCCTTCCACTTCCTTCAACAACATCAGGTTCCGGTCTTCTGCGGAAACCTTCTCGAGCAACTTGGTCACCAGGTCGCGCCGCGCCAGGCTGGTATCGATCGGAGCCGCCGGATCCACCGCCGGCTCGGACGCCTCCATCCTCTGCGCGTCCTCCTGCGAAAAATCGCTTTCGTAAACGAGCTTCCTCACCCGCCTCTTGCGCAAATAATCATAGCACTCATTGACGGTGATCTTGTAGATCCAGGTCAGCAGGGAGCTGCGAAAGTCGAAGTTGCGGATGGAAAAGTACACCTTGGCGAACACCTGCTGCGCGATGTCTTCGGCGTCGTTGTGGTTGCGCAGGATCCCGTAAATGATCGAGAAAACCTTGGACTGAAAGCGCTCGACAATCTCGCGGAAGGCCATCTCGTCGCGCGCCTGCACGCGCCTGATGAGAGCCGCTTCTTCGCTGTTCCTGTAGTCCACTCGGGTCCTGACCCGGGCTCGATCCCCCATCGCCGGAAGTGGAAGCGTTCCGATCAAGCTGCTCATAGCCACCTCTCTCGACGCGGCCCGAAGCGCAGGGGTTTCAATCCGTTACGAAAATTCCGGCGATCACCGGCCGGAGCGGTCCGGCCCCAGGGGTTTCCTCAAGATAGCAGATTTGGAGCCCCACTCAATATAAGACGATTGTGGTCCGGGATCGAGTCGTGTAGAATAAAAAATGAGGAGTCGCAATGGTACAGTTGACAGAAACCGCAGTTGGCAAGGTACGAGAGATTCTCGATTCGCAGGAGCCCAAGCCGGCCGGGCTCCGGATATCCGTGGTCGGGGGCGGATGTTCCGGCTTCAGCTACTCGATGGCTTTTGAGAACAGCCCGGGGCTGCTGGACAAGACGTATAAGTTCGACGGGTTGAGCGTATTCGTCGATCAGGCCAGCCTGCTGTACCTGGACGGCGCGGAAGTGGACTACGTCGAGACGCTGGAGGGGTCCGGGTTCAAGTTCAACAACCCCAACGTGAAGTCGACGTGCGGGTGCGGAAGCTCGTTCAGCGCGTAACTTTTCATTGGGCGAAAAAGCAAATCGGGCCAGAGGGTAGATCCTCTGGCCCGACGTGTTTAGAAACTCGATGAGTGAGATTACTTTCTCAGCCGGCGGCGGCCCAGCGCGCCGAGCCCGAGGAGACCCGCGCCCAGTAGCGTCAGCGTCATCGGCTCGGGAGCAATCGCTTGGAGCATTTCACTTCCGCCCGCGATATCCTTGGTGACCCAGTCGACGCTGGATGCGCCTACGGCGATAAACGTTGAATGGCCAGCAGTGACTGATCCGGTTCCAATCACAGACCCGGCACACGCCCCCATGCTGATACCGGCGCTATCGCAAATCGTCTCCGTGACACCCGATGACAGAGAAGCGAGCGTAATCCCGCTGGTGCCCGGAGTAATCGAGAAATTCAAGCGAATGTCTTCGCCACCGGTCAACAGTGTGTACCCGAAGTCCAGAACACCGGTAGCCGCATTCGTGAGCACGGTCAGGCCCATGGAAAAGGCAGTGTTTCCCGGAAACCCAACGTTGGCAATCAGCGAGAAATTGTTGAACGTGGTCGACCCACCGAAAACCGTACAGCTGAACATGGAGGTGTAGAAGGTCCCGTTCGTGATGGTGGGGATAGTGAATATTGTGTCCCCTGAAGTACACGGCGCCGCACTGGCTATCGAGGCAGCCAACACGAGGCACATCGCCGTCACTCCCAGAGTCAATAATTTCTGTTTCATTGTTTTACGCATCCTCCTCCGACTTCCATTTTTCACCCAGACCCGACACTTCCGCCGGCCATCGTACCTCTAATACGTTAGTAGTATATGGCTGCAACGCATTCACTGTCAAGCACTAAGTTGAGATGTCCCTTGGGTAGGATAAGCCTAGTCCGACCGGTCAAAAATTCTCGCATGTGTAAGAATATAAGAGCTTTATCTTCCTAGGAGCCTGGTACAGGCAACACCCGGGTACTGGTACTTCCGGCAGTGACTTGCTTTGAACAAGGGAATCCGGTCGCTACAATAGACCAGTGGCGCGACAATCCCACATGATGGAAAGGCTCCTGACCGAGCAGCCCAACCCGGCCTCCGAGTATATTGACGCGCTGCCGGCCGAGGCGATACTGGAGATCATGAACGCGGCCGATGCCGGGGTCGCGGCGGCGGTAGGGCGCGATGTTCCGCGGATTGCGCGAGCCGTGGAAGCGATCGCGGCGGCGCTCGAGCGGGGCGGCCGCCTGGTGTACATTGGCGCCGGCACCAGCGGACGTCTGGGTGTTCTCGACGCGGCCGAATGTCCGCCGACGTTCGGAGTGGCTCCGGAACTGGTGCGAGGGATCATCGCCGGCGGGGAGGCGGCTCTGGCCCGCGCCGTCGAAGCGAGCGAGGACGATCCTGAAGCCGGCGCGCGCGATCTGACCGCAGCGGGATTCGGTCCGGGCGACGCGCTGGTGGGTATCAGCGCCAGTGGCCGCACTCCTTACGTGCTCGGCGCCGTGGCTCACGCGCATGGCCTGGGAGCCCTCACCTGCGGCATCAGTTGCACGCCGGATTCCGAGTTGTCGCGCGCCGTGGATTATCCGATCGAGCCCGTTCCGGGTCCGGAAATTCTCGCCGGCTCCACGCGGCTGCGCGCCGGCACAGCCACCAAGCTGGTCCTGAACATGATCAGCACGGCGGTCATGATCCGCCTGGGCCACGTCCACGGCAACCTGATGGTGAACGTGCAACCGCGCAACCAGAAGCTGGAAGATCGGGCGCGCCGCATTATCCAGCAGGCGGCGGGCGTGCCGTACGAACGTGCCGCAGAACTGCTCGATGCAGCGGGCCGCAGCGTGCGCACGGCCATCGTCATGGAGAAGAAGCGAGTCGCGCGGGCGGAGGCGGAACGTCTGCTCGCCCGGGCTCGCGGACGCATTTCGGAGGCACTCAAGTAAAGTGGACAAGTTCCTGATCCAGGGCGGCGTGCCGCTCGAGGGCGAAATCGCGGTCAGCGGCGCGAAGAATTCGGCCCTGCCGGCGCTGGCCGCCTGTCTGTTGACCTCCGAGCCCGTCACGCTGGATCGCATCCCGCCGGTGCGCGACGTCCGCACTATGGAGAAGTTGATCGCGCACATCGGCGCCCGAATCGGCCACGCCCATGGCCGCGTGACGGTGGAAGCCGGCGCGATCGATCA
>JBGPLI010000038.1:0-31651 GCA_041486445.1 Bryobacteraceae bacterium
CAGCGCGTCCACCTCGCGCATCATCTCCGGCGACATGCGATAGCGGCCGTTGTAGTGCAGGCTCCAGACCGGCAGTCCCGTGGACGCATCTTTCGAGTCGGCGACATCGGGCCGGTCTTCTTTTCCCGTGATGCCGTGCTCGGGCGAAAACAGCGCGGTGACGCGGACGCCCGCGGCGCGCATCGCATCGACGTTTCGTTTGCCGGTCCGGTCGAGGCCGGTCTGGTTGGTGATCAGGCCGATCCGCTTGCCCTGGAGCGGCGCGAACTTCTCGTCTTCGAGCACGTCGAGCCCGGTGCGCACGCCGCTGAATTCCGCCGCGGCGATCGTGGCCAGGCGTCTGCGCAGCGGAGCCAGGTTCTTGCCGCGCCTGGGATGGATGAAATTCGTGAGCAGGATCACGTAGGATTTGCTCGCCGGGTCGATCCACAGCGACGTTCCCGTGAACCCTGTGTGGCCGTAGGAGCCGATCGGATACAGCTCGCCGCGCGGCGAAGAGTACGACGAATCGATGTCCCAGCCGAGCCCTCGCTGGACCGGCTGATCCGGCGGCGATTGGGGCGAGGTGAACGTTTTCACGGTTTCCGGAGAGAAGAGGCGCACACTGCCGAGCATCATTTCGGCGAACCGCGAGAGATCGGAGGCCGTGGTGAACACGCCGGCATGCCCGGCGACGCCGCCCATGTATCGCGCGGAGGGATCGTGGACCACGCCGCGAAACGGCGCGCCGGTAGCGGGATCGAGCTCGGTGGGAGCGATGCGCGACCGTAAACTGGGCGGCGGGTGAAACTGCGTCTCGCTCATACCGAGCGGCCCGAAGATTTTCTCGCGCGCGTATTCGTCGAGCGCCTTTCCGCTCAGCCGGTGCACAATTTCCCCGAGCAGAATGAAATTAACGTCGCTATAGACGAACCGCGCACCCGGCGGCGCCGCCGGCTTTTCGATGAGCGCGCGACGGACGCCGGTCTCGTAACCGCTCCAGGCAGGCTCCAGGTCCAGGTCCGCCCGCAGTCCGGAAAAGTGCGTCATTAGGTCGCGGATCGTGATCGTGCTGTTGCCTCCCTGAAATTCCGGAAGGTAGGCGGTCACCCGATCGGCGATGCGGAGCTTGCCTTCCTCGTACAGCTTCATGAGCGCCGGGGTGGTGGCGACCACCTTGGTGAGCGAAGCAGCGTCGAAAATCGTGTCGACGGTCATGGCCTCGGGCGCCGGGATCAGCGCGCGGTTGCCGTAAGCCTTGCGATGAACGATTTTTCCGTCGTGGCCGGCCACCACCACCGCGCCGGGGATCAGCCCGTCGCGCACGGCCTGCTCGACCTGTGCATCGAGCGCCGGAGAAGCCGGAAATGTCTCCTGCGCCCGCGCGGCGAGCGCGATCGAGACGAATAGGAAGACCTTCGCCCTCACGCCCTCGATTTTTACACATCCAGTCCCACGGCGCGCATCAGTTCGAGCGCGTTGCTGCGCGTCACCACACCGGCGCGGAGCCGGTAGTCGAAACGGATCTCGCCGCCTTCCAGGTGATCCTCGAAATGAACGTTGGTCGCGCGTCCGTCGAGAGTCGCGGCGATGTCGGCCAATGCCAGGTCGTGCGTGGTCACCAGGCCGATGGCCCCGCGCTCCACCAGTCCGCGCACCAGCGCTTCGGCGCCGATGCGGCGGTCGTGCGAGTTGGTGCCGCTCAGCAGCTCGTCGAGCAGGAACAGCGTGGGATGCCCCGCGCGCGACAGGTCCACGATGTCGCGCAGACGGCTGATCTCGGCATAGAAGCGGGAGCGGTGATCGACCACCGAATCGATGGTCCGCGTCGATGCGCCGATATGCAGCCGCGACAGGCGGAGGCCGGCGCAGGCGACGGGCGCTCCCGCCCAGGCCAGCACGGCGTTGAGCCCGATCGCGCGCAGCAGCGTGCTCTTGCCCGACATGTTCGAGCCGCTGACGATCCACAATCGAACATCCGCGCCCAGCTTCACGCCGTTCGGAACCGACTCGTGCGGCGCAATCAGCGGATGATGCATCCCCTCGGCTTCGAATCGCGGCTCGGCGCCTTCGAGCAGCTCAGGATATGTGACGGCCGTGCGCTCGTAAGCGAAGCAGGCCAGCGAGCACAAAGCCTCGAACTCGGCCACCGCGGCGATCCAGATTCCGATGCGGGGGCCGCATTGCCGCCGCCACGCCTCGATCGCCAGAGCGAACTGCGGAATCCACACCAGCGGCGCGGCGGCCAGGCGGAAGAACTGGTTGCGCGCGGAATCGAGATAGACGACGAGCCGCTCCAGACGCCGGATCTGCCGGGACGCGGGGACGCCTCGAGGCTCCAGTGCTCCGGCCAGCGCGGCCAGGCGTGGCGACGTGAATGTTTCCCGCTCCAGCCTTTCGAGCAGCAGTCCGATCAACTCGAGCTCGCGCGCCGGGGTCGAGACGGCGGCCGTCACGCGCCGGATCGCATCGCGCACCGCGAAACCGTAAACGATCTCGGCGAGCATGACGATCAGGAACGGCCGCAGACTCCACAGGTGCGCCAGAAACAGCGCGAACGTGATCGCCGCGGCGCCGCAGAGTCCGAATGCGACTGCGCGCGCGCCGGGGAAGACGGAGACGGGCGGCTGCCGTCCCCACTCGGCGAGCGTTCGGGCGTCGACGGCGGCGCGAATATCCTCGCCCATCAGCGCCAGCTCCTCCCGCAAGTCCGCGCGAGGACGCAGCTCGGCCACCGCCTGCTGCCGCGCGATCACCTGGCCGCGCTCGCCCGGCGCCAGCAACCATTCGGCCAGGACCTGCTCACCCGCGCCGGTGCGGGCTGTGGAGAGAAGCTCGAACAACGACCCGCGGCCGAACAGGTCGAGGTCGTCCGCATAAACGTGTTTGGGATCGCGGAACCGCTCGCCCTGGCTGCCAGCTCCGATCCACCGATTTTCCAGCCGCGCCTCGGCACGCTCATAGTATGCGACGCCTCGGGCGGCCGCGGCCCGCGCGTTGTCCACGCGGTCGTGCACGATCGCCAATCCGATAAACACGGCCAGCGGAGCCAGCAGCCACCAGCCCGAAATCAGCCCGGCGCCGAAGGCCAGCGCAGCCAGGACCACGGCCCCGAGACCGGTGGCCAGGCGCGCGTTTCCAAGCTGCCGGTAGCGGCGCGCGGCGCGGGAATGGGCCTCGCGCCAGCGAGCCAGGCGCAGGCGATAGTCTTCAGACGGCGTCAAGGTGGGCAACCTCGATTCTAAACCGGTATTCTGGTTGCGGGCCGCCCATGCTCCCGCCCCTGCGCCGCGACCTCGACTTCATGCCCTCGCCGGTTGCCGAGAGACCGGGGCTGTTGATCCGCGATCCGTTTCGATATTCCGACGCCACGCTGATCATCCCTCCGGCTCTGGCGCCGTGCCTGGAATTTCTGGACGGTATGCACACCGAGCTCGATTTGCGCGAGTACCTGGTCCGGCTGACTGGCGATCTCCAAATCGGGGAGCTGGAGAAACATCTGCTGGAGACGCTGAGCGGCGCCGGCTTTTTGCAAGACGAGAATTTTCTCCAGCGAAAAGAAGCGGCCGAGCGGGCCTTCGCGGGCGCACCGGTGCGCGAGCCGGTACATGCGGGCAGCGGCTATCCGGCCGAGCCCGCGGCGCTCACCGAAACCATGCGCGATTACATGGCCGGGCCCGCGCCCGATCCGAGCGGGCACGCGATCGCCATCGCGGCGCCGCACGTGAGTCCGTTTGGCGGAGCCGAAAGCTATCGAGCCGCGTATGCGGCGCTCTCCCCCGCCGATGCCGAGCGCACGTTCATCATCCTGGGGACCTCGCACTACGGCCAGCCCGATCGTTTCGGTTTGACGCGCAAACCGTTCGTGACGCCGTTCGGCGAGACGCTCACCGATACCGGACTTGTCGAGGAGCTCGCCCGTTCCGCCGACGGGGCGGTGGCGATGGAAGATTATTGCCACGCGGTCGAGCATTCCATCGAATTTCAGGTCGTGTTCCTGCAGCACCTGTTCGGGCCTCGCATCCGCATTGTGCCGATTCTGTGCGGCGCATACGCGAACAGCCTCTATGGGGGAGGCCTCCCGGAGCAAGACGAGCGCGTCAAGCGAATGCTGGGGACCTTGGGCGAGGTGGCGGCGCGCGAAGGCGAGCGCCTGCTGTGGGTGCTCGGCGTGGACATGGCTCACGTCGGCCGCCGGTACGGCGACGCCTTGGCGGCCAAGGCGGACCAGGGGCAGATGGAGGACGTGGCGCGCCGGGACCGCGACCGCATCGCCTGCATGGAGGCGGGCGACGCGCGCGGCTTCTGGGAGCGGGTGCAGGAGAATTACGACGATTTGAAATGGTGCGGGTCGGCGCCGATCTACACTTTCCTGCGCGCCGTGCCCGGCGCTCGCGGGACCCTGCTGCGCTACCAGCAATGGAACATCGACGACGACAGCGTGGTGAGTTTCGCCGGCATGGGATTCTATGCGAGCTAGCCGGGTTTCGAACTCGCGATCAGGACGGCGTCTGTGGCCGCTTTGCGCGTAGCGCCAGGTAGTGTCGGTCGAGGGCTTGCCGGACGAACGTCTTGATGACGGCCTGGCGGCTCACGTTGAGCTCCCGGGCGGCCCTGTCCAACTCCTCCAGCATGCCGGCCGTCACGTCCAGATTAACGCGCTGGATCGGCTGAACCATGCGGCCTTGGCCCTTGAAGAAACTCGAGATGTCCTTTCCCTGATCGGCTAGTTGCGCAATCCTTTCGGCAGAAACCGGTTTGCCAGATTTACGAATTTTCTTCATACAATCGGATCTCCTCCCTCGTTGACCTCCACAGCGTGATGAGGTGCAAAATCTCGCCCTCTTCGTCCTCCCTGACCTCAAAGATGACGGAGTACAGCCGGTCGCCCACCCAGCCGATGGCCACAAATTGTTCGGAGACGTCGGATCGCCGGTCGAGCCAATACGGCCGAGAGAACAACTCTCGCGCTTCCTCAAACCCAATGCCGCGCCTGGGATTCGCTCTGAGGCGCTTGCTCTTTCGCGCATCGAAGCTAAACCGCATCTGATATGACCGTTATACCACTCTGAACTCCTGGCCAGCCGAGCCGATCCCGACACTTCGTCCCGAGCCTCCGCGCGTATCCTTATCGCATTAGAATAAAAGACGCAGTTGCACAGGAGGCAATCGATGAGATCGACAACAACGTGGTTCCTCGCCGCCGGTTTGACGGGCCTGTTTGCGATCGCGGTGGGCGCGCAGACCGGACGCGACGCAGGCAAACACAAACCCCTCTTCATCACCCGGCTCTACACGGGGCCGGACGGCCAGACACACGCCGAGGAGATGGAGGCCAAATTCACGCCGGGCAGCGGCAACGATGTCTTCAAGATGCCGGGGACCGCCGGAGCGGAGCTCCATCGCGCGGCGCCCGGCAGGGTCAGCGACTGGCATACCGCGCCGCGCCGCCAATACGTCATCACCCTGAGTGGTCAGGGAGAGCTCGAAGTGGCCGGAGGCAAGAAGATCGCCGTGGGACCGGGGCACATTGAGCTGGTGGAAGACGTCACGGGCAAGGGTCACATTACGAGAGTGACGGGCGCCGAGGAGCGGGTCACGCTCCAGATTCCGCTTTTGGACCAGTCCGGCCGGTAGGGCGGCTTTCAAGTTCCTCCCGCGTGCGCCGATATGGTACCGGGAGGCGCCCAATTGATCTCCATCAATAAGTCGCCCGGCGAGATGGAGCGGCTGGAAGAACTCCAACAGGCGGCCGCGGCCTGCTATGCGCTCGCCGTCCGCTCCACTGCACAGTATGCGATCGAAATCGAGCCAGGACAAGCGGAGGGATTCCGCCGGCACCTGGAGGCGCTCCAGGAACGGTTGGAGGCGGCGGCGACCGTCGAGGAAGTACAGGCCGTCCAGTCTTCGTTCCGCGGCGAATTGCGCGACTATCGGGACAAAGCGAAGAACCAGATCGCCCGGTTGCGCAAGGAGGTGGAGGTGGCCGGCGCGTGGGTTGAGAACCTGGCCTCCAGTGTCGCCGCCAACGGCGCCGATCACGAACATCAAGTCAAAGAGCAACTCTCCAGCCTGCGGACTGCGGCTGCCAGCGACAATCTGGAACGCATTCGCAGCGGCATCCAGGCGGCGGCCACCGGCATCCTCACCAGCTTCGAGCAGATGCGCGAAAGCAACCAATTGGTGGTGGCCCAATTAAAGGACGAGATCCGGGCTCTGCACCAGGAGATCGAATCCGAGCGCCGCGCTCTTTTCACGGACCGTCCCACCGGCGTCTGGAACCGCCAGAAGATGGATCTCCGGATCGACGACCTGCTACGCCAGAACCAGCCGTTCTGCCTGCTGCTGGTCTGTGTCCGCGATCTGAAGCGGCTGGAGAGCCAGCGCTCGCCGGCGCTGATCGAACAATTGTTAAAGGGGTTTCTGGCGCGCTTCCAGGGATTGCTGGAGGCCGACGCGATGGTCGGCCGCTGGTCGGAGGACCAGTTCGCCGCCATTCTGGATATCGATGCGGCCAGCGCCATCACGATTTCCCGGAAGCTGGTGCGCGAACTGTCGGCGAACTACACGGTGCAGGAGAACGGCCAATCCCACGGCCTGAAATTGCAGGCGACCGCGGGAGTTGCCGATCCCCTCGCCGCCGGCGATGCGAAAACTTTCCGCAACAAGCTCGCGCAACTGGCCGCGGCCCTGGCGGGCGCGTGATCGAAGCTCAGTTGTTGTTGTTGTTGGATCCGCCGCCGGTCGCCGCCGGCGGAGCGTCCTCGCGCCGCTGTGGCTGAGGCTTGGGGAGCGGCTTGCGGGGCAGCATCGCTTCACGGGTGGCCGTGTTGTATACGAAAGACGCGACGATGGCCGAGATCTGCATCAGGTCGCCCCGCTGGATGCGGTCGTAGACGTCCATGTTGGAGTGATGCGTGCGCGTCTCGTACTCGATCGGGTCCTGCACGAACTGGAATCCCGGCAGGCCCACGGCGTCGAAGCTGAGGTGGTCGGTGCCCTGGGTGTTGCGAATGCTGATGGCGCCCGGCGTGAGGTCGCGGAACGGCGCGAACCACGCCTCGAAGATCGGGCGCATCATGTCGTTGCCCTGCAGGTAGACGCCGCGGATCTTGCCGGTGCCGTTGTCGACGTTGAAGTAACCGGAGAGCCTGGCGTGGTCGGCGGCCAGCTTCATGGTTTCCCGGTCGCCGAAGTGTTCCTTCACATACGCCCGCGAGCCGAGCAATCCCTGCTCCTCGCCGCTCCACAGGGCCAGGCGGACGGTGCGGTCCATCTTGAAATTCAGGGTCTTGAGGATTCGCATCACCTCGATCATGACCGCGCTGCCGGCGGCGTTGTCGGTGGCGCCCGTGCCCCCCTGCCAGCTATCCAGATGCGCTCCGATCATCACCAGCTCGTCCTTTTTCCGTCCGCCCGGGATTTCGCCGACCACGTTCACCGAATCCCCGCGATCGTCGGAGAACCGGGCCTGGACCTCGAACTCGAGCTTCACCGGAATCTTGTGATCCATCAGCCGGACGATCCGGTCGTAGTGTTCCGGCGTGAGCGCCACCATCGGCGGGACGGCCGGGTCCTTGGAATCGCGCGAGCCGCCGCCCATGCCGAACACCGTTCCTCCCTCGCTGCGGCCCACGCCGGCGCGCACCACCACCAGCGGTTCCTCATCGTGCAGGAATTGGAGCAGCTTCTTTTGAAACTGGCGCGCTTGGTCGGGACCGGGGGCGCCCGGCGGCCGCGGACCGAAGGTTCGCCCGGGGTCGGGGGCCGTGGCCAGATCGGCCAGGTCAGTGTCGGTGAAACGCCTCCCCAGCGGCGTCGTGATCATCGCCAGATCGCGCGGCGCCGAGGTCAGCGCGATCTTGCCGCGGAGTTTGCCCCGGAACTTCTCCAGGTCCGCTTCCTTCTCCAGCACCGCCAGCATCGGCTCGCCCGCAATCGGACCGTCGACGCCCGAGGACCACGCCAGAGGGAATCCGATCAGCGGCGCGTACTGCGGCTCGATCAGGTGCGCTGAAAAGCGCGAGTAGCTCCAGCCGCGGCCGTAGGGACCCCATTTCTCCAGATTCGCGCTGATGCCCCACTCGCCCAGTTGTTTCACCACCCAGTCGGCGGCCGAGAAAAATCCGGGCGAGTTGGTGAGCCGCGGTCCGTAGACGTCGGTGAGATAGAACAGGTGGTCCATCACCTTGGAGTTCTGAAAGGCCTCGGCCTTGATCTTGTGAATGGCGTCGAGATCGACGCGTTCCTCGGCGAGGGCCGGAATCAGCACCGCGAGAGGGAACACGACCAGCGGGAGAGTGCGAGCGCGCATACTGTCCTGAGCATATTACAATTTCGGATGGCGTGCGAATTACCATCTCCAAGGAGAATTACCTCAAGACCATCGCCGAGGCGGAGAGCGAGGGCGAAGTCGTGATCGCGGCGACGCTGGCCCGCTGGCTGCAAGTGTCGGCTCCGGCCGTAACCATGGCCATCCGGCGGCTCAGGCGCGACAATCTGATCCGGGTCACGGCCAGCGGCGAGATCACGCTCACGCGCGGCGGGCGCGCGATCGCCAACCGCGTGCTCCACCGGCATCACCTGATCGAACGCATGCTGACGGAGATCTTCGGCATGGAGTGGTACAAGGTGCATGAGGAAGCCGAGCAGCTCGAGCACGCCGTCTCGGCCGACTTCGAGCGCAGGCTCCGGGCCAAGCTGGGCAATGGCGAGGCCTGTCCGCACGGAAACCGCGTCGGTATGGACCGCCCGCAGGATCGCCGGGAGCGCGGCTGGAAACCTCTCGACGAGATTGCCGCCGGCGCCGCCGCGCGCGTCGCGAGCGTGTTCGAGCGCGACCGGCAGTTGCTCGAATACCTGAACGGGCTGGGCATCCGCCCCGGCGCCAGGGTGAGGATGATCGCGCGCAACTATGACGACACCCTGACGCTGCGCGTCGGCGGCAAGCCGGTGCAGCTGGGCCGCTCGGCGGCCGCCAAAGTGTGGATCAGCGAGAATTAGCGATCAGCGTTCAGCAATCAGCGTTCAGCACAAGAAGCTGAAGGCTGAAAGCTGATCGCTGAGGGCTCTAGGCCACCGCGACCCGGAAGTACTCGATCGTCTCGCGCAGCCCGTCTTCCAAAGCAACCTGCGGCTCCCATCCCAGCAGGCGCTTCGCCTTGGAGATGTCCGGCCGGCGCTTCTGCGGATCGTCCTCCGGCAGAGGCTCGAACACGGTCTTCAGATCCAGTCCCGCGATCTTGCGGATGCGCTCGGCGAATTCGAGAATCGTCAGCTCCGCCGGGTTGCCGAGGTTCACAGGGTAGCGCTCCTCGGACACGCTCAATCGCATCAGCCCTTCCACCATGTCGGAGACGTAACAGAAGCTGCGGGTCTGGGAGCCGTCACCGTACACCGTGAGCGGTTCCCCGCGCAGCGCCTGATCGAGAAACGCGGGCACCACGCGGCCGTCCTTCAGCGCCATTCTCGGGCCGTAGGTGTTGAAGATCCGGGCGATGTTGGTGGCCACGCCGTGGGTCCGATGATAGGCCATGGTGAGCGCTTCGGCGTAGCGCTTGCTTTCGTCGTAGCAGGAGCGCATGCCCACCGGATTGACGTGGCCCCAGTAGGTCTCCACCTGCGGATGCTCCAGCGGATCGCCGTAACACTCCGACGTCGAGGTCAGCAGAAACCGCGCGCCGTCGCGCCGCGCGATCTCGAGCATATTGCGCGTGCCCGCCGAACCCACCTCCAGCGTCTCGACGGGATGCGCCAGGTACTCCTTAGGGCTGGCCAGTGACGCCAGGTGCCACACGTGATCGAACGGTCCTTCCACGGGGATTGCGCCCGTCACGTCGCATTCGAGAAAACCAAATCGCGGGTGCCTGGCGAGCTGTTCCAGGTTCCGGCGCGTGCCGGTGATCAGGTTATCCAGGGCGGCCACGGAGTGGCCGCCGGCGATCAGCCGGTCGCAAAGATGGGAACCGATAAATCCCGCGGCCCCCGAGACAAGATGGCGCAAAAATTTCTCCGGTGGTTTTATTCTACCGTGTTACAGTCGGAGTCATGCCGGACTCCGGGCAGTTGGAAACGCTGATATTCCTAGTACTTTTAGCTGCGTCGGCATACGGATTCTGGCGGCGCTTTGGAGCGGTTCTCCGCCGGATTCGAGAGGCCAAACGTGACGCTGACTTCTCCCTTCACCCGGTGGCGCGCCGCGCCTGGGATTTTTTCTGGCAGGTCATGCTACAGGCGAAAGTGATCCGGGAGCGGCCGCTGCCGGGCCTCGCGCACGCGTTCGTGTTTTGGGGATTTTGCGCGTTCGCGGTGGTTACTCTGAACCATCTTGCGACTGGTGTGGGCTTGCCTTTTCTTTCGCCGGAAAGCTGGTACTTCTACCTGGCGGGCGCGTTCGCGGTAGCCGTGGCCATCTCGATTGCCGGCCTGTTCATCCGCCGGTTCCTGGTGCGGCCGCGCTGGCTGGGCGAAAGCGTTTCCCGCGAATCCGGCGCGATTGCGTTCCTGATCTTCGCGCTGATGGTCACCTACCTGGGCGGCTTCCGAAGCCACGAAACCGGCCGCGGCGCGTGGTGGTGGGCGCACACGCTCTCGCTGCTGATTTTTCTCCCGCTGATTCCGCACACCAAGCACCTGCACCTGGTGCTGAGCCCCGTGACGGTGTTTCTCTCGCGAGGCGGATTCAGCCGCATTCCGCCGCTCTCCGGAGACGATGATTTCGGCCTCGATACCGGCAGGGATCTGACGCGGATCGTCGCGCTACAAGCCTACTCCTGCGTCGAGTGCGGGCGCTGCACCGAACACTGTCCCGCGTTCAACACGGGAAAGATCCTGAACCCGAAAGAAATCGCGCTTGGCGTCCGTGGCTACCTGAACGAGCTCGGGCCTCGGTCCGAGGAGCCGTTGTTGGGCAAGTTCATCTCTCAGGAAGCGGCGTTCCAGTGCACCACCTGTGGCGCGTGCGAGTTCCAGTGCCCGGTCGGCGTCGAGCATCTGGCGATCGTCGTCGGGCTCCGGCGCGGCGCGGTGAACACCGGCAAGTGGGAGGATGACTACGGCACCAAACTGTTCCTGGCGCTGGAGCGAAGCGGCAACGCGCTGGGCTTCCCTTCGTCTGAGCGCGACAAGTTCATCGAGAAGCAGCATCTGCCGGTCTTCGACGGCACGCAGCAGTATTGCCTGTGGCTCGGCTGCATGGGCGCGTACGATCCCCGAGGCCGGGAAATTATCGCGTCGTTCGCGCGCGTGATGGACCATCTCGGCGCCACCTACGGCGTCCTGCGCCGGGAGAAATGCACGGGCGATCCGGCCCGGCGGCTGGGCAACGACCTCGTCTTCGAGCAATTGGCCCGGCAGAATCTGGAGACACTCGCACAAAGCAAGGTGGCGAGGATCGTCTCCATCTGCCCGCACTGCGTGCGCACGATTTCGACGGATTGGAAAGAGTACGGCGACGCGCCACCGATCGAGCATCACAGCGAGTTCATGGCCCGCTATCGCGACAAGCTGCCGCAAGCCAACACCGGCGAAAAAATCGTGTATCACGATCCCTGCTACCTGGGGCGCTATCGGAATGTGTACGATGAGCCGCGCGCCGTGATCGCGCGGTCGGGCGTGGCGATCGATCCTCCTAGAGCGAGGGAGCGCGCCTTCTGCTGCGGAGCCGGCGGCGGACTCGCGTTCCTAGGCGAGGAAAAAGGCGAGCGAGTCAGCCACGCGCGCGCCAAAGAGCTGGCGGCGACCGGCGCGAGCGTGGTCGCGGCGGCCTGCCCGTTCTGCAACACCATGCTCGGCGACGCGCTGGCCGCGATTTCCCAGGCGCCGCCGAAGCTATTGGATATCGCGCAGATCGCCGCCGCGTCGCTACCGCCGCCCATGGTCCTCCGAGATAAGAAGGACTAGACGCCGATTCAGGACGACGCCGGTGTACAGCCCATGGCCATGCTCACTCTCGCCGCCAGTTCACAAACTCGCCGGTCGCCGAGCCGCCTGAGGCGCCCCTGCGGTTCGATCAAGCTCTGCTTCCGGACCACCGTGATGTCTTCGGCACGGGCCGCCGAGTCCGATTGCAGACCGGTTTCGCCGGCGGGCAGAAATACGTGCGTGGGTGCATTCTTGTGAATGGTAGTCGTCAAGGGCACGACCAGCACCGTGTCGGCCCGCTCGTGACGATTCCTCGCGTCCAGCGACACAATCACCACCGGCCGCCTTCCTTTCGCGGGCGGGTCGACGTGGAGTTGCACAAACCAAATCTCGCCGCGGAGCGGAGATCTCCCGGGCGGCTGCACTCAGGCGCCCTCACTGGGGAATTCGCGCAAGGCGAAATCGCCCCATTTGGTTTGCTCTTCGGCTGCGTCCCGAGGCAGCGAGGCATAATAGTCCGACACCGCTCTTTCCAGGGCGGCCTGGCCCTGCTCGCGCCGAGCCGCTTGCAGAATTTCCTCCAAAACTGAAGAAACCGAGGGAGCGTGGCGTCTCTTGCGGATGGCTTCCAGGAACTCTACCGACTCCGGCGAGAGGGTGTAGCTCTTCTTCGCTTTTCGAGCATTGCGATGACCAGAGGTACGAATCATGATCCTACCAACGATCTTACTATAACAGTGGCGCCGGCGGTCTTGCCGCCGGTGACTCGCATGGTCCTCCGAGGTAAGAAGGACTAAGGGTTTTCCCTGCTTCTGCCGATAGTCCCGCTGCGAGATTCCTATGGCGACGCAACCTCCCAACCCGGTCCCTCTGTGGGTGGAACAGCACGCCGGCCGGATTCCGGATCCGGTGGAGCGCCTGCGTTTTCTGCGCCTCCATGCTTCCGTGCCGGTGAGCGCCAAGCCGTGGTCGCTCAAGCGCTCTCTCCTATGGGTGGCGGCCGCGGTAGTATCGGCGATCGTCCCCGGCCCGATTCCCACCGGCACGGCCGAGACGTTTGCCCGCGAACAGCGGCTGCTGGTGCCGGTAACGAACCAAGCCGAGGAGGCTTCCACGCCGGCCTCGCGGGTCTGGCGGGTCGATTATTCCGACACCAGCGAGCTCTACAGCAACGGCCTGCGCATCGACCTCACCTTCGCGGTCGCTAACCGTGCCCGCGCGCCCTACCCGATTCTCTCCCTGGCCGGCGCGGCCACCTCGGCCAGGTTCGGGGACAGGCCCGCCGGCATTGTCTACCACACCACCGAAAGCCATCTGGCGCCGTTTGAAGAGGACGCGAATCGCCGGCTGAAGCAGCTCGCACGTAATCTGCTGGAGGTGATCCGCCGGGAGCGCGCCTATCACTACGTGATCGACCGCTTCGGCCGGGTGTTCCGGGTGGTCGAAGAATCCGAAGCGGCCAATCACGCCGGCGCCTCGGTCTGGGCGGACTCCCAGGGCATCTACGTCAATCTGAACGACAGCTTTCTCGGCGTGGCGTTCGAGGGGCAGACAGGCGCGGCCGAGGAGGTTTCGCCGGCGCAGATCGCGGCCGCAAAGGTGCTGACCGAGATGCTGCGCTCCCGCTACCGGATCCCGGCGGAGAACTGTGTCACGCACGCGCAGGTTTCCGTGAATCCCTCCAACATGCGCATCGGATCGCACACCGATTGGGCCGGAGCGTTTCCCTTCGCCCGGCTGGGACTGCCGGACAACTACGCCATCGCGCTCCCCAGCCTCTACGCCTTCGGTTTCGAGTACGACGATGCGTTCATGCGGGCGACGGGGACGCGCTGGAAGGGCCTGGACCTGGCCGAAGAGCAGATCCACCGGCAAGCCGCGCTCAACTCGGCGCCGGCCGGGCAATACCGAAAAATTTTGCAGCATCGCTACAAAGACATCGCAGCTGCCCTGAAAGAGCAAACCGAAGGAGGTACCTAGGATGGCAAACAAGGAGACCAGGCGCGGCGGATTGGGCCCGGTATTGGGGCTCGACGTCGGCACCAGCCGGATCGTGGTGGCGCGGCGTGAGGAGCAGGACTTCCGCTATGAATCCCAGCTCAACGCATTTGTGACCATCCCCTACTCGAAGATCACCGAGGGGGTGCTCGAGCGGGAAAAGATTCCGCACACCGTGCGCGCGGGCGAGATCATCGTGCACGGCAACGAGAGCGAGAAATTCGCGGGCATCCTCAACGCCGAGACCCGCCGTCCCATGACGCATGGAGTGCTGGACGCCAAGGAGCCCGAGGGCCTGCACATGATCCGGGAAATCCTGGCCTCCATGCTCCGTCCGGCCGCGGGCGACGGCAAGCCGGAACGCCAGAAGCTGTGCTTCACCGTGCCAGCGGCTCCGCTGGGCGCACAGGATTCGCTCACCTATCACGAAGCCACGCTGCGCCAGATTCTCTCCGATCTCGACTTCGAGCCGGTGGGCATCAACGAAGGGCTCGCGGTCATCTACGGGGAACTGGAGAGCTCCAACTACACCGGCATCGGTGTGAGCTGCGGCGGAGGTCTGTGCAACGTGTGCCTGGCCTACCTTTCGGTGCCCGTGCTCAGCTTCAGCATTCCCAAAGCGGGCGATTACATCGATGCGAGCGCCGCCGCCATGACCGGGGACCGCGCTAATCGCATCCGCCTGGCCAAGGAAGACTCGTTCCACTTCAACGGATTCTTCGCCGACAAGGTCCACCAGGTGATCAGCGTGTATTACGACGACATGATCCGGTCCCTGGTGGCCGCTGTCAAGGAGGCGTTCCTGCGCACCTCCAACCTTCCGAAGTTCAACCGTCCGGTGCCGATGGTGTTGAGCGGCGGCACGGCGCTGCCGCCGGGTTTCCGCGACCGCTTCGAAAAGCTGCTGTGGGAGCAGGATTTCCCGGTCGCGGTTTCCGACATCCGGCTGGCCGAGAATCCCTTGTATTCCACCGCCAAGGGCGCCCTGATCTGCGCGCTCTCCGATCAGTAAAACCGGCCGAGCCGGAACGTGCGGTCAGTTAACTTGGCACCCTGGGATGGCGGCGGAGATCCCGGCGCCATACTTGCACCGGACAGTTGTGATGGAATCGAATCCCAGGAAGCGCTGGTCGCTCAATGTCACGATATACATCAAAGCAAAATTCTGGCCGCACACAATGCCCGTGTGCTGCGTTTCAAACTGCAGGATCATGTCCGGAAGGCCGTCTCCGTTCACGTCCTCAATAGCGCTATGTACTGGCTTCGCCTCCAGCCCCGTGGGGCCGAACGTCACTTTCGTGGGGTCCACCTGCCTTGCGTCGAAGGTAGCGGTTGAGAGGATGGCAACCGGAATCACGCCGTTCGATCGAGGGTTGATGCTGGCCGGATCGCTGTCCGGCTTGATGTCTATCGGCGCGATATTAATCAGGTAACCAAGGTTCAGTTGAAAGGTACCGGCATTGTTGAACGGGTTGAACGGAGCTGGATCGGAAGCGATCCATCCGCAATTTCCGTTCCCGCTAAGAGCAACTACTTGGCCATTCGAACTGAACGTCGCGGACCCACCTGCTTGAAAACCACCCACGTCGAACGTGTCAGTGACGTTGAACGGAGTGCTGGTGAGGTCGATATTGCCAACTCCGTTCGAGCCACCGCACGCCATAGCGACTCCGTACGGCATGGAACTGACCGGGTTACTACCCTGGGCCAAGGAGCCCGTAGAAGTCGAGAACGTCTGGTCGGAGATGTCCACCAGGAGGGTGGCTGGGTCGAGCCGCACCTTCGTGTAATTTGTTTTCACGTTGGTTCCGTGCGAGGTCCCGCCTGCCGTATATTGGGAGAAGTTGAAGTTGCCGCCGGTGTTCACGAGCGCCAGGTATTCCGCAGCTGTGCTCGTCGCCATCCCTTTGCAGTAAACCTGAAACGCCTGATTGTTCGGGAAGATCCAGTAAGTCCCATCAGGTGCGCCGGGATGAGCCGTGGCTATATCCAGGCAGCTCGCGGGAAGTGCTCCCTGCGCGATCTGAGGCGTCAGCAGCATCGCTCCCAATAAGAACCCGCTGGAAGCGACAAGCAAGCTTTTCCTGAGGAACACTGTGATCGTGTCCGCCTGAGCGGATCGAGTGGTGTGGTTGGTTGTCATTTGTTGGTAGCTCCTTCTTTCGTGTTGCCCTGGAAGTAGACGGCGCCGTTGAGGCCTGCCGAGTTGATGTGGAAAGTTTCAGTGACCGGCGAGGCCACCGATGGTTCGGGAGAACGGGAAAGCTCGACGCGCGCGATGCTCTTGGTAGCGGCCGCCGCGATGGCGCTGGCGAGCGCTCTCACGGCTCCGTCGGCGGCGGGTTCAGACGGGCTCGTGTCCTCGACGAAGAGCAGCGTCCGGCGGGCCGCATCGAACCGGGCCGAGTGCGAGCACCTCGCCGTAAATGTCTGTTCGATTCCCTCACTGGAAGTCCGGCCGAGCTTGGCGGTGGTGACCAGCTTGTCCGCCACGATGCTCATCGTGCAGGAAAGCAGCGAAAAATCGCCAAGCGCCGCCGCGAGTCCTGGAAGGACGGCTCGCGACAGGAAGAGGTCGCCGGAGATGAGCAGGGCGGCTGGCGAATTCGCGCTGTCTTTTGCGAGGACCAACAGGCTTTTTTCGAAGACCAACAGGCCACGGAGCGTGGCCGGAACCTGAGACGCGAAGCTCACAGTGGCGATCGCATAGTGGATCGCCGGTGCATTCAGGTAGGTGCTGACGGCGTCGAGCAAACCTTCCTGCTGCAGTTCGCTCAGCGGACCGGGATTGACTACCTCCACGGGGATCATCTGACCGTCCACGAGCAGGGTGAGCACCACGCCCGCGAGCGGGAAATTCCCTTTATCGATGTCCCGCAGCGTTCCCGTGGCGATGGTGATCTCGATGCGGTTTCCCTCGCCGCCTTCAGCAATCTGCCAACGGCCCAAGGTGGCGTCGATGCGGAACGGACTGGAGTCGTCCTGGTACGAGACCGCCTGTGGAAATCGGAACCGGGTGGCGCTCAGGGCCCCATTCAGGGTAGAGCCAAGGCTGTCGGACGAGAGTGCGTTGGCCGTACCATAATCGGTTCCCATGGTGAGTTGGCTCGAAACGTGAGCTTACGCGTCCCGAACCAAATGACCAAGCGGCATAACGTGTTTTCAAGAGTTTGTCGTGCTGTGTCGTCTCGTGTCGCGTCCTGCCGCGTCAGTTAGACCGGTTTCGGAGTAAGTGTGAACCGCCGAAACCGCTCCCTCTGGTCGCGGCTCTGCCAGCGGGGGTACAGGTAGAGCGCCGATTCGGAGCCGCGACCAGAGGGAGCGGTCTACGGAATCTGTGAAACCGGTCTAGTCGCAGTTTCCAGCAGAAAGAGATCGCTGATAGGGGGAGTGACACGGGTGGTGACGGCAAACCGCCCGTCCGCGGAAACCGACAGGCCGCGGCCGGGCGGCTTCGAGTATTCCTGAAGGAGCCTCACGGCCCCGGCATGGGTGCGGAAGTTCAGGGCGACCGGCGCGAGAGGCTTGCCGGAGCGGCGCTCCAGGTAGTAAATCCCGTCGCGCGTGACCCAGGCATCTTCGAGGAAATTCATAGCGGCCAGGTGCACGGGCGGGCCCGAGGGAAACGGAACGTAGTCCAGTTCGGCCTGGTTGCGCCCGACGCGCCGCACCGCGTAGAGTCCCTTGCCCGTGGGTTCAACCCCCGCGACCGCAGCGTAGCCGGGGAGAATCTTTTCGGCCACGCCGCCGGCGGAGGGCAGGCGGTAGATCGAGTACACACTCTTGTCCGACGCGGCGGCGAAGAAGTGGGCGCCATCGTGAGACCAGACGGCTCCCGCATAATCGAGCGCGTCGTTGGTGACGCGAACCGCCGTGCGCGTGGCGCGGCCGGCGACGAACAGTTGACCCAGGCCCGAAGGGTCCTCACCCGTGAAGACAATCCTCGATCCGTCGTGCGACCAGGCGGGCGTCGGTATGTCCGCCTCGAAGGTCTGGGTCCATTCGGTGGGTTTCTCGCCGGAACTGTCGCTCACCCAGAGTTGCCGCCGTCCCCTACGGTCGCTGATGAATGCCACCTGGGAGCCGTCGGGCGAGTACGCCGGGCTCCGGTCGGCGAACGTCGACTCGACGAATTCCTGCACGGGCGGTTCCTGCGGTTTTGCGCTGGGTGCCGCCGGGAGGGGAAACCGGAGAACATCGAAGTCGATGCGAAACGTGCGGAACACGATCCGGCCGCTGGCGCGACCGACGGCCGATTGCACGGCATTGTCTCCCATGATGCCGAGCGAGACCGGCTTGCCGGAGCCATCGGCGGGCTGGCGCCACAGGGACAGCCGGGGCACGCTGCCCGCGCACTCGAGCACCTCGTGCCGATCCTCCAGCAGCCGCGGCGTGCCATTCCAGTCCCCCGCGGGTGGAAGCTTGCGAGGCGAGCCGATGGGCCGGAATGCCGCATCCAGATTCTGCAAGAACACGTCGCTCAGGGTCTGACCGCGGATCCGGCTGAACAGGAGCAGACGGCCGTCGGAAGACAACGACGGTTCGACGTCGAACTCGCCTTCGGCGGGCGAGGTGAGCGGCGTCCGGCCGGCGCTGTCCGTGTTGAAGAGAACCAGCCCCCCTTTGTCGTCCGCGCCGCGATCCGGCGCCACCACGTGGCGGCCGTCGGGCGTCCACGCCACCAGATGGCCGATCAGGAGCGTACGGCGGCGCGGGTACGGCCGCACATCGGTCAGCGTGCGCTCTTCGCCGCCCAGCGCCGACACGATCAGCAGCGTGGCCTTGCCGGCCGGATCGCCGCGCAGAAACGCAATCCGCCCGCCATCGGGCGACCACGCCGGGCTCCATTCGTCATCGGGGGCGGATGTGACGGCGCGCGGCTCGCCACCATCGATCAGGCGTACCAGCAGACGCGCACTCAAGTCCGGGGCCACGTAGGAATACGCGACGTACTTGCCATCCGGCGAGATGTCCGGATCGCGCTCGGATCCGGGTTCGGAAGTGATGGGCCGTGCGTGAAGCGGGCCAAACGGTGCGGGGCTGCGCTGCCGGATGGAAAAGGCGGCGGCCGCCACCACCACAGCCGCGATGGCTGCGTAAGCGGGCCAACGGCGGCGGACCGGCGGCGAAGCGGGCGTCTCAGCGGCCGCAACAAGCAAGGGGTCTTGCTGGCGCAGCCACTGGTCCAGATCGGCGCCGTACGCAAACACAGCCCGGAGCCCGGGCTTCTGGAGCCGTCGTACCGGCAGGTTGGCTGTCTTCTCCCAGCGTTGGACCGTGCGGACGTCGCGGTTCAGATAGGCCGCGATTTCCTTCCACGAATCGAGTCTCGCGCCACGCTGTGATTCGGACGACTCATTCATGGGGCTGCATTCTATATTCTATCGTTTGAGGGCCGGGGTCGGATTCTCGATCTTTAGGCAAAAAAGTCTTGCGCCGTCTCGCTCCGATGGGTCATAGTAGAATTTCTGGGCGGTATTTTCCACTTATGGGCTCGGACGACCGATGGCGGACCAGTTCCTGTTCCTCACCGAACTCCTCGGCCTCAAGGTCTTCGACCTGAAGGGGCGCAGGATCGGTGTCATCAAAGACGCCGCCCTGGTTCCCTTGGTGGATTCGGTCCGGATCGACCGCTATCTGATTAGCGGCGGCCTAACCTGGCTCAGCGTCGGCCACGATCAGGTCAGGACCATTTCGCTCGACGGCATCCATCTCCGCGACGAAAACCTCACTCCGTATCACGCCGACGAGTACATGCTGCGCCTGGCGCGGGACCTGCTCGATCAGCAGATCATCGACGCCCAGGGCCAGAAAGTGGTGCGCGTCAACGACGTCACCTTCGAGTTGCGGCACGAACCGAGCGGGGACGTGCTGTGGGTGCTCGAAGTCGACATCGGCATCCGCAGCATTTTCCGGCGCCTGCTGCAGGGGGTCCTGCCGCCGCGCTGGGTGCGCCGCCTCCAGACCCGCATTCCGCCGCACTCCATCCGCTGGGAGTTCTGCAACATCCTCGAGCCCGATCCGCAGCGCCGGCTGCGGCTGAACATCTCCAACCGCCTGCTCGAAAACATGCATCCGGCCGACCTGGCCGACATCGTCGAGGAGCTCAGCCCGCAGGACCGCGAGGCCATCTTCGAGAACATCGACAGCGAGGTGGCGGCCGACGCGCTCTCCGAAGTGGACCCCGACATTCAGGTGAGCATTCTGGAGTCGCTGGAAACCGAGAAGGCCGCCGAAATCGTGGAGGAGATGGCGCCCGATGAAGCCGCCGACGTGCTGGGCGAGATGGAGGAGGCCACCAGCGAGGAGATTCTCGAAGAGATGCAGCACGAGCCGAAGTCGGAGGTGAGCGAGCTGCTCCAGTTCGAGGAAGACACCGCCGGCGGCATGATGAACACCGAGTACGTCGCGCTGAGCGAGCATGCCACCGTCGCCGACGCGCTGCGGACGCTCAAGGGAAACGAGGAGCTGCTGGAGAACCTGAACACGCTGTTCCTGATCGACGAAAAGGAGCACCTGAAGGCCAGCGTGCCGCTGGCGCGCCTGTTCCTGCACGAGGGCGGCGCCCCGCTGCTATTGCTGGCCGCCGAAACGCTGATCTCGGTGCCGGTGACCGAGCAGCAGGACCGCGTGACCGAGTTGTTCGACAAGTACAACCTGCTGGCGCTGCCCGTCGTCGACCATCACAAGAAGCTGGCGGGGGTGATCACCGCCGACGATGTAATCTCGGTGTTACGGCAGAAGTAACTCCGCTGGCGTATGAGATTGGACGTCGTGCTGATCATCGTCTTGGCCGCCATTGGCGGGTTTGCAATCTACTATGACCATAAACAACACAAACGGGCACAAGAGAATGCTGCGCGGGCGGCTACTGACGCGGCCCGAGAGAAAGAGCGCCAAGCAGCGGCAGAAGCTGCTCGGATCGCCGCAATAGGACGGTTCTACGATGGGATAGAAGCCGTGTTGGCCGGACTGTACCTTAGCGCGACGCCTGGGGGGAACGACGAATATCTATACAGCGAGGGGTATGGAGCAGGACTCAAGAAGTCCCGAACGCCATTTAATCGCGGCGAGGCCATGCAATTTATTAAGAGTGGTAACTGGAGGGTCGACGACCACGATTCGACGCGGTCTAAGCTGAAACTGCAATCGGAACGCAACAATCCTAGGTACGATCCACTGATCGTCCTGGACATCATCCGAACTGCACAAGACACCTACTATGGTATTCACACCACATATCCGGGTGGTTCAGAATCAGACCTTGGATCCTGGATTAAGGATCAAAACAAGTAACTGGGCCATCACGTGATCACGGCCGCCGATGTTATCTCGGTGCTGCGGCAGAAGTAGCCGCTGATTGTCAGGCCGCGTTCAACGCGGCCGCAGGACAACCAGGTCGGTCGCAGCGAAATCGTTGCCCGTTGCGAGCACAGGCTCGCCGCGAAGCCCCGCCAGGGCATAGACGGCGCAGTCTCCAAAGTTCAACTGCGCGCGGTGACCCATCCCTTTCCCAAAACGCCCGAATGCCACCACTGCCAGACGTGCCTGCGCTTCATCAAACGGAACCACTTCACTGCCAAGTTCTTCGACCAAATCGTACAACAACGGCACCGAGGCTTCGCCCAGCCGCGCCCGGAAAACGATGCCTGCTTCCAGAAGCGACACCGAAGAGATCATCCGCTTGGCCGCCTGAGCGATTGCATCCAGCAGGGCCTGCCGCGGAGGCTCTCCAAGCGCGATTGCGATCACCGCGGATGTATCGATGACCATTTAGCGCGGGATTCCAAACTCGTCGTAGCCCAGGATTTCTTCGGGGGTGCGGGAGTCGAGGATCGGCAAAGCCCTGATCTTCGCGCAGACCGCGTCCACGCCTTTGCGATTGACGGTAAGTTTCGTCTTTCGCACCTGATCCTCGAGGGCACAAATCACGGCATCGGTCAGCGAAACGCCCATCCGCTTACCGAGCTGTTCCGCCAACTCATGCGCGGCGGGGTTCTTAATGTAGAGGGTACGCTGTTTGCTCTTCCTCACGATCCAATTATAAGGCAATCCCGAAGGATATACCAACCCTGCTGTGGACCGGCACGCCCGGAAGTCAGGACGCCTACCGCCGGTTCGCGGCCTCCGCGGCCGCCTTCTCCTGGGCGCGCGCGCCGCTCAGCAGTCCCGCCATGCCGTAGTTGCCCTCGTGGCAGGCGTACTCGTAGAGAGGGCCCTCGGTCCTGGACATGGGCATCGATACAGTCCACGGGCGGACGTACGTGGTCGCGTCGTCCACCGTGTACTGGTAGTCGATGGTTTCCGCGTCGGTGCGGGTGAAGCGCTCGACTATGTGCAGGTTCGCGCTGGCTCCCCGGCAGCAATTGAACGCGTTGAAAATGATTTTATCGCTGTAATTCGTGGTGTCGACCACCAGGGTGCTGCCTTCCCAGCGGCCGCGCGAATCCCCCAGCCACTGGCGGATGCCGTTGGCGACGTGCGGGCGTCCGTCCAAAGGAATCGTGCGCACCTCGTGGATCATCTCCTGGAGGATCGCGACGTATCCGGGCGCCTGCACGATCTGAACGTTGTTGTTGTATCCGCCGGAAAGCTTCGGCGCGCCGCGCGAGAGGCAGCGCTCGCCCAGGCTCCGGTCCTCCCAGGAGTCGGCCGGGTCGCCACCGCGTCTGCGCCGGTCCTCGGCGCGGGCGGCCTCCCGCTTCTGCGCTTCCGGCGTGAAGGCGGGGATCCGCCCGTCCGGCGGATCGATCACCAGAGAGGTTCGGCGGGTCTTGACGATGTGCGATCCCGAGTCGTACCAAAGCTCGTTGTAAGCGCGGGCGACGTCGGCTGCGGCCCCTCCGTCGCGGCGATCCCGGTTGTTGTTTTCGAGAAACCGCTTTTCATATGCCACCGCTTCGGCTTCCGTAAAAACCTGCTTGTCGCCGAGCTCGCGGGGGCGCTCCAGGGGCGTGATCGTCACGTACGACCAGATCCCCTGCAAGTCCGGCTGGCCGTCGGGCGTGCGCGGCGATGTCCAGGCCTTGGCCGAGGCCGCGGTCTTCGCTTTGGCCACAACGGCCGGGCCCTGGCCCGCGGCGGGCGCCGCCAGCAGCACGGCCACGATCAGGGCCGCTACCACGCCCGTAAAGGAAGCAAGAAATCGGTTTCTCATAGAACCTCGCTTGTCACTTGCCAAGGTACATTTGAATCCTCTTCGATGTCAAGGCAGCGGCGCCCACCCCCCTTGCCTTGACCGTTGAATCTGATATAGTGTTCCCCATGAGCCGAACACTTCTGGTACGCCTTTCCGCAGGGATCCTGCTGCTCGCCGGCGCCTGGGTCGCATACACCCAGAACACGGGGAAGCAGCCGCCGCAGTTGACCCTCAACAAGGTCAAGGACGACCTTTACGAGATCGAAGGCGACGGCGGCAACGTCGCCGTCTACATCACCAACGAGGGCGTCATCCTCATCGACGACAAATTCGATCAGGACCACGACCAGATCATGGAAAAGGTGAAGAGCGTCTCCAACCAGCCGATCAAGTACGTGCTCAGCACTCACTATCACGCCGATCACAGCGGCGGCAACGCCAAGATGCTCCCGCTGGCCGAGGTGATCTCGACCGTGAATGCGCACAACAACATCGTGAACCACGTTCAGTCCAACGCGCCTCCCGGCGTGATGCCCGCCCGCGTGACGTTCACCACCGAAAGCTCGGTGTTTCTGGGCGGCAAGGAAGTGCGCGCACGCTATTTCGGCCGCGGCCACACCAATGGCGACGCCATGATGTATTTCCCGGCGCAGCGCGTGCTCCACACCGGCGACATGATGGCCGGCAACACTCCGCTGATCGATTATCCCGGCGGCGGCAGCCTGGTGGAGTGGTCCAAAACGCTCGACGCGGTGATGAACTCGGGCTGGGATATCGATACGGTGATTCCGGGCCACGGCCCCGTGACCACCAAAGCCAACCTGATGACCTATCGCAATAACGTCGAGAAGCTTCGCTCGCGCGCCGCCGAGGTGGTCAAAGGTGGTAAGAGCCAGGACGAGCTCGCCAAGGTCATGACCGCGGAGTTCGGCTGGATGCCCGGCAGCCTGCAATACCAGTGGAGCCTTCCCGGGATGATGACGGAGCTGAAATAGGCTCAGCGCGAACTGGCCCAGTTCGAAACTACGGTCAACGACGGCGCGGATGCCGCGCGGGCGTCGGTGACTAGCAGAAAACGCTTCCCATCTGCGGAAACGTCGTATTCGAAAAGCGTGTTGCTGGGGGAGCGGGTCACGTGCGCTTCGAACAGCGGCTGAGGCGTTCCGGCTTCAAAGGAAGGGCTTGCTCCGGCCACTATCTTCACGGGCACGGCCATCATCTTTCCGTCCGCCCCCCAAAAGAACAGCTCCTTGCCGTCGCCGCGCCAGCGCGGCTGCTCGCCGCCCGCGATGGAAATCTTCCATTGTCCCTCGGCGGCCGGAAACGGTCGCGCATACACCTCGCGCTGCCCCGACTCATCCGACGTGTACGCCATCCAATGGCCGTCCGGCGAGAGCTGACCCTGAAGCTCGTTGAATTCCGAGCGAAGAAAGGGAACCGGCTTCCGCTCGGTCCTGCCGTCCATCGGCAGTACCCAGATATCTGCCTTGGTCTTCGGGTCGTTCTCTTGGTAGACAATATACCGGCCGTCGCGGGACCACTGAGAGACCCCTTTTTGGTTGCCATTCGCGAGCAGCAGCTCATCCCGTCCCGTCCCGCTGGCCGCCTTCTGGTACAGATTAAAGACTCCGCCGCCGCGAGTGGAATGGAACGCAATGCGGTCCCCCTTTGGCGACCAGGAGGGTTGGGCGTTGAACGAATCGCTGGCCGTGAAGCGCTGCTCTACTCCGCGGGTCAGGTCCCACAGCCACAGATCGCCCACCGTGCCTCTGGCACGCCGGAACGCTACTGTTTTTTCATCGGGCGAGATCGCGGGGTCAAGAACGCGGCCGGGGGCGCCGACAGCGACTAGAAGCTTGCCGCTGCGATCGTACCAGGCGATCTGGTTGCCGCTCGCCTCGCCACCGCTCTCATACACAAGCACTCCGGCTTCCGACGCAGTGACCGGAGCGAAGTTGGGAAGGGTGATGAAGGAAACGCCCTCGGCGACTGGGTACGCCTCGCCCCTAGCCTGCCCGCTCGCCGCATCGAAGGGCTGGCCCATCAGGGTGTTTTCGCGGATGAACAGCAGCCGGCCAGCCGCAAGGGTCACGCTGGACAAGTCCGGGAGGATACGCCGGTTCTCCTTGCCATCCAGCGAACTTAGATAGACGCCATTCTGCCCCACCGATCCTCCGCCGATCACGTACAGAAAATGGCGGCCGTCGGGCAGGAACGCGGGAAATAGGGATACGCCCTCGCGCTTGGCCACGTCGGCCGGAACGCCGCCGGCGGCGGATACGCGCTGAATTGCGGTCCCGGCGCCACTGGGAGAAAACAGGATCACGTCGTCGCGGTTCCAAGATCCGCCGTTGCCGACAGGCACGTCGCATATCGTTTGCGCCGGTCCGCCGCTGGCGGGGATCTTCTTGAGCTTGCCTTGCGCGAAGTACGCGATGTAGCGGCTGTCGGGCGACCAGAAGGGGTATGTGGCCTCGTCGGTGCCCGGCATCGGCTGCGCCCGGAGCGCGTCCAGCGCGCGCAGCCAGAGCTGGCGCTTGCCGTTG
The DNA here is from genome assembly GCA_041486445.1 of Bryobacteraceae bacterium. Taxonomy (GTDB): domain Bacteria; phylum Acidobacteriota; class Terriglobia; order Bryobacterales; family Bryobacteraceae; genus Palsa-187. Next base: position 25,525 of record JBGPLI010000038.1, read on the forward strand.
GCCTCGGCCGCGATGGCGAGATAACGCCCATTGGGAGAAATGGCGAAGCTGTGGATGTTGGTCGTGTTGGCGGGCGCGGCGATGGTGGAGCGCAACACATGTTCGGCCTGCGGCGCTTGGCGGAAATAGAGAAAGGCAGCCACGAGTGCTATGGCTGCGGCCGCGATCCAACCCAGTGGCACTGGTGGCGCCGGCGATCTTGTCGCCGGTGATGTCACTTCCAGCTCGAACTGGACGTCTTTGGCTGAATGCCACCGGTTCTCAGGCTCTGTCGCGAGACACCGCTCCACGACGCGTGCAAGATGCGGAGGCAAATCTGGAGCCATCTCGCGGAGCACCAGGCCCAGCGCGTAGATATCCGTCCGTGCGTCGCACTCCCGGCCTTCCCTCTGCTCGGGCGCCATGTAGGCCGGCGTGCCCATCACGGCGTTGGTGGCCGTCAGCGTACCATCCTCCAGCGATTTTGCCAGTCCGAAATCCAGCACCTTGACGCCGGACTTGGTCAGCATGATGTTGCCCGGCTTCAGATCGCGGTGAACGATCCCTTTAGCGTGCGCCGCAGCCAGCGCATCGGCGATCTGGGCGCCGTAGCGCAGAGCCTGGTCCAGCGGCAGAGGTCCTTTGAGCGGTTTGCCTTCGACCAACTCCATCACCAGGTAGTTGGACCCGACATCATAGAGCGTGCAGATGTGCGGATGATTCAGCGCCGCAATGGCGCGCGCCTCGCGCTCGAAGCGCTCGCTGAACTGCCGAGCGGAGATCTTGATGGCGACCTTGCGGTCCAGCCGGGTGTCAACAGCGCGGTAGACCTCGCCCATTCCCCCCGCACCGATCCGAGCCTCTATTCGATAAGGGCCGAGTAGTGTGCCGGCAGCGACCTGCGTGACGGTGGAATGATCGGCCAGCTTCGGCAAACTGGGAAGTGAAACCCCATCCTGCTTGAGCAGCGACTCTACCTCGCGCCGCAGCTCGGGATCGGCTTGGTCCAACGCCGCGCGATTCTCCCGCGCTAGATGGTACAGCTCCTCGAGTTGGCGATAACGTTCGGGGTCCACCGCACTATAGTTTACTCCCCTCGCTCATTCCGCAGAGTCCAGTAAAGCGCCATTCGCCGGCCGGGCCGCACGCGCCCCCCGTTGCGTCAGTCCCTGACGGATCAAGTGGATATCCTCATCGGTAAACAAGAGTGGCTCCCAACGCATGAGCATGAAGTCCCTCTGCTCCCACTGGGCTTTCATTACTCCCTGGTCGGAGTGCCGGCTGACGCCTTGCAACAGATGCGTGATCTCATGAACCAGTACGTGAGCCAACACGACCGGCACCTCGGCTGGTCCGTGGGTCTGGGCGATCCGGTCGCTGAAAACACGGATCTGCGTGCCCTCATAAGGCAGAGCCCGGGCCAGGGCGTCCGGATACAGCGCGGCCGGGGTGCGCTCCCTTAAAGTGACTTGGATGCCCTGCCGAGGGCAGCCGCCGAGCCCCATCCGCCACTTAATCGTGACCCCAACCCTAGCGAACATCGTGGATGCAAGCGCGCGGGCGCTGGATTCCGCCGGGCGCGCCTCGCCGCCTTCCATGCAAACCGTCACGTTACGCTCGGCGGTTGGCGCCGCTACTCCCGTGAGCGCCGCCATCAGTGTCATTGCTGCGAATTTCATTGTTTGAGAGCGTCGGCCGCAACTGCGTCACACACGTGCCGGGGAAAACCCGGACCGACAACGGGAGGGCGTCATGGAACCGCGGGAGGTTAGCGCAGATGCCCACTCTTTAGGGCCATTCCGTGAGGGCTCCGGCGGCCCTTCCGGCGAGCCCCCGATGGATCAAGGCGACATCCTCTTCGGTAAACGTAAGAGGCTCCCAGACCATCTGCATGAAATCCCTTTTCTCCCACTTCGATTTCATCACTCCATGGTTGGAGTGCCGGCTGATGCCTTGTAACAGGTGCGCGATCTCATGAACCAGCACGTGGGCCAGCACCACCGGCACGTGGGCTGGTCCGTGGTTCCGGGCAAGCCGGTCGTTGAAAATGCGGATCTGCGTGCCCTCGTAAGGTTGCGCCCAGGCCAGCGCGCCGGGATACAGCGCCGGCGGAGTAGTGTCATCCAAGCCGATCAGGATGCTCTTGGGCGGGCAGCCGCGGAGTCCCAGCCGCCATTTGATTGTGACGCCAACACGCGCAAACATCGTGGACGCAAGCGCCCGGGCGTTGGCGTTGGATTCCGCCAAGCCCAGCTGGGCGGCTTCCATGCAAACCGTCACGTGACGCTCCGCTGCCTGCGCGGCAACTCCCGTGAGCGCCGCCATCATCGCTATCGCCGTGAGCTTCACACTGATCTTATCGGCAGGACTGGGTCTATTTCCAGGCGGCTCGCATCGCCTGACGATCAAGCTCCTGCCCGCGCAGGTAGACTTTCGCGATCTTCGTCGTATTGGCGATATTGTCCAGCGGGTTCCCGTCGAGCACCACGAAATCGGCGCTCTTTCCGGCCTCGAGCGTTCCATGATCGCTCAGCCGCAGGAACGCTGCGGAGGCGACTGTCGCCGCGGTGAGCGCCTGCGCCGGCGTCATGCCCGCCGCGACCATGAGCTGCAGCTCGCGGTGGCCGGTGTAGGCGTGGAAATGGTCGCGTGCGGCGCCCGAGTCCGCGCCAAAGGCGATTCTGACGCCCGCGGCGTTCAGCTTCGCGAGATTGTGCTCCATGATCTGATACGTGTTCTGCGCCCGCGCGACCGCTTCCGGAGGCCGTTGCGCGTAGGAGGCGCGCGCGCGGGAGATCACCGTAGCCGGCCAGGTTTCCTCGAGCAGGGGATCGTCGAGCCAGGCCGGAACCTGGGCTCGCGAGTTGTTCTCGGCCAGCGCGAGGTTGGGGATCATCACCACGCCGCGCTGCTTGATCATCGCGATCAGCTCCGGGTCCATCTCGCGGTCCCGCACCAGGTGGGCGAAGCCGTCGATGCCCGCGCGCACCAGGCCCTTCGCGTCCTCCAGGTAATAGACGTGCGCGATGACGCGCGTCCCCAGCTTGTGCGATTCGTCGATGATCGCGCGATAGAGGGCCGGGCTGGTTTTCTGGACGGTCCCGTTGCGATCGTCCACCCACACCTTGATGAAGTCGGCTTTGCGGGCCACCTGCTCGCGTACGGCCTTGCGCGCCTCTTCTTCGTTCGCCAGCGCGTAGGCGGACGGCTTCAGCTCCGCAGCGCCCGGTCCGGCATTCGGCGCGGCCATGCCCCGCCCCGCGGTGCGGAATAACGCGCCTCCAAGACGCCCGGCCTCCTGCTCCGCGCGCAGCTCGAACGGCAGATCGCCGAGGTCGGTGCCGAGCGACAGGACAGCGGCCACGCCGGCGTAGGCGTACCGGTTGAGCTGATCGACCAGGTTGTCGCGCGTGAAGTTCTGCCCGGAAAAAATGAGGTCCTTCTGATAGCCGAGGTGGACGTGCGCGTCGATCAGCGCCGGCATGATGGTCTTGCCCGTGAGGTCCACGCGCTGAGCGCCGGCCGGTGCGTGCACCGAGCCCTTTTTCCCGGCCTTGACGATGCGGCCGTTGTCGATCAGGAGCGCGCCGTTTTCGATGGCGGGGCGGCGGGCGTCGACGATGACGCGCGCGCCTTCCAGCAGAACGGCCGCCGGGGCCGAGCCCACGAGGAGAAACACACAAGCTAAGACTCGAAGCACGATATCAGCTTACAGCACCGTCTGGTCAAACGCCCACAACAGCGCCTCGCGGACCGAATACGGGCCCGGCGTGTAGGCGCGCGACTGAATCCCGAGCTGCGACAGCTCGGAGATGTTCCAATCCTCGCGGTTGGTCAGATCCCAGAATTCGATCGCATCGTCGGCACGGAAGTCTGGCTTGGCCATCTCATCGGGGTGGAAATGCCATTCGCAGACGATCCCGGTGCGATCCGCAGCTTTGGGCCACAGCGTGTGCGTCATCATGTAATCCGGGTGAAGGCTGAGCAGGAGATTCGGATAGACGGTGTAGTAGCAGACCACTCTCCGCTGCGCGTCGTTCAAGCCGGGCAGATAGTCGCGCCGCCGGATTCCGTCGAGGCTCATGGTCTCGACGCCGTCCCGGAACGTCATCGCGCCGCCGAGGTAGCCCGGCTGCGGCGCTTCGTTATCGGCGCTCAAATAGCTGGTCAGCTTGTTGATCGCCGGATGAACCAGGGGGCAATGCAAGCACTCGTTGTAGTTGAGGACGATCAGTTTCCAGTTGGCCCTGACGTCGTAGACGATGCGCCGGGCCAGGCGCAGCTCCTGCATCCGCCAGGGCGCGAACTTTTCCGGCAGCGCGGCGAGCTGGGCGGCCAGCGGCTGCGGGTGTTCGGCGAAATTGAGGAAGATGTGCCCGTCCCAGACGCCCGTATGCACCGCGTGCAGGGGATAGTCCGCGCGCGAGAAGGTGGACTCGTCCATGTGCGGCGCTCCCACCAGCAACCCGTCCAATGCATAGGTCCATCCGTGGTAGGGGCAAGTGATCCGTCCCGCGAAGGCGCCCTGAGGCGTGGCGCAGATGCGTGTGCCTCGATGTCGGCAGACGTTATAGAAGGCGCGCACCGCGCCGCCTGCATCGCGCGTGATGATGACGCTTTCGCCGGCGACTTCGCGCAGGAAATAGTCGCCCGCTGCCGGGATCTGGTCCGCGCGCCCTGCGCAGATCCATTTCTGGAAAAAGAAACGCTCCATTTCGGCGCGGAAGACGTCCGCGTCGGTGAAGTATTTCGCGGGGAGAGTCGTGGGAGCACGCATATCGCCGGTTAGCCTGCGTCCGCGAACATTTCCTGCAACGCGAGCAGGACCTCGCCAACGGTCGGCGCTGCGAGCCGTCCCAGACGCTTCACCAGGCGCTCGGTGTCGATCGCGCGAAGCTGATCGAGCGCCACGAATCCGGCGCGGTTGTGAAACCGGTACGGGATGCGCCATGGGTACGCCCGCCCAGCCGTCGTCATCGGAGCCACCAGGGTCGTGCGTAGGTGCTGATTGAGCTCGTCTGGAGCCACGACCAGGCACGGACGTGTCTTGCGTGTTTCGCTGCCTCGGGTGGGGTCCAGGCGAACCAGGTGCACCTCGCCCCGCGCAGGTACCACTGGCGTCACCGCCATTTCCACTCCTGTTCGTCGAATCGCGTGCTGGCCGGCGGGTCGAGAAGCCGGTCATCCTCGCGCTGGCGCATCGCGCGGGCGGCGTCAGCCCAACCGGCGCGCGGGCGCCGGGCTGCCCGGACCACCAGCCGTCCTGGCTCGGCGTGCAGCTCGACTTCTTCCGGGAGTTGCGCCTGCTCCAGAAGCACTTTCGAAACCCGTATGCCCCGGGAGTTGCCGATGCGGATAATGCGGGTCTTGGCGGCCATGTAATTCCAATGTAATCACATGGGACCGAAAAACGCAACGGGCACTCTGTCAGGCAGGCCGATCGGTAGAGACGTTCTCGTTGGCGAGATTCAGAAGTAGCCGCAGCACCCGGTTGACAGCGGCCGAATCCTTGAAAACCTTCGCGAGATCGGGCTCAAGGAAAATCACATTCGTTCCTGCCTTGTAGGCTGCGTGATGCTTCCCTCGCACACCGTGAGAGAAGTCGTACTCCGGCAGAATGTCTTCGTCGCCTTCAGGGCTGACCTGTTGACTCATACTGTCTCCGTTCTCTCGGGGTGGCCTCCCGCGCGCTGATGATTCGAACCCGCCGATCGCGTTCGGTGTAGGCGACGACCAGCAACCGATGTGTTTCAGAAAGACCAATGCTGACGAATCGCAACTCCACGGCCGAGCGCACTGGGCCGGGAATCATCACTTCGAGCGGGTCGCCGAATACCGTCATCGCCTCCGCAAAGCTGACTCCATGCTTGGACAGGTTCGAACCTGCCTTGTCGGCATCCTATTCGAACTCCACGATTCAGTCTTACCGTAGGCGCTTGCTGGGCGGCTGTACGACACCCAGTTCGGCCGCCCGCGCTGTTCGGGGGCCGGCTGCGGCCGGCAACGCCGGATTTCAAAGAGCCGCGCATCGAAGCGGGCCCCACAGGGGACGCCAGACAGCGATCCCAGATCCCCCGTGAGAGGCGGTTCAAACCATTGGCGGCCGGAAACGCACGGCGATAAGTCCGAGAGCCCCGGCCGCCGCAAC
>JBGPLI010000039.1:0-31559 GCA_041486445.1 Bryobacteraceae bacterium
TGCCCGGCATCGAAAATCTGGCGCCGGAGCGGACGCTGACGAGCAGGGGATTCTTCGGATCGCCGAGCTTGCGGCCGATGTGCGCTTCAAGTTTCGCGAGCGCGGCCAGCACCTGGTGGTCGATCTCGCTAGGCACCTTGTTGCCGCTCTGGAAATAGATGTTGCAGACTTCGGTGGAGATGGTGAATCCGGGTGGCACCGGAACTCCTGCGCGGCTCATCTCGTGGAGGCCGGAGCCCTTGCCGCCGAGAATCTCCTTCATCGTGCCGTCGCCATCGGCTTTGCCGCCGCCGAAGCTATAGACGTAGTTCTTCACTTTTGGTCTCCTGAGGTGACGATCTCCGAGAAATCGGCGATCGTGGAAAATTCGACCAGCAGCCGCTGGAGCAACGTAAGCCGGTTCGCACGGATATCAGAATCCAGCGCATTTACCAGCACCTTATCGAAGAATGCGTCGACGCGGGGCCGCAGTGAAGCGATGGTCTCGAGTGCTGCTCTATAAGTCGCACTCTTAGTCGCATCGCGTACGCGCAAATACTCGTCGTACAAGTCGCGCTCCGGCCCAGGTTCGAGCAGTGCCGTATTTAGTGCTGGGTAATGCGAGAGTCCCGACTGCCGTAGAATATTGCGGATTCGCTTGAAGCTAGCGGCTAAAGGTTCAAAATCCTCGGTTGGGCGCACGGCGGCGAGAGCCGTGAGCCGCAACTCGACGTCAACCAGTGTTGTACTGCCGAATTTCTTCAGCACGGCGTTGACTTCGTCGTACTTGAACCCACGGATCTCGCGGAAATAATGGTGGGCGCGCTCCTCCAGGAATTCCAATAACGCGATCTCATTAGTCGCTACCAGAGATGCTAGTGTGTGGTTAATCTGCGCTTCCACCAGAATCCTGACGATGCCCTGCGCGGCGCGCCGCAGCGCGAACGGGTCTTTCGAGCCAGTCGGAACGAGACCAATCTTGAAGCACTCGCGCAAAGTGTCGAGCTTGTCGGTTAGCGCCAGGATCTGGCCTTCGCGAGTCTCCGGGATCGAGTCGTCCATGCTCAGCGGCTTGTAGTGTTCATAGATCGCGCGCCAGACGGGCTCGGGCTCCCCTTGCGCCTTGGCGTAGAGCCCGCCGACGATTCCCTGAAGATCGGTGAACTCTTTCACCATCTCCGTGGTGAGGTCGCACTTGGACAGCAGCGCCGCGCGTTGCGCGTGCTCGGCGCCGCCCAGGGTTTTCACCAGTTCGACCACGCGATTCGTTTTCTCCAGATATGATCCGAGCTTGGCCTGGAACGTCACATGCGCCAGGTCCGATACGCGATCCGCCAGCTTCTTCCGCTGATCCACTTCCCAGAAGAATCGCGCGTCGTTGAAGCGCGCCCTGAGAACGCGCTCGTTGCCGCGCTTCACCAACCCCCCGGGATCTCCGCCGGTATTCATCACCGCGACAAAATTCGGCGCGAGTCTCCCGGGGGCTCCCTCCACCGCGAAATACTTCTGGTGATGCCGCATCACGGTGGTCAGCACCTCGGCGGGCAATTCCAGATACGCCGGGTCGAAGTCTCCGCGGATCGCGGTCGGATACTCGGTGATAAAGGTGAGGGTCTCGAGCAGATCGGGATCGAGCTTTGCGCCCAGGTTCACCGCCTCGGTTTCGATCTTGTGACGCCGTTCATGAGACGACAGGATGACGAAGTTCTTCCGCAGCTCGCTCTCGTAGCTGGCGATGGTCACCGGGATCGACGAGGAGCCGAGACGGCGGTGCCCGCGGGTTAAATTGCCGCTCTTGACACCGGCAATCTCGAAGGGAATCACCTGATCGTCGAGCAATGCGACGATCCACCGGATGGGCCGGATGAAGCGCGGCCCGCCCTTGCCGGTCCAATACATGGTCTTCGGCCACTGGATTCCCACAATCGCGCCGGGCAGCGACTCGGCGAGCAGATCGCGGACGGCCCGGCCAGGGACGCGTTTGCGAAGCTGGTAGTAATTTCCCACTTTTTCGAGCTCAGCCGGGGTCGCGCCCTGCTTTTTCGCAAATCCGGCGGCGGCTTGGTCGCCGGCCGAAATGGGCGGGCCTTTGACAGTCTGGTGCTCGTCGGGTGTGCGCTCGGAAACGCCGGAGGCCTGGACCACAAGGCGGCGCGGCGTCGCATCCACCTGCAGGACTGCTCCGAACAGTTCGAGCGCGGCTAGCTGTTTCAGCGCGCCTGGAATCATCCAGTGCGGAATTTCCTCGGTGCCGATCTCCAAAAGAAAATTCATTGCGGCTGATCCACCCAGAGTCTTGCCGTGCCCACCGCCAGGTCGCGCACGCGCTTGATCACGCCCACGCGCTCGGTCACCGAGATCGCGCCGCGCGCGTCCAGCAGATTGAACACGTGCGAGCATTTCAGCACCTGCTCATAGGCCGGGAGCACGGGAAAACGCCCCTGGCTGGGATACTTCTCGTATTGCCCGAGCAGGCCTTTGCACTCGGCTTCGTGCTCGGAAAAAAGACGCCAGAGGCGCTCGACGTCGGCCATCTCAAAGTTGTAGACCGAAGATTGAACCTCGTCGGCCAGGCGCACCTCGGAGTACTTCACGCCCGGCGCCCACTCGATGTCGTACACGCTCTCGACGCCCTGTAAGAATGCCGAAATCCGCTCGAGCCCGTAGGTAAGCTCGGCCGGCACCAGGTCGAGATCCATGCCGCCGCATTGCTGGAAGTAAGTGAACTGCGAGATCTCCAGACCATCGAGCATCACCTGCCATCCGATGCCCCAGGCGCCCAGAGTGGGGGCTTCCCAGTTGTCCTCTTCGAACTTGATATCGTGCTTCAAAAGATCGATCCCGATCGCTTCCAGGCTCGCCAGGTATTGATCGATCACGTCGTCGGGCGACGGTTTCAGGATCACCTGCAACTGCTGGTGCTTGTACAGACGGTTGGGATTTTCGCCGTAGCGGCCGTCGGCCGGGCGGCGGCTGGGCTGGACGTAGGCCACGCGATACGGTTTGGGACCGAGCACGCGCAGGAACGTCTCCGGGCACATGGTGCCCGCGCCGACCTCGATATCATAGGGCTCCTGGATGATGGCGCCGCGCTCGGCCCAGTAGCGCTTCAATTTGAGGATGGTGTCCTGAAAAGTATCCATGGAATGGTTACAGAGCCTCTAGGAGAGGAACCGTCAGGAATTTGCGCTCGACGTGATGTTCCATAGTGCGGATCAGGATGCGGCGCAGGTCGCTCGCCGTCGATTTCGACCATGGACGCGGGCTCAGCGCGCTCAGCGGTTTCTCCAGCATCTCCCGCGCGATCTCGCCGGTTTCGCGGCTCACGCGAAGCTCCGGCAGGATACCGGCGAGCCGCACGGCCCACAGGCTGAAATAGGCCACGGCCGGCCAGATTTCCTCACAGGATCTGATATAGGCGAGGACCGCTGCCAGCAGGCGAAAAAACTTTTCGTTTGGCTCATGCGGCGGCAACAATTGCTCGGTCACCTCCGTGAAATAGTCAAGCGCGACACCTTTCGCATAGTCGCTCTGCACACCGAACTGCGACTGGATCAGCTCGCAGCCGGTGAGGCTGGCCAGCTCCGCGTTCTCCCGCTGGGAATAAGCCATCCGAACGTGGGACAGCCGCTCCAACCCGGAACCGAAAGGGCTCTTCGGCCGGCGAGCCCGCCGGGCCACGCCGCGCAGTTTCCCCAGGTCGCGGGTAAAGAAGCTCACGATCAGGTCCGCTTCACGGAAGGGGTACGTGCGCAGGACAAACGTCTCGCTCACCCGCGCGGGCATAGGAACGACGCAAAATAATAGAGTAGCATGCGCAAGGAAGATTCCGGCAGTGGGGCCACTATCCAAATTCCATCACTTCCTGCTTGGGGACGCCCGGCTCGAAGCAGCGGCGGCAGCGCGCCTCATACATGCCGGTCGCTCCCACCACAATCAGGTCGTGCGATTCCACGTCGATCGCGACTTTTACCGCGGTGAGTGATCGGCACATCGCCGGCGTAGCCATCGGTTGCGGTAGCGAGCTTCTTGTACAGCGCCGCCGCCACGCCGATGTTGATGGACAGTTCCGGCTGGTTGTACGGCAGATCGAGCACCCGTGCGGAGGCGTTCCGGTATTCGAGGAACATGTCAGCGTGACTTTAGGCTGAAACTGATACTCTACGAATAGTGGAGAAGGAGAAACAAGTCCCGTCACCTCGTTCCGAATTCAACGGTAGTCCATCTTTAGAGGAACTGGCTGCTCAGCAAGGCGTTGCACCCATCGATGACTTCGACTCTCTGCTCGGCAAACCATCACCGGGCGACGAGTCGCCGGATGAGTTCCTGACGATGCTGCGCGAGTGGCGTCGCGAGGGAGGCCGCCCGGAACGTCTTCCGTGAATGCCGCCATAGTCGACACCGACGTCGTGTCGATGCTTTTCAAGGGAGACTCGCGAGCGCTGGCCTACCGGCCTCACATTAGCGGGCGACTGCTCGGCATCTCCTTTATGACACTGGCTGAATTGGAGCGATGGGCGCTCGAGCGGGCGTGGGGCCACGCGAGAAAGCGCGAGCTCGCTCAGCATTTGGCGCATTACACGGTTCTGCCCGTGAGCCGTGAACTGTGCTTCGCCTGGGCTGAAATTTCCTTCATCGCGAAGAAGAGGGGACGTCCCATTCAAACCGCTGACGCCTGGATTGCGGCCAGTGCACTCTATTATCAGGTTCCCCCGATCACCAACAATCAGAGGGACTATTCGATGGTGGACGGCCTTGTTCTGATCTCCGCGTAGCATCACGGCCGGGCGAATTCCATTATCTCCTGCTTCGGCACGCCCGGCTCGAAGCAGCGGCGGCAGCGCGCCTCATACATGCCGGCCGCTCCCACCACAATCAGGTCGTGCGATTCCACCAGACGCTGCGTGTGTTTGGCCGGGTTGCCGCAGCGCATGCAGATCGCCAGCGCCTTGGTGATCGATTCGGCTAGGCACAGAAGCTCCGGCATGGGCGAAAACGGCCGCCCCAGGTAGTCCGTGTCGAGCCCGGCGATGATCACCTGCTTGCCAATGTCGGCGAGCTGGGTCGCGACCTCCACCAGGTCCGGCCCAAAGAAATTCGATTCGTCGATGCCCACCACCTGCGTGCGCCAGTCGATTTTGGCCAGGATGTCGCGTGCGGCGGCGACCGGATCCGATTTCATCCGCTGATCGCCGTGAGAAACGATTTCGTCCTGCGAATAGCGGTCGTCGATCGAGGGCTTGAACACCTGCACGCGCTTGCGGGCGATGCGGGCGCGGCGCAGCCGGCGAATCAGCTCTTCGCTCTTGCCCGAGAACATGGGGCCGCAAACAACCTCGATCCAGCCGATTTGACCGGTGACGATATCCATGGAAAATTCAGGATAGCGAAGTTCTGTCGAAGGCCAGCACGGCCAGAAAGACGGTCAGCGACAGCGACGCGGCCGCGGCCCAGGGCTTATCGGCGAGCGTGAGGCCGAACGGAATGGGCGTCGTGAGCAGCGTGGCGACGATGCGCGGGGCCGGACGCGCGGCACGGAAGATCGTCAGTAACAGGCCCAGCAGCAGCAGAGCGGCGTCGTATCCGTAAACGTGGGGCACCACCAGGAGCGAGCCCGCCGAGGCCGCGGCGAACAACCTGGGCAGAGGGGCCCTCCAGATCGCGATCGCAAACAGCGCCAGCATAGCCGCGACGATCGCCGCCTTTCCGGCCGTGGAGGCGATGTTCAAGTTCGCGGCCAGGCCCTGGAAGCTGATCATGAATTCCGGAGTGGGCGAGAGCCGGTCCAGATCCTTGTTCTGGAGCAGCGCCACGTAATTTCGGACGCCGTGCACGCCTCCGAGAGCCGCCGAGACCGCGACCTCGGCCGCCGCCGCGGCGAGGAAGCCGCTGAGCATTTTCCAGCGCCTTTGAACGAGCAAGGCCACAGGCCACAGCAGCACCAAATGAAATTTTACCAGCATGAGGCCGATAACGGCTCCGCTCGCCAGGAACTTTTCCTTTTCGGCGAGCGAGTAGGCCCACATGATCAGCGCCAGCAGGACGGTGCAATCCTGCCCGTTGGCGATGCCGAGCGCGGTGGGAAGATACAGGGCGGAGAAGACCAGCGCGTCGGGACCGAAGCGGCGGAAGCTCCAGGCCCAACAGCCGGCGAGCAGAGCGGTTTGGAGCGCAATCCAGCACCAGAACGCCGTCCCATACGGAAGCAACGCCATCGGCGCGAGCAGCAGAGCGTAGAAGGACGGACGAACGAAGGGCACCAGCGGCCCGGTGGTGGGGACGATTTTCCGCTCGAGCTCGAGCTGCACGCCGGTGTCGTGCAAATCCGCGAAACGCCCGTGGAGCGCGAGCGAAGCCCCGGTGTAGAGGTTGAGATAGTCGTGACGCCGGGCGTTGTCCACGCTCAGCGAGCCCAGCATGATCCAGAAGACGGAGAGGCCGGCAACGAAGAGCCAAACCCAGGCGGGAACCCGGCGCATCGAACTATGGTGGCACAATCAACCCACAACCGTTACTGTGATCTCCCGCTCCCTCGGGCGTTCATCGAAATCGCAGATCACGATCTGCTGCCACGTTCCCACGTGCACCGCGCCGTTTGAAACCGGGAAAGTCTTCGCAGTGCCCATCAGGGCGCTGCGCAGATGCGCGTAGCCATTCCGGTCGCCCCAGCGGGCGTTGTGAGCATAGTCGTCGTTCGCCGGCGCGATCTGTTCCAGCGCGCGCTGCAAATCCGCGACCGCGCCCGGTTCGAACTCGATCGTGGTCACCGCGAGCGTGGAACCGCGGCCGGAAACGTTCACGATGCCCTCGCGAACGCCGCTGTCGGCGACGATGCGCTCTACCTGCGACGTGATATCGATGACGTCGGTATGCCCTTTGGTCTTGACACGGATCGTCCGTTGAAATACAGGCACTTTTAGTTGGGGAACTGAACCGTGCCGATCATCTGCTTGAACAGCGGATCGGCCTCGTTCAGCTTGGTAGGCGGCGCGGCCAGCACCACGTACCAGAGCCCGGCGTCCCGCGCGACCGTGTACAGATAGACCACCTGGGTGGGGTCCTGCTGATACGACGTCTTGGTGTTGAGCTTGGTCATCAGGCCCGGCTTGCCCCCGACGCTGGCTCGCTCCGGCCGGTCGGCGCGCAGGTTGGAATCGCCCTTCTGAAGAGAGTCCACAAATTCTTTCGTGCTTGCGTCCAGGTTGACCGCGGCGGCGCCCGCCTGCGGCACGTAGTAGTCGATCATCGCCCCGAGCAGGAGTTCTGTTCCGCCGTTCTTGCTCTGGATCGCGCCGCCTTGGGGGACGATGTAGAGGCTGCCGCCTGGCTGAGGCTGTCCGAGCTGCCACGCGCCGGGATAGCCGATCGCGAACCCATTCGCCTGATAATCCTTGAAACCCGAGGGAAGGTTCGACCGCGGGCTCGCGCCCTGCTTCGCGAGGATCAAAGCTCCGGGTTGCGGTTTGGGCGGAGGCAGCGCTGCGACCAGTTGTTTCACGCGAGGAAAGTTCCCGGTGCCGGCCGAATAATCGCGCTTGGGGTAAAACTTGAGGTCGTCGGAGACGTATTTGATGCGGCTGCCGGTGGCAGGGTGCGAACTCATCCACTGCGCCAGTCCCGTGGGCGCGCCGGCGGTGCCTGCCGACGCCTCCAGCTTCTCGAAGAACTTGGGAAGCTGGATCGGGTCGTAACCGGTCGAGGCCATCATCCGCGCGCCGTTCAGATCCGCGTCGCGCTCGAAGCCCCGCGAGAACTTCATCAGCACGGAGTTTTCACCGAGACTCGTGCCCACTTGCGTGATCTGGCACAGCATGCCGCATTGCCCGTTCTGGCCGCCCGTAACCGCGCCCGCCACCGCCCCCAGCACTTCGAACAGGGTCCCGAACGTCTGTTGCTTGCCCATCTGCGCCGCCCCGTGCCGCAGCGCGACGTGCGACATCTCATGCGCCAGAACGCCAGCCACTTCCCCTTCGCTGTCGGCCGCCTTGAGCAGACCCGTGTGCACGTACATCGGTCCTCCCGGCAGGGCAAAGGCGTTGATGGAGGTGTCGTTGACCAGCTTGAAGTAATACGGATAGGCGTTGGCCTGCGGGGTCTTCGCCAGATTCTGCCCGATCTGGTTGAGCCACTGTTCGATTTCCGCGTTGTGGATCACTTCCCTCTCGCGCTCAACCTGGGCCGCCGCTTCCTTGCCGAGTTGCAGCTCCTGATCGCGCGAAAGCGAAGTCTTTTGAACTTTGACCTCGGTTTGTTTGGCAGGCTTCTGGGAGTACAACGTCAGCGGAACGCCGAGCGTGATCACGACTAATAGACGGCTCATAGGCCCTCCCCTCATCACATTGTAGCGAGGGCCTCGCGCGCCGGATTACTGCACCGCGAGGTTCACCGTATTTGACGACCCCGCGCCGATCTTCAGCACCAGCGCGGCCGAACCGCTCACGCCGTCGGGCACCTTCACGGCCGTTTGGTAGACGCCCGCGACGCCCGGAGTCGCGATCGAGTAGAACACCTGGGCGTCCTTGCCGCCGATCGTCACCGATGCCGTAGCGGTATTCCGCAGCGCGTCGATTAGCGTCAGGTCACCGGTCTTGAGCGCCGCCGGAACCGACTGACCCAGGCCGGTCGAGTAGATCACGACGATATCGCCCGCTTTCACCGGATTGGCCGGCGTGACGAGCGAATAATCGCTGTTCTTGATCACCGCTCCCAGACCAGCGGCGTCGGCGAAGATGCTGGGAGCCACCGGCGCAACGGTGATGCTCATAGCGCTCATGCCCCCCGCCGTCGTGACCGTCAGCGGCTGCATGCCCGCCGCTACTTCAAACGGAACCTGCACGTTGATTTGACCCGGACTCATGCCGTAGAACGGTGCGTTGACTCCACCGATGGAAACCGTGGCTCCGTTCAAGGACGCAGGCAAAGCCGTCAATCCCCGGAAGGCGCCCAGAGTCGTTGAGGAGGCGGCAAAGCCGCTTCCATAAATCGACACAAGCGAGCCTGGCGCCGCGGTTGTGACGCCCGAGCCGGCAGCCTCCACTCCCTGGACGTTGGGTTTCGCCGGCGCGCCGGCGAGCTGATCGCGAATCGCGCCACCCGGGTTTACGGTGGAGTGGAGGTTGATATACGCCTGCGAGGCGTCCTTGACGATGTTGTTCAGCGTGGCGACGCCCGCCGGCGTGCGAACCGTCACAATCTTGAAAATATTCCCGTTCCCGCTTTCGCTGACGATGGTGTTGGTGGCGCTCAATCCGGTGTTGATCGTAACCCCGCCGGGGGCGCCCGCCACGCCATCGTGGATATGAAAACCGGTGAACGTGGTGCCGGCCGGGAAGCCCCGGTAATTCACGTCGAACAGAACCGCGCCGGCCGCGACGCTGCCATCCGCGTTTCGAACCGTCGTCACCACCGCGCGCGCCGTCCCGCTAGCCGCCAGGCCGGAAATCGGCGGCGTCTCATTGGAGGGGAGCATGCTCACCTGAAACGTTCCGGCGTCGACGTTCCGCAGTTGGTCCCGGGCGATCCCGCCCGGAAACGCGTCGGTGTGGACATTAATGTAGTAATTGTCGGGATTATCGAACAGCCCGTTGATGGCTACGATCTCCGCAGGGTAGCTGGCGTCGGTGGGCGCGATCGCCACTTCATAGGACAGACTCCCGTTTCCGGAAGGATCGATCGGAACAGAGCTGGCGGCCGAAATACCCGTATTGATGATCACCGGAGCATTGAAGCCTGCGCCACCGCTGTGAATGTGAAATCCGGTGAACATGGCTCCGGAAGTAGCGTCAAACCCCGCATACTCCAGGTTGAAAATGGCCTCAGCCATCACGACCGCCCCGGAGCTATCCCGCGCCCGAAACAAAAACACGGAAGCAACCGCGGAACCACTCGCGGGTACCGGGGGAACCTCATTCTGCGTGCTCATCAGGCCCATCACAACCTTGCCCGCAGCCAGCAGAAGCTGCCCGCGCATGGCCCCGTCCGGGTTATCGGTGGTGTGGATGTTGACGTAGTAGCTTTGCGGGTTTGCGAGCAGATCAACGACCGTCCCGAGGTCAACCCCGGTCTGCGGAAACTGGACCTGCTTCAATATATTCGCCCTGCCGGAAGCGTCGATGGCGATTTTCTTGTCGCTTGCGTTCACGTCGGTCCCAATCACGATCGATCCGGCGACTCCCGCGGCCCCCTTGTGGATGTGCAGACCTGTGACCGTCACTGCGCCCGAGAATCTGGTCGCGACACGAAACTCCACCGAGCCGGACGTGACAACGCCACTGCTGTCGCGGATCGTATGGACGAAGACGATCACGTTGGCAGTGGAGCCGTCGGTGATCGGGGGCGTTTCGTTCGCAGGCAGGAGTTGCGTCAAGAAGGGGGTGGTCGCCGCGGTATCTGCCAGGAGGGCACGGGCGCAAAGTCCAAACAGCAAGAACGTGATTTTCTTCATCTTGTCCCAAAGTTATCACCCCCGGGTCCACAGCCGTGTAAGATCGCCGTAAAATTGTTACTAAAGTAGTGTCACCGGATCGACGTCGATCGCCAGCGTCGTGGGATTCCACTTTTCGGCCGTGGCGAATCGCCGCAGCTCCCCGAGCGCCTGGCTGAGCCGCTTGCGGCTGGCCGATTTCAGCAGCATCTGAAAGCGATACTCATTCTTCAAGCGCGGCACGGCGGCCGCGGCCGGTCCCAGCACTTTTACACCTTCCGGCGCGGGCTCAAGCAGGCGGCCGAGCGCCGCGCTCTTTCGAAGCGCTTCTTCCTCTTGCGCAGCTCGCACCAGGACGTGGGCAAGCGCGCCGAACGGAGGATAACGCATCAAACGCCGGAACTCGATCTCCTTTTGGTAAAAAGCCTCGTAGTCCTGCGCCGCGGCGCAGCGGATGGCGTAGTGATCCGGATTGATGGTCTGGATGAGCACGATGCCGGGCGTTTCTCCGCGCCCCGCGCGCCCGGCGGCCTGCGTCAGAAGCTGGAACGTGCGTTCGGCCGCGCGGAAGTCCGGGAGCCCGAGCCCGACGTCGGCGCTGACGATGCCGACCAGCGTCACGTTAGGAATGTCATGCCCTTTGGCGATCATCTGGGTGCCGACCAAAACATCAAAATTGCCATCGCGAAAACCAGCCAGGATGGTCTCGTAATCGCGCTTCCCGCCGACCGTATCGCGGTCCAGTCGCGCGATGCGAGCCTTGGGAAACGTGCCGTGCAGCTCGTCTTCCACGCGCTCCGAGCCCAGGCCGATGAACTGGATGTACTCGCTCGCGCACTTGGGGCAGCGGTCCGGCACGCGCTCGGAATAGTTGCAGTAGTGGCACAGCATGCGGCGGTCGCGGCGGTGATAGGTCAGCGTAACCGAGCAGTTGACGCACTCCAGATGGTGGCCGCAGGCCCGGCAGGCGACGAAACTCGAAAATCCGCGGCGATTCAGCAGCAGCATGGTCTGCTCGCCGTTCTCGAGGCGCTCGCTCACCGCGGCCACCAGGGCTCGCGAGAAGGTGGCGTGCTTGCGTGTTTCGAGGAACTCCTGGCGCATGTCCACCAGCTCGACGCTAGGCAGCGGACGGCGCTCGATCCGCTCCGGCAGTTCCAGGCGCACGTACTTGCCGCTCTCCGCGTTGTAGCGGCTCTCGAGGCTCGGCGTGGCCGAGCCCAGCACCACCACCGCTCCGGCGTCGCGCGCGCGGACAATCGCCACGTCGCGGCCGTGGTAGCGCGGCGTGTCCTGCTGCTTGTAGCTCTGGTCGTGCTCTTCGTCGACCACGACCAGCCCCAAATCGCGTACCGGAGCGAAGACCCCGGAGCGGGTGGCCACCACGACGCTCGCCTGGCCCGCGCGGATGCGCCGCCATTCCTGGGAGCGCTCGGAATCGTGGAATGCGGAATGGAGAATCGCCACGCGCTCGCCGAAGCGATGATGAAACTGTCCGGCCACGGCGGGCGTAAGGCCGATCTCAGGCACCAGCATCAGCGCCGTGCGGCCCAGCGCCAGCGTGGCTTCGATGGCCTTGAGATAGATTTCGGTCTTGCCTGAGCCGGTCACCCCCTGTAACAGAAACGCCTGAAATTGTTTCGCCTGGAGCGTGGCCTGGATGCAGGCGAACGCCTTCTGCTGATGCGGATTGAGCGTGTGCGGCGGCCGGAAGGGAGTGACGCCGGCGCCGACGGGTTCGAGCGTCAAGCGAACCAGCTCTCGCCGGGCCAGTGCGCGCGCAGCGGTGCTGGCTTTGGGAACCGAATGCTCCAGCCCGGCCAGATTGTGCGATCCCGGATGCAGTTCCAGAAAAGAGAGCAGCTCACGTTCGGATTTGGGCAGTTTTTCAACTCCCCGGCCGAGAAACTCCGCGCGCAGACGAGCGGCGGAAGCGCGCAGAGGGTCGCGCTCGGCGGCGGTGTCCTCGGATTCGACGAGTCCCTTCTTTTCGAGCGAACGCAGAAGAGCGGCGCCCCGGTCGACTTTTTTCGCCAGGTAAGACGCCGAAAGAGGCCGCGCGTCGAGCAGGCGCAGGATTTGAAACGCGGGGTCGTCTCCCACGTCCGAGCTCAGATGCAACTGGCGCGCCACGTCGCGGCCGGATGGCGTCAGCGAGTAGATCCGGGTATGGCGGACGTCGCCTGAGAGCGGCGTCATGGCCCGCAGCGTTTCCCCGAGCGGAGCGCAATAGTAAGCGGAGATCCAGCCGCCGAGCTTCAGCATCTCTTCACTGAGTGCTGGTTCTTCATCGAGCAGGCGCAGCGCTTCTCTCACCACGCCGGCGGGCGGATGGTCGTGCGTCGCGAGCACTACGCCGGTAAGTTTGCGTGTGCCGAACGGCACCAGCACGCGGCAACCGGTTTCGACGCGATGGCGCATCGTCTCGGGCAGACGATACGTGAACGTCTGGTCGAGCGGAACGGGCAGGCTGACGTCGCAGTAGAGGGCGGACACCTGGAACGATTTTAGCCGTCCGTAAGGAACCCCGCCCTCACAGGCGAGGCTGTAAGATGTATAATCACGATTCGGGAGGCTGTCTGTGAAAAACTGGATTGTTCCTATTGCCCTGCTGTCGCTGACTGGCCTGGTGCGGGCCGACGAGCTGGACGACGGCTTCGCCGCGTTGAAAGAAGCGGTCACCGCGAAGAAGGACGCCGATACGGTCAAGAAGCTGGCTGTGTCAACCTCGGCGCTGGCGCGGAAAGCGGCGACCGCGGCCAAGCCCGCCGATGTCGAGGCGGACTCGTGGAAGCAGCGCCTCGGCTTCGCCAGGGACGTCGACACGTATTCCGAGTACGCCCTGGCGTCTGCGGCGATCCAACCCGGGACCGATCCGGCCAGGGTGGTCGACCTCGTCGATACGCTCCTCGCGCAGAACCCGAAGAGCAAGTACATGGAGCTGACCCCCAATGCGTACCTCGCGGCGCTCGGCAAGGAGGGGGGCGGGCAGAAACTGCTGGACGGCGCCGCCAAGGTCAATGCGTTTAGCCCGGAGAATGAAGACGCGCTGCTGATTCTGGCGGACGGCAACCTGCAAAGGAGCCCAGATCGCGCTCTCACCTACGCCAATAAGCTGGCGACCGTGATGCGAACGAAAGCCAAACCGGAAGGCGTTGCCGACGCCGCTTGGGAAGCCAGGAAGGGCACCATGCTGGGGCACGCCTACTACGATGCCGGCATCGTCGCGGGACAGAGGCAAGTCTGGGTAGACTGCGACCGCGATTTCAAGGCCGCTCTTCCCTTCATCGGCAAGGAGCCGTCGATGGCCGGCGTGGCGTATTTCTATCTGGGACTGTGCAACTATCAGTACGGCAGGCTCACCCAGGACCGGACCAGAATCCAGGCGGGTCAGAAGTACAGCGAGCAATCCGCCGCGATTGCGGGACCGATGCAGGCGCAGGCGAACCAGAACGCCGTCGCGATGAAGCGCGAACTCGGCGCGCCGGTGGTTCAGCAGAAGAAGTAGCCGTTCCTCATGCGCACGATTTCGCTGAAGCTGCCCGATGACCTGTTGGCTCAGCTCGACAGCGAGGCGAAGGCAAGGGGCACTACGAAATCCGTCCTGGTGCGAGAGAGCCTGGAAACGGTGTTGCGGAAGCCATCGCCGGCCGGCGCAGCCTCGTGTTACGACCTGGCCCGCGACCTCGCCGGTGCAGTGAAGGGCCTGCCCAAGGACCTCCCCGACAATCCAAAATACATGGGCGAGTGACGAGCGGCCCCGGTCCGCTATCGTAACAGGCCCATGTCGCTCGCAGACGCCTGTCTGGTTCGACTCTCGGAAATCCACACGACCGGCGAAGTCTTCACACTGGACTCCGATTTTCGCATCTACCGGCGACATGGCAACAAAGTCATCCCGGTGCGGATGCCGGATTGAAACGAACATGCTGGCGCGATGAACCTCAAACGATCAGGACGGGCACGCCGTAAACCTTCAGTCGCGCGTCGCGCGTCACCAGCGTGAGCGATTCGAGCGACGCCTGTGCAATCAGCATCCGGTCGAACGGATCGCCGTGATGACGTGGCAACCTGCCGGCCGCGATCGCGTGCGCGACGGTCACCGCCAAAGGGCGCAGGCGGTATGCGCCGAGCGTGGCCTCCAGGTTGTCTGGAGCCGAGAGCTTGCCAAGCGATTTCTTAATCTCAATTTCCCACGCCGACGCGGCGCTGACATAGGTCAAATCGGAATCCCTGATCGCGGTTCGGGCGGTTCTTGACAGACGGGGACTGTCGGCAAGCCACCAGAGCAGAACGTGGGTGTCCAGAAGGAGGTTCAATCAAGCTCGCCGTTGAACATCGCCTCAATCTCTTTGTCCACAGCGTCGAACCCAGGCTTGATTTTGACCTTGCCCCGCCAGGCGCCCGGCTTGCGGACCGGCTTAGCGGCCTCCTCGTACGGGACCAGGCGCGCGACCGGTTTCCCCGCCCGGCCGATGACGATTTCCTCTCCCGCCGCGACGCGCTCGACCAGCTTTGAAAAGTGCGTCTTGGCTTCGTGAATGTTGGTGACGTGCATGACTAGACTAAGTCTAGTCCGTTTCCGGCGTGGATGCAACCACCGTTATGCCGGCCTCGCCGGCCCGCGCCAGCAGTTCCTCCCGGTCGATCAGCAGCGTCCGGCCCGCGTCGATGGCCAGCGCCGTGCTTCCGGTCTCGCGCATCACGGCGATGGTTTCAGGACCCACCACCGGAACGTCGAACAGCAGATGCTTGCGCCGCCGGGAAGCTTTCACCAGCCGCAGAGGTTTTCCCTGGACCAGCGCAGCGGCGCGGCGCAGCATCGCGTTGGTTCCCTCCATCGCTTCCACAGCAACGCAGGCCCGCTCGGCAATGGCCACGCTCTGGCCCACGTCGAGCCCGGCGAGTGCGCCCGCGATGCGCCGGCCGTATTCGATGTCCCGCGTTTCTTCCGGTGTTGGCTCCCGGCGCGTGAGGACGCCTTCGGGCGCCAGGAGATCCTTCAACAGCAGCGTGGAATCGACCAGCTCGATCCCTTCGCCCTGGAGCACTCGCGCCACCCCGGCGATGAGACCTTCCGTGTTTCTGGTTCCGAGCAGAGCCAGCAGCTTCACCAATCGCCAATCCGGCACGATGGAAGAAAAAATCTTGGTGTGCTTGACCTGGCCGCACATCATCACCTGCGTGATGCCTTCCTGGTGGCAGATCTCGATCAGCCTGCCGAGCGCTCCCAGCGAGATCCAGTAACAGCGGGCGGCGAGCGGCTCGATCTCCGGCGAGGCCTCCTCTTTGATGCCGATGGCGACGACTTCGAGGCCGGCCTTGCGCGCCGCCTCCAGCGCAAGCACCGGGAAGCGGCCGTTGCCGGCGATGAGTCCGTAGATCACTTGATGAACCCGCGGATCGACGCGCGGATGAATTCGATCAGCTCGGCGACTTCGGGCGACGGGCCGACTTCGGCGGCGATCCGTTCCACCGCCTGTGTAGTATTGAGGCCGGAGCGCGTCAGCAGGCGAAACGCCTTGTGCAGCACGTCGATGGTTTCCGCAGGGAAGCCGCGGCGCTTGAGGCCGATCGCGTTTTCACCGAACACCCTGGCCTCGCGCTCGGTCACGGTATTGGAAAACGGCAGCACATCCTGCGTGATCACGCTGTAGCCGCCGACAATGGCATGCCTGCCGATACGGCAGAACTGATGGACGCCGGTAGAAGCTCCGATCACCGCCCAATCTTCCACCGTCACGTGGCCGCCGAAGGTGACCGCGTTGGCCAGGATGCAGTGGCTGCCGACGCGCGCATCGTGCGCGACGTGAACATACGCCATGAGCAGATTGTCGTCGCCGATCGAAGTCACCATGCCGCCGCCTTCGGTGCCGCGGTGGATGGTGACGAATTCGCGGATGCGGTTGCGATGGCCGATGCGCGTCGCCGACCGCTCCCCCGCGATATTTCATGTCCTGCGGCGCGACTCCGACGGTCGAGTACGGGTAAAAAACATTGTCCTCGCCGATCTCGAGCGGGCCTTCCATGAACACGTGCGCCTGAACTTGAGTGCGCGCGCCGATGGCCACGTCCGCTCCGACGATCGAATACGGTCCGACCTCGGCCGACTCGGCGATCCGCGCGCTGGGATCGACGATCGCGGTCGGATGAATCGGCATCGTTCGCGGTTACTGGTCGGTGCGGTCGGCCAGTTTGCAGAGCATCTCCGCCTCGGCCACCACTACGCCGTCGACTGTCGCGGTGCCATACATTTTTGCGATGGTAGCCTTACGCTTGCCCACCTTCATCTCGATGCGGAGCTGGTCGCCCGGCCGGACCGGCTTGCGGAACTTGGCCTGCTCCACCGAGGCCAGCAGCACCAGCTTGCTCTTGCGGTCGGGAATCGAGTTCAACACGAGCACGCCCGCCACCTGCGCCATGGCTTCCAGGATCAACACGCCGGGCATGACGGGAAAATCGGGAAAATGACCAGCGAAGAACGGCTCATTCACGGTGACGTTCTTGATGCCGACGATCCGCTCTTCTTCGAGTTCTTCAATGCGATCCACGAGCAGCATCGGAGCGCGGTGAGGAAGGATTTCCCGAATCGCCTGAATATCCATGACAGGCATGCAGTCCCGCTATTATAGCAGCGATGGATCCCTTTCTTCGCTTCGCGCGCGAAAAACAAAGAGAGATCGTTGCGTTGATTCGTGAGTTGGCGGAGTGCGAATCGCCGAGCGATCACCCGCCGGGTGTGAATCGCCTGGTGGACCTGCTGGCCGCGCGCGTCGCGGACATCGCGCGAGTGCGCACATACTCGGGCGGGACGCTCGGTAAACACATGCGCTGCGAGTTCGCCCTTCCGGGCACACGCAAGAGCGGGCGCATTCTCGCGTTGGGGCACTCCGATACGGTGTGGCCTCTGGGAACGCTCAAGACGATGCCGTTTCGCGAGGCACGCGGCAGGCTGTGGGGACCCGGCGTGCTCGACATGAAGGGCGGCATCGCGTTTTTCATATTCGCCATGCGCGCGCTGCGCGAGCTCGACGTGCCGGTGGCGAAACGAGTGGTGCTGCAACTGAACTCGGACGAGGAGGTGCACAGCGAATCCTCGCGTTCGCTCACCGAGGAAGCCGCGCGAGCGAGCGACGCCGTCTTAATCCTCGAACCCGGAAACGGACTCGAAGGGAGACTGAAGACGGCCCGCAAGGGCGTGGGCGACTACGCGATCACGGTGCGCGGCCGCGCTTCTCACGCAGGGGTCGATTTCACGAGCGGCGCGAGCGCGATCGTCGAGATGGCGCGGCAGATCGAGCGCATTACAAGTTTTACGCGGCTCGATCGCGGAATCACGGTGAGCCCCGGCGTCATCGCCGGCGGCACGCGCAGCAACGTCGTCGCGGCCGAATGCCGCGCCGTGGTGGACGTGCGCGCTCCTCGGGACTGGGCGCGAAAGTACCTGGAGCGCAAGTTCGGCTCTCTCAAACCCTTCGACTCGCGCTGCACCATCGAGGTGAAGGGCGGAATCAGCCGCCCGCCGCTCGAACGTTCAGCCGGCGTCCGCAGGTTGTTCGCGCTGGCGAAGAAGCTGGCGGCGGATCTGGGAGTCGCGCTCGAAGAGTCCTCCACCGGCGGCGGATCGGACGGGAACTTCACGGCCGCGCTGGGCGTGCCCACGCTCGACGGCCTGGGGGCGGTGGGCGAAGGCGCCCACGCCGCCAACGAAAGTATTCTGATCAACCGGATCGCCGACCGGACGGCGTTGCTGGCCAAGCTGGTGGCTGCGTTGTAGCGGTAACATGGAGTTACCCATGCGGCGAGCTCGATGGCTATTGTTGGCCGCTATCCTCTGCATTCTTGTCTCGGTCGGCACAACCTATTTCAAGCGCAAGGAGACGCTCGCGAGCGCCGCTCCGCCGCCTCCCAAGCCGCTCGAATCGGGCATCGACGGCCGCGCCAACGACTGGGTCTGGGTGAAAAGCGACGGCACGCGCCCGGTGGTCGAAGTGCGCGCGAAGCGTTTCCGGCAGATCCGCGAGCCCTCGCTGATGGAGCTGGATCAGCTCGAGCTGCGCCTGTACCACAAGGACGGCTCCGAGTTCGACCTGGTGAGGAGCGACCGCGCGCAGTTCGATATGCCCGCCAAATCGCTTTTTTCCGAAGGCGACGTCGAGATCACCATGGGAGTTCCTGTCGACGGTCCCCGGCGCGGCCGTGTTCTCAAGATCCACAGCTCGGGCGTCCGCTTTGAGAGCGAGACAGGGAAAGCGGTTACCGACCGGCCCGCCACGTTCGAATTCGATCAAGGCGGCGGCTCCGCCATCGGCGCCGAGTACGATCCCAACACGCGCGAGTTGCACCTGCGCGGCCAGGTGACACTGGACTGGCGAGGCAAGACCCGGGAGTCGATCCCCATGCACGCCGAGGCCGGCGAGGCGGTGTATCGCGAGCGCGATTCGACGGTCACGCTGTTTCCCTGGTCGAAACTGACGCGCGACACCCTCCACATGGAGGGCGGCCCGGCGGTGATGCTTCTCGAGAACGGGGAGATCCGGCACGCCGATATCCAGGCGGGACGCGGCGTCCAGGACGATCCCGACCGCAAGGTGGAGTTCGGCGCCGATCAATTGACCATCGAATTCGCGAGCGGGATGGTGGTCAGCAAGATCGCGGGCGATCGCAACGCCCGGCTGGTGTCCACCGCGTCCGGGACTGAGACGACCGTCACCGCAGGCCACCTCGATCTCGGTTTTGAGGCTGCCGGAAAAGAGAGTCTGCTCACCACCGCGCTAGCCGCCGGCAAGAGCGTGGCGCAGGCGCAACCGCTTCCGAAGCCCGGTTCGGATCTGCCCGACACACGGATTCTGCGCAGCGAGATACTTCGCCTGAAGATGCGCGCCGGCGGCAAGGAGATCGACGGCGTCGAGACGGATGGGCCGGGCACGCTAGATTTTCTGCCCAATCGGGCCGGGCAGCCTAAGCGATTTCTGAAAGGCGACCGCATCTGGATCGCCTATGGAGCCGAGAATCGCATCCAGTCGTTCCGGTCGGTGAACGCTTCGACGCGGACCGAGAAGCCCGCGACGCAGGGCCAGCCCGCGCCGCCGCCGGCGCTGACCGAGAGCCAGGAAATCGTCGCGACGTTCGATCCGCGAACCAGCGAACTGGCGCGCCTGGAGCAGAAGACGGATTTCCGTTACGAGGAGGGCGTGCGCCGCGCCCGCGCCGACCGCGCGACGCTCGAGCAGCAGAAGGACCTGATTACACTCGACGGCTCGGCCCGCGTGTCGGATCCGACCGGATCGGCCGCGGCCGATCGCATCGTGATGAACCAGAAATCGGGCGACTATACGGCCGAGGGCCGCGTGGTCTCCACTCGGCTGCCGGACCGGAAGGGTAAATCGTCCGCCATGCTTTCGAACCAGGAGACGCTCCAGGCGCGTGCGCGGCGCATGGTCTCCACCGAGAACAATCAGAAGATTCACTACGACGGCGATGCCGTGGCCTGGCAGGGGGCCAACCGCGTGGCGGCGGACCGTCTCGACATCGATCGCACCCGGCAGATCATGGAGGCGC
This sequence comes from Bryobacteraceae bacterium, assembly GCA_041486445.1. Classification (GTDB taxonomy): domain Bacteria; phylum Acidobacteriota; class Terriglobia; order Bryobacterales; family Bryobacteraceae; genus Palsa-187. Next base: position 19,964 of record JBGPLI010000039.1, read on the forward strand.
ACGGAAAAGTGGTAAGCCAGTTCGTCGACAAGTCTAAGAAAGATGAGCCCGCCAAACCCGCCCCGGCGCCCGTCTTCACGGTGGTGCGCGCGCCCGATCTGGTCTACACGGAAGAAACGCGCGTGGCGCACTACACCGGCGGCGTAACGCTGGGAAGGCCCGGGCTGAACGTCGCGGGCAAGGAAATTCGCGCATTCCTGAAGGATGGGGAGCAGGATTCCTCGCTCGACAAAGCCCTTGCCGACGGCGCGGTGAAGATCGTGAGCAGCGCGGCGGACAAGAGAACCCGGACCGGCACCTCCGAGCACAGCGAGTATTATGCGGACGAGCAAAAGGTGATTCTGGAAGGCGGCGATCCCCTGCTAGTGGACAGCTTCAAGGGCCAGACCCGCGGGAAACAATTGACGTGGTGGGCGAACAATGATAGGCTGCTCGTTAACGGCGTCGAAAGCAAGCCCGCCGACACCCTCATCCGCAAGAAATAGCGACGTGAGAACGCTCCAGACCACGGAGATCACCAAGAGCTATCGCGGCCGCAAGGTCGTCGATAACGTTTCGGTGCGGCTCAAGCAGGGCGAAGTGGTGGGGCTGCTGGGCCCAAACGGCGCGGGCAAGACCACGTCGTTCTACATTATTGTCGGCCTGATCACGCCCGAATCCGGACGGGTCCTGCTGGACGACACCGACATCACTCCGCTGCCCATGTATCAGCGCGCACGGCGGGGCATCAGCTACCTGCCGCAGGAAGCTTCGGTGTTCCGCAAGCTGTCGGTCGAGGACAACCTGATGGCCATCCTGCAGACGCTGCCGCTCGGCCGCCGCGAGCGGCGGGAGCGGATGAACCGGCTGATCGAGCAGATGGGGCTGGAGCAGGTCCGCAAGAGCAAAGGCTACGTGCTTTCGGGCGGCGAGCGCAGGCGCGTCGAGATCGCGCGCAGCCTGGTGATCGAGCCGAGCTTCCTGCTGCTGGACGAGCCGTTCTCCGGCATCGATCCAATTCAGGTGCTGGAGCTGCAGAAGATCATTTTCGACCTCAAGCGCGCCGGAATCGGCATCCTGGTGACCGACCACAACGTCCGGGAGACGCTGGCGGTCACCGACCGTGCCTACATCATCAACAACGGGAGGATTTTCCGCTCCGGCTCTCCCGAGGCCTTGGGAAACGATCCGGAAGTGCGCCGCGTGTACCTGGGCGAAAACTTCAACATGGAGCTGCAAAGCGGACGCTGGCAGGTGCCAACGGAGAGCTAAGCGGTCGCGCCAGCCGCGGCGGCGCGCTCGCCCATCGCATTGGCGAGGTGCGCGACCACCAGCGACATCTCTTCCACCGCGCGGCGCGCGGCCGCGGCGGAGAAACTACGGCTCACACGGTACCAAGCGCGCATCAGGCGATAGTCGATCTCCAGCATTCTCTTTTCGAGCGAACTCTGGATCGCGGGCAAGGCGGCTGAGTGTTCCAGCAGGCGCTTGATGGTCGCGTAATCGCGGTTGAGCGCCCTCTCCAGGGCGTCGAGCTCGACCGCACTCTGCGCACGCAATTGCGACTGAACCTGAACGAAGCCAAGCTGGTTCGCGGTGGCGACTTCGGATGCGTAGTCCCGAGCCGTCTTCGCGCTCAGGATCAGCAGACACGTGTAGCGGAACCAATAGCCGAACAACAGCACTGAACTCGCGGTGATTCCAATGGTGCCAATCAGTTCGATCATACTTGGACCGGGCTTCTGCTACTCCGGCTCGCCAATTGAGCTACTGGAAGAATAGCATCGGTGTTCGTCTGAGACAAGGATTATACGGCTCCTTTTAGGGTACTAAGGTCGTTTTTTCTAGGGGTTATATACCATCGAAGGTCATGTCGGAGGGTGCACTCTTGTTCGTCTGGCGGTACTCCCAGTAGAGGGCGGCGTAACTGGCGGTGAGGTACTCGGCCGGTGAGAAGCCCAGGCACGCGGCGGTACGGTCGATCCACTCGGTGGTCCCTTCCAATTCAAGGAACACTCCGATCGGAGTTTCGTCGAGCGTGATCGTGCCGGGCTCACCCGGCAAACCGAACTTGGTGCGGTACTTCTCGTACCGGAAGACGCCGGCGTAACCCAGACGGGCGAGCATCACTACAAAGTTTTCGGGGTCGGAGACATCGAACTCGATCTCCTCCCGGCTCTTGTAGCGCTCACGCGTCGCGGGACCCTTGTAGGTGACCATAGCGCGATCGCCCGATCGCCTGAGACGAAGAATCGCGTCCGCCCGCTTGAGCTCGCCCTCCGGGCGGTCGAACAACTGGTCGGATTCGAGCGTGCGCGGCTCCCGGAGCGCGTAACCGTGCTGCTCGATTATGCGGCGGGCCTCGCCGGCGCCGGCCGGACAGCGAAGCTTGATTTCGGTTTCGACGTATCGGGTGCCGGTTGCCATGCCTGTTGCCAATGATACGATGGGGTCAACGCGCCCGTAGCTCAGCCGGATAGAGCGACTGGCTTCGAACCAGTAGGCCGGGGGTTCGAGTCCCTCCGGGCGCGCCACATTCCAAAGTACTTGGCTTTCAATCGACCTCCTTGGCGATCGTGACCCCGTCGTCGCACAAAATCGGCCGGCCGAACTTCTTCTCGATGAGCACGCACTTGGACTTCGGCCCGAGCGTCACGAGTCTCCATAGGTATCTGTGGCGCCTAAGAGGCCGGGATTCGCCCGGCCAACGCGAAGACACGGTCTTGCTTTAGGGACGCCCAACGATCGGGCCCGGCAAGTGCGGGCGGTCCTTTTCGTTTTCGTTGCAGAAATTCTCCAGCACATCGCTGTCCGGAATCAGGAGCTCGGTCACCTTTACCGTGACGGGCTTGGTGTACATCTTGGGGTCGTCAACGGTCACTTGCAGGTCCAGATGGCCGAAATCGCGGCGGCGAAAGCGCTCCTCCACCCGCAGAGCCTCGCTGTGGGGATGTCCGGCGGCATCCAGCCAGCTCTTGTCGTTGAATCCCGCCGTATCCACCACCAACGTGTCGCCTTCCCAATGCCCCACCGAATAGCCCAGCCACGCCGGTTGAGGATCGGCGGGAAGCTTGCGCCCGTCCGTGTATATCTGGCGGTGTGTGTTATCCACCTCGTACATCACTACGATCAATCCGCGCGCTTGAATGATCTTGAAGGGAGCAAAAGTGAAGATATCGGCACTCGGGATGCCGAGCGGCAAACAGTGGGAAACCGGATTGTTACCGCCTCTTCCCGCGTTGTTCCGAGTCATTGCGGCGGCCTCGGGCCGGATGGGCGCTTCCGCGGGTTTGAAGTCCGCCAGGATGTTGAAGAAATACTTGGAGAAGGTGCTGGGATAGTCTCCCGGCAGATCGAAAACGGTAGAATTTTCGCCCGGGGGCGCAGGCTCGGTCCGCCAGACTCCGGAAAGGTCGGGCTTGCCATCGGGGGCGCGCGGCGCCTTGGCGGAAAGGTCGGCTTTGCCGTCGCGCGTCCGGGGCGTTCCTGGCGTCGGAAAATTCAGCCATTGCGCGTGCGCGGCCGTCGTAAGGAGCATCGACAGGAAGAACAACCGTCCTTGCTGCAATCAAAATCCTCCGGGACTTCAATGTTAGCTTGGCCGGGCGAGGGACGCAAATCAGTGCCACACAGCGGGGAGCTGGCGCGCGCCTTGCCGGAGTCTGAAGCGCTGCTGGCATCCGACCCGGCTTATTCCGCGGCGTACTTCCACGGCGGCCAGACGCTCATAATGAGGCGGCGCTGCCGAACGGCTCTGCCCAGGATCTTTCGTTGACGCCATCATTGCGCGCATCACGCGCCCTCTCATCGGTTTAATTTCCGGTCGTCCGCGATCCTAACTGCTGGCAGAACGGCTCAAGCTTCGCCGCCCCTTGGAAGCTTCGGTAAGGTTATTCAGTGCGCCTCCTTTCGACCTGCCCGGTCCTGTTGACCGGTGCGTTTCACTTCATCTTCTTGCAATTCACATATGCGCTCAAATCTCGTACTTGTCAATAGAACTGGGGTTCAGGCAAAGAGACACATTACCCGTTTGAGTTGATTCGTTCGGTAGTGCAGGGCGCGTTTCTGGAGCAGGGTTTAGCCTCCGGGATCACCAGCCTGGAGCACTCCTACAGTACGTTGCGCGAGGCTTCTTGAAACAGCTCCGCGGCGCGATTGAGCTGTTCTTCGGTGTGGGCCGCGCACACTTGCGTACGAATCCGAGCCTTGCCCATCGGCACCACCGGGTAGGAGAATCCGATCACGTACACTCCGCGTTCGAGCAAGTATTCGGCCATGCGCGCAGCCTTGACCGCGTCGCCGAGCATTACCGGGACAATGGGGTGCTCGCCCGGCAGAATGTCGAGGCCCAACTCGGTCATGCGGCGGCGAAAGAAGGCGGTGTTGCTCATCAGACGCCGGGGCAAGTCGTGAGACGATCGCAGAATCCTTAACGTCTCAATCGAAGCGGCCACGATGGCGGGCGCCAGTGAATTCGAAAACAAATACGGACGCGACCGCTGGCGCAGCAGATCGACGATGGGCTTGGCCGCCGCGATGTAGCCGCCGCTGGCTCCGCCCAGCGCTTTCCCCAGAGTGCCAGTGAGAATATCGACGCGGCCCACAACTCCAGTGTGCTCGTGCGTCCCGCGACCGTTCTTGCCCATGAAGCCCACCGCGTGCGAATCGTCCACCATCACCAGTGCGTTGTGTTTTTCCGCAAGATCGCAAATGCCTTCTAGAGGCGCAATGTAGCCGTCCATGGAGAAGACGCCATCGGTGGCGATCAGGCGGAAGCGTGCGTTCTCCGCCGCTTGCAGTTGCCTTTCCAGATCCGCCAGGTCGCAGTTCTTGTAGCGGAAGCGCTGGGCCTTGGACAACCTCACTCCGTCGATGATGGATGCGTGGTTGAGTTCGTCGGAGATCACCGCGTCTTCGGCCCCGAGCAGCGTTTCGAACAGCCCGCCGTTGGCGTCGAAGCAGGACGAATACAGAATGCTGTCGTCCATGCCGAGAAAGCCTGCGATATCGTGTTCCAGTTCCTGGTGCGGCTCCTGCGTGCCGCAGATGAAGCGCACCGAGGCCATGCCGTAGCCCCAGCGGTCGAGCGCGGCGTGCGCGGCGGCGATCACGCGAGGATCGTCGGCCAGGCCCAGGTAATTGTTGGCGCACAGCACCACCACGTCCTGCCCGCCATGCAGGCGGGCTCCGGGGCGCTGCGGCGAGTCGAGGATGCGCTCGGGCTTCCACAGTCCCGCGCCGCGGATTTCCCGGAGTTGTGATTCGACGTGTTGTTGGTACGCGCCCAGCATTTACCGAAGCTCCTCCCAATTCAGAATCACCTTGCCGCTGTTGGCCGAGCGCATCACTTGAAACGCCCGCTCATAATCTTTGTAGCTGAGGCGATGCGTGATCACCGGCATGATGTCGAGGCCAGATTGCAACAGCACGGTCATCTTATACCAGGTCTCATACATCTCGCGGCCGTAGATGCCTTTGATATGCAGCATGTTGAAAATCACGTCGCGCCAGTTGATGGACATCTCCTGGGTGGGGATGCCCAGCATGGCGATGCGTCCGCCGTGCGCCATGTTGGAGATCATTTCGCGGAAGGCCGACGGGCTGCCCGACATTTCCAGGCCTATGTCGAAGCCCTCGGTCATACCGAGTGTCTTCACAGCGTCGGCGACCGCCTTGTGTTTCACGTTGAGCGCCAAATCCACTTTCACTTGGCGGGCGAGATCCAGGCGGTAATCGTTGACGTCGGTGATCAGCACGTAGCGCGCCCCGGCGTGGCGGACCACGGCGGCGGCCATGATGCCGATGGGACCTGCGCCGGTGATCAAGACGTCCTCGCCCAGCACATTAAAAGAAAGCGCGGTATGCACAGCGTTGCCGAAGGGATCGAAAATGGCGGCGGCGTCGCGGTCCACTCGTGGATCGTGGCGCCAAATGTTGGTCATGGGTAAAGCGATGTACTCCGCGAAGCAGCCGGGCCGGTTCACGCCGACGCCGGAGGTGTGCGCACACAAGTGGCGAAGGCCCGCCATGCAGTTCCGGCAGCGCCCGCACACGACGTGGCCCTCGCCCGAGACCAGTTCGCCAGGATGAAAATCGATGACATTGGATCCGACGGCGGCGATCTCGCCGACGAATTCATGACCGATCGCCATGGGCACGCGGATGGTCTGTTGGGCCCAGGAATCCCAGTCGTAGATATGTACGTCCGTGCCGCAGATGCCGGTGCGGAGGATGCGGATCAGAACGTCATTGATGCCGAAGGTCGGCTCGGGGATGTCTTCGAGCCATAGGCCCGGCTCGGCGCGCGCTTTGACGAGTGCTTTCACTGGATCTCCAGACTGCTATGGTAGCGGCCGGCCGGGCCGCGAAGCTACACGTTCGTAGTCTCTACGGCAAGCGCCGAATTTCGCACATTCCGCCTAAATTGGGAGCCGTAAATTCCGTTCCAAAATTCCAGGCGCACTGGTCATCGATCTCCTGGCCATTCGCGTCATATGAAATATGTGTTGTAACTCTTTGTTCAAATCGATCCTGGCCGCGGCGGTCGTGCTCTCCTTGACCTCGGTTCCGGCCGCCGCACAATGGTTGAACTACCCCGACCCTGCGATTCCACGAACGGCGGACGGCAAGCCGAACCTCTCGGCCCCGGCGCCGAAAACCGCCGGCGGCAAGCCGGATCTTTCCGGAATCTGGGCGGTCAATGAGAGACAGAGCACGTACCCTCCCTTTTCGTCGCACTTTATGGACCTCGCGGTTGATCTCAAACCGGAAGAGGCTCCTTTCCAGCCCTGGGCGAAGGCGCTTTCGCAACAGCGCCAAGACAATCTGCATAAGGACGATCCCCTGGCGCGTTGCATGCCGCCTGGCGTGCCTCGAATCAATACCATTGCTCCCTTCAAGATCCTCCAGATGCCGCGGGAGGTCGTGATTCTTTACGAGACCACCGCCACTTCTGCGTTCCGTCAGATCTTCACCGATGGACGCCCGCTCCCCAAGGATCCTCAACCCACTTGGCTGGGCTACTCGGTTGGCGCGTGGGAGGGTGACGTTTTGACGGTGGATACGATCGGTTTCAACGACCGGGGCTGGATAGACACGGGAGTCGCTCATCCCCAAACCGAGGCGCTGCACGTCATCGAACGCTTCCGGCGCATCGACTTCGGACACATGGAAGTTGCCATCACCATTGACGATCCCAAAGCGTACACTAAGCCTTGGAGCGGGACCCTCAAGGTGAGTCTGCTGCCGGACACGGAACTGCTGGAAATGACCTGCGAGAATTCGCGGGGCATCGAACACATGGTCGGCAAGTAACGTGACGAGGCGGAAAGGAGCGCATCCGCGTATCAGCGCCGGGGCGAAGCCCCGTTCGCTGGAGCGATTGGTTTGGTTTCTTCTTTCTCTTCCCCGCCGAGAGCGATGACCTTCTCAGTCTTGTCGTTGATCCACACAATCCCCGTCGGTCCGCCCGTGTGGAGGTGAAGAACCCTCACTTCCCAGACGCGATCATCGCGGGCGGCAAACTTTGCAATTGGACGAGCCACGGAGAAGTAGCCTGCGACTCTGAACGACTCCTCGGCCAGTAACCCACGGTGCTTCAGCCACCATTCAAGACTAATCTTCCTGATCTCGGATATCCGCTTCTCATCGCTGGCCGCCGGAGACTTGAGATCGGGTACCGGTGTCAGCTCGGCAAGCCTCTTTCCGGGCTGCTGACCCAAAGCCAGCCCAGATATTAGATTCATCGCCAGAGCCGCCACTATCCTTGCTCCTGCGTTTCTCATGGTCCTGCCTCTAACAGTATGAACCCTAAGTGCCCAGGCTAGTCGCGCCATTATTCGTGGGCAAATAGACCGTCCTGACTGTCGGCCCGAAAGCCTTCTCGCTTCTCCCGTTACGGCCGGAGAATGGGCGGATAGCGGCGAACGGCGATGGTGTTGAAAGTTCATCGCTGCTGGCGGCATATCGTTTGAGAGAAGGAGTTTCCAGATGAAAACGCGATCCTTGGCGGGCTGGGTGGTGTTCCTCCCTCTGCTGCTGCCCCTCCGAAGTGAGGCGTGTAGCTGCGCCTGGGCGGGTCCATTGCTGAAAGTGGCCCCTGCGGCCGAGTTGGTCCTCCGAGCGAAGGTGCGGGGTTATTACGGTCGAAGCCGGGGCGTTGACCTGGCGATGGATGTCGAGGTACAAGAAGTCTTCAAGGGCGCTACCAAGGCGTCGAGACTCCGGATCTGGGGTGACAACGGAGCGCAGTGCCGGCCCTATGTGAGCGGCTTCCCGGTGGAGACGGAATGGATCTTTGCGATCAGCAAGCTGACCGGCGAGAGGGGCCGCGATGGGGATTACTTCATCGGCGGTTGCGGGGAATATTGGGCGAGAGTAGAGAACGATAACGTCACCGGACGATTGTCCTCTCCTCTTCCTCCGAGCGTGACAGACAAGCCGGAGAAGATGAGCATGAAGGAGTTTCGGGAGAGACTGCCGACGGCCCGGAAGTGAGCATGCGTCTCGTTGGGAAAATCATCATCGCAGCGACTGCATCGCTGGTAGTGATAGGAATCCTGGTTGTTGGCCTGGTCTGGGCAGTTTTATTTGAACCTTGGCCGATTTCAAGACACCAGGGTCCTGACACCGCCTACGCGAAAACGGTGTACAGGAGATTACTCGGCAGCGAAGCGCCTCAGGGCGTGCAGGATCTTTATGCGCGAGAGGAATGGGGATTTGGCGGAGATTCCGTTTACTCGCTGCGGTTCCGCTTTGAGGATCCCGAAATCGTGGCAGAGTTCGTCGCGGGGCCAAGCTGGGAGCGTGTCCGGCCCGAGGATCTCGGACGCCTGCGGTATCTCGCCGGCCCCAAGTGGTGGCCGTCAGAGAAAACCTTGCGAGGCCTCCCGGACGCGTATAAGGACACTACCCCGAATTGACACCCCTCGCACCCGGCCGATAGACTGGTTAGCAGGGGCAATGTTGCTCGCACGTGAGTTCGTCAGCTACATTTCGCGGCAGATCATCCGAAACCTGAGTCCGCAATGGATCGAGTGCACCGACCCGCAGGTGGCTTCCGATTTCATCGCCGGAGTCGTCGAAGAGGATCTGGCCGTCGAAGACCGCCTGAACGACGAAGTGCGCGACCTGCTCAGCCAGTACAGCGACTACATGCGGCGCGAGGGCGTCAGCTACCAGGAGATGTTCCGCCGCATCAAGAACACGCTGATCACGCAGCGCAAGGTGATTCGCGCTTCCGGCCGCGATTCCGGCGATTCCATGAAGCTCTCGCGCGACAAGATCAACGACATCTCTCACAAGGTGGTCGCCGCGCTGCGCAAGAGCCGGGAGTTCCGCCTCAAGCGCGATCCCAACGACGTTCGCCTGGAGCTGGTGAGGGTGATGACGGAGCTGCTTCAGACCGAAGAGAAAGTCGACCGCGCCGCCCGCACCAAGATCCGCTCCCAGAAGCGCGAGATCTCCGAAGGCACCGAAGAGTGGGAGCTGCTGCACCGCCGCTACTACGCCGAGGAACTCAAGAAGCTCGGCATCGACCTGGCGCGGTAAGCTATCAGCGGTCAGCTATCAGCCGATGCAGGGAGCTGATCGCTGAGAGCTGAAAGCTGACCGCTCTTAAACCACGTCGACGCCCATCGAGCGGGCCGTGCCCTTCACCGAATTCATCGCCGATTCGAGCGTGAAGCTGTTCAGGTCGGGCATCTTGATCTTGGCGATCTCCTCGACCTGCTTCAGCGTGATCTTGCCGACCCGGTTCTTGTTGGGCTCGGCCGAGCCTTTCGCCAGTCCGCAGGCGCGCTTAATAAGCACCGGCACCGGCGGCGTCTTGGTGATGAAGGTGAACGAGCGGTCCGAGAAGATGGTGATCACCACGGGGATGATCAGACCCTCCTGGTCCTTGGCCGACGTCTTGGCGTTGAACGCCTTGCAGAACTCCATGATGTTGACGCCTTGCGGTCCGAGCGCCGTGCCCACCGGCGGCGCGGGCGTCGCTTTCCCGGCGGGAATCTGCAATTTCACCATGGCGTTGATCTTTTTGGCCATACCTCTCTCCTATATCTTCTCGACTTGCAGGAAATCCAGCTCCACCGGCGTGGCGCGTCCGAAAATGGTCACCAGCACGCGCAGAGTGTTGCGCTCCTGATTGACCTCGTCCACTTTGCCGGAGAAGTTGGTGAACGGCCCGTCGACGATGCGCACGTTTTCGTTCTTCTCGAAGCTGAGTTTGGGGCGCGGACGCTCGGCCGAGCTGGCCTGCCGGTACAGAATCGAATTCACCTCGTCGGCCGAGAGCGGCACGGGCATGTTGCCGCCGCCGACGAAGCCGGTGACGCGCGGGGTCGCCTTCACGGCGTGCCACAACTCGTCGTTCATATCCATTTCCACCAGCACGTAGCCGGGATAGAGCATCCGCTTGCTGGTGACCTTCTTGCCGCTCCGCAATTCGACCACTTCCTCGGTCGGGATCAGAATCTGTCCGATCTGAGGAGCGAAGCCGAACGCCTCGGCGCGGCTGCGCAGTGAGTCCGCCACCTTCTGCTCAAACCCCGAGTAGGTGTGAATGATGAACCACTTCTTGGTAGAGACCTCGGCGGGAGCCGGTTGCTCCGCGGCGGGCTCCTCTCCGACTGGCGCTTCCTCCACCGGCTGCGCTTCAGCCGGCAGTTCTTCGACCGGTTGCGCGGCGGCAGCCTCTTCAACCACGGGTTCGGCCGCTGCGGTCTCTTCCGTCGCCGGCGTAGTTTCCTCGGGAATTATCTCGTCTGCCATGCGGGCTCGGCCTTTACTTGGTAAACGTGTCGAACAACTTCTGGATGGTGCGGCCTAGCACGAGATCGATCACCCAGAAATAGGCCGCAAACGCGAATACCGCCACGATCACCACACCGGTGGTCGCGCGCACCTGCTTCCAGGCGGGCCAGGTGACCCGCTTCATCTCGAGCTGCAGCTCCTGGAAATAGTCCTTCAACCGCGCGGGCCAGCCGACGGCTTTCTGTGTCACGCTCAGTTCTTCGGCCATTTACCTCTCCTGAAACCCAACGCATCGCGCGCGGAGCGCGAGAAAACCGCCAGAGGCGGTGGCAGGGGCGGAGGGATTCGAACCCCCACTCGCGGTTTTGGAGACCGCTGGTCTGCCGTTAAACCTACGCCCCTTCTTCAACCGCCAGTGTACCACCGGCGACTACTTGATCTCCTTATGTGGGTGATGCTTGCGGCAAAACGGGCAGAATTTTTTCAGCTCCAGCCGTTCCGTCATGGTCTTCTTATTTTTCATGCTGGTGTAATTTTTCCGCTTACACTCGGTGCACTGCAGCGTAATCTGTTCGCGCGGCATACTTGCTCCTTATTCCAAAATCTCGGTCACGGTACCGGCGCCCACCGTGCGGCCGCCCTCGCGGATGGCGAAGCGCAACCCCTTGTCCATGGCGATGGGCGTGATCAGCTCCACCTCCAGGTTCACGTTGTCGCCCGGCATCACCATCTCCATCCCTTCGGGCAACTGCGCCACCCCGGTCACGTCCGTCGTGCGGAAATAGAACTGCGGCCGGTAGCCCTTGAAGAACGGCGTGTGCCGCCCGCCTTCGTCCTTGCTCAATACGTACACCTCGCCCTTGAA
>JBGPLI010000040.1:0-31557 GCA_041486445.1 Bryobacteraceae bacterium
TGCATGGAGAGCACGCGCTCCGGCCAGCCGCCTTCGAGCTTCTCTCCGATGTCGCGTAGCAGCTCCTCCGCATAGGCGGTGGTTTTCCAGAACCACTGCTCCAGCTCGCGCTGCTCCACGGGCGTCGTCTCGTGGCGCCAGCAGCAGCCGTCCACCACCTGCTCGTTCGCCAGCACGGTGGCGCACTCCGGGCACCAGTTCAGAAGCGCCTGCTTGCGGTAGGCGAGATCGCGCTCCATCATTTTGAGAAAAAACCACTGGTTCCAACGATAGTATTCAGGCTCGCAGGTGGTCACCTCGCGATCCCAGTCGTAGCTGAAGGCCATGCGGCGATGCTGGCGCTTCATGGCCGCGATATTAGAAAGCGTCCAGGTGCGCGGGTCCTGGTTGTTGGCGATCGCGGCGTTCTCGGCCGGCAGTCCGAACGCGTCCCACCCCATCGGATGCAGAACGTTGTAGCCCTGCATCCACTTGTAGCGGGCCAGCGCGTCTCCGATCGCGTAGTTGCGGATGTGGCCGATGTGCAGGCTGCCGCTCGGGTAGGGCAGCATCTCGAGCACGTAATATTTCGGGCGCGCGGAGTCCGGATCGGCCTTGTAGAGATGGGCGTCGTCCTTCCAGCGCTCCTGCCACTTCAGCTCGATTTGCTTGTGGTCGTACGGGATTTCCGGCATAAACGTTTGAGCGTGTCGAGATTCCTTCGGTCGTCGCCGTCCTGCTCCACCGGCGTCTCAAGGATGAAGGCTTTAGAGCGGAGTCTCGGGTGGGTGAGAATGCGACGAAACCCGTCCATCCCAATATACCCTTCGCCGATGTTCTGGTGGCGGTCGACGTGAGAGCCGAGCGGCGCCTTGGAATCGTTGGCGTGAATCACGCGCACGTGATCTAGCCCCAGCAGGCGGTCGGCTTCCGCAACCGTCTTGCGCAGACCCTCGGCAGTCGCGACGTCGTAACCGGAAGTGAGCAGGTGGCAGGTATCCAGGCAGAAGCCCACCGGCAGATCCGTCATCCGGCCCGCGTAGTCCCGCATCACGTGCAGCTCTTCGAAACGGCCGCCGAGCTGCGCGCCCGCGCCCGCCGTGCATTCCACCAGCAGCATCAGCTTGCCGAAGGTCAAGCCCCGGGCCGCCTCGGCCACGCCCTCCAGGAATTGCAGAATGCCCTGCTCGATCGACTGGCCCTTGTAGTTGCCGGGATGCGCCACCAGATATTCGGCGCCGATGGCGATGGCGCGCTCGAGCTCCCCTCGAAACGCCGCAATCGATTTCGCGCGAATGTCCGGGTGAGCCGACGCAAGATTGATCAGGTAGTTGTCGTGGATCGCCAGCGGCGTCAGGTCGTGCTTCTCTCGCGCGCGATTCAGCAGCTTGATGGCTGACGGGCTGGGAACCGAGGCCTTCCACTGCCGCGGGCTCGAGGAAAAAATCTGGAACGTGTTCGCGCCCAGCTCGGCGGCCTTGAGCGCCGCCCGCTCCAGCGAGCCGGCGATGGACGTATGAATCCCGATTCGCACGGTTCCTTCATAATAGAAGCAGAGTGTTCAGACGCGCAGTCATCTTTCTGGCTTTCGCCGTCCTGGGGTTCGGGGCCACGGTCAGGCTGTACCTCAAGGATGGCACCTACCAGCTTGCGGGCGAGTACCAGGTGCAGCAGGATCGCGTGCGCTACTACAGCACCGAGCGCGGCGAGTGGGAAGAAATCCCGCTCGAGTTCGTCGACCTGGATCGCACGAAAAAAGAAGCCGCCGAGCGCGAGCAGACCGTCAAAGCCGACGCCAAGTCGCAGGCCGAGGAGGACGCGGCCGAGAGGGCCGCGCAGGAGGAGATCGAGCGCATCCCCGTTCAAGCAGGCGTCTACTACATTCACGGACCCAAGCTCGATCCGATGAAGGCCGCTGAATCGAAGATCGTCGGCAACAAGAAGCGCACCCTGTTGAAAATTCTGTCGCCGGTTCCGATGGTCCCCGGCAAGTCCACGGTGGAGCTCGACGGTGAGACCGCGGCGATGCGTGTGAGCGAGAATCGTCCCGAGTTCTACTTCCGCCTCTCGGCCGAGGAGCGCTTCGGCATCATCAAGCTGACGCCGAAGAAAGCCGCGCGCGTGGTCGAAAACCTGACCATGATTACCGTGTCCAAGGAAGTTATCGAGGAGCAGCAGGAGATCGCGACGTTCAAGAAGCAGGTGGGCGACCTGTTGTTCAAGATCTGGCCCGAGAAGCCGCTCGAGCCGGGCGAGTACGCGCTGGTCCAGTACACCGACGGAAAGGTCAACGTGCAGGTGTGGGATTTCAGCGTGGGCCCCGCACGCTAGATTTTGCGTGGCGATTCCTTTTCATCGGCGGCCGTCTGCGAGCAGCGGCTTTTCGCCGCTGCGGAAAACGGTTGAGTAGCGCTGACTGCACCATATACGCCGAGCGGGTCAGGCCTGCTTCGGTCGCCAGCCGGTCGATTTCCGCGACCTGTTTTTCGCGCGCCGTGATGTTGATGCGGACCGTTTTCTCCGTCTCCGGCGCTACATGGACCAGAAACGCCACGGCGTCCTTCATGGCGGAATCCTTGGCCAGACGATCCAAGGTTGAGGGTTCCGGAATGGCGTCGCCGTCCTCGCTCATGCCCGCAATATGCAGCGCCAGAGCTTCTGCCGCGATCCGGTGGGCTTCCTCCAGGGTCTTGCCCGCCGAGATGCAACCCGGAAAATCCGGAAAGCTCACTCCGAAGTCGGAGTCGCGGTCCTTATGCAGATACGCGATGTAGTCCATGGCCTCTTAACTCCTTCCCACTACCCGCCGTTTACGTCAGCTTGATCCCGGCCTGCTTCTCGATGCTCTTGAGGGTTCCTATCGGGATATCTCTCTTCGGATGCGGCACCGTAACTCGGCCCTTCTTCCCAGGGTGCTTTGAACTGCTTGTGATACACACTTTTTACACACTGTTGTTTAGCGTAGGCCCCGCCCGCTGACCTTCCGGAAAAACTCCAGCGACCGCGCGGCGCAGGTCTCCCAGCGGTAACGCTCCGCGCGTTGTCGGCCGCGCGCGGCAAGCTCCTTCCGCCAGGACTCCGATTCCAGCAACCGAGTCAGTCCTGCGGCGATTTCAGCGGCGCTGCGCGGGTCCACCAGCACCGCTCCGTCGGCGGCAATCTCCGGCAGGCAGGAGTTGTTGGAGGTGAGCACCGCCACGCCCGCCGCCATCGCCTGCGCCACCGGAAAGCCGAACCCTTCGTAGAGCGACGGGTAAACGAACACGGCCGCGCCGGCCACTAAGCCCGGAAGATCCGCTTCCGGAACATAGCCGAGCCACGTCGCCTCGGCCCGGATGCGCGCTACAGTCGCCTCCGTGCTCCATCCCAAGGGCCCCGCGATCACCAGCTCAAATTCCTGCCGCAGGCCGGGCTTCAACTGCCTCCAGGCGGCGAGCAGCGTGTCCAGATTCTTGCGCGGCTCGATCGTTCCGACGAAGAGAACATACGGACGATCGCGCTGCGCCGGCGTGGCGTCGAAGTATTCGGCGGCGACCCCGGAGTGGATCGCCTCGATCTTCTCCGGAGCAATGCCGAGCAGCCGGATCGCGTCCTGCCGCGTGTTTTCAGACACTGCGATCAGTCCGTCGGCCCGCCCGAGGATCCGCCGGGAGAAGTTCCGGTCGGCGCGAAGATTCGCCGCCGTGTGAAACTGCGGCATCAGGAAACAGGTCAGGTCGTGGAGAGTCGCAGTCAGCCGGGCGCGCCGCGGCACACTATGCACGAGGTTCGACGCGTGGAAGATGTCCGACCCTGCCAGAACGGTCTCAAGCACCGGCCACCCGAGAATGTTGACGGCGTGAAGGATCGCGATCCGCGGCATCGTTCGCCAGAAGGAAAGAACGGACGCGTCGTGGTCCAGCGTCCCCAGGTCCCCCAGGCACGGGAAGGCTAAAATCTAATCGCCTTGAGCGAGGCGCCGCAGATGGCGGATCCAGTGATAGGTGTAGTTCTTGACGCCGGCGCTGCGCAGCAGCACGGAAGTGGCGTCAATAGTTACCCGCATGGACTACCGGTTCGCGAACACGTACTTGCCGCCGCTCGCGGCCAGAGTGTGCAGCGCCGCGCGGCCCACCAGGCGCTCGAATCGCTCCACCTGCGGCTGCGCCACGCAAACGTAGTACAACTCCGGCGAGAGCCAGCGCTCTTTGAATCCCGCGTCGTCGATGAATACGCCACGCGGAGCATCGGGCGCGTAAGAGCCGTATTCCAGGTTGTTGACCCGGCCGTTCAGGAGCAGCACGCGCCGGCCATGGTAGGCTTCGGCGTAGAAAACCACGGAGGAAAACCCATAGTATTGATCGTCCAAAATGAGAGTCCCCCGCGGAGCGCCATTCAGCGCCTCAGCCAGCGGACGCGACGCCAGGTACGGATCGAAGACCACCAGCGCGAAGCGGGCGGCGTGGAAGAACAGCGCCATCATCACCACCACGCCGGCCATGCTACCTCGCCAGGAGGCCACCGCGCCGACCAGGCAAGCCACGCCGGCCATAATGAGCGGCAGGCGCAGGTAAGCGAACGAAGCAAGCGTCAGATCGCCCATGTGCCCGAGCGAGAGCGTGTAGTTTTCCGGGTGCTGCGTCAGCGCGTTAGAGATGTCGCCGGGAGCGGGCAGGTTCCACGCCTGCGACAAAACGAACCCAACGGCCAGCACGGCCAGCGCGGCCACTGCGGCGAGCACTACTTCCCCTCTTTTTCGCCAGAGAGCGGCGCGCTCTTCCGTCATCGCGCAACCGAGCAGCAGCGCCAGCGCCGGATAGCACGGCATCGAATAATACTCCTGGGTGGAGGAGAACGTGAAGAACGTCAGCAGGAACCCCGCCCAGCACAAGCACAAAAGGCGCATCCGCCCGCCGCGGTCCGTGGGTCGAAACGAGAGCTTCGCCACTGCGGGGAAGTAGACGCTCCACGGAAACAGCCACAGCAGGTGGCACAGCCAAAAGTAGAGGCGGGGAACGGTGTTGTAGTCGCGCGGATAACGGAGGTTGAGGAACCGCAGCAGGTGCTCGTTGATGAAGTAGAACCAGAAGAAGCCGTGGTACTCGCCCGGCCCGCTGTGCATCGTCAGATCGAAATACGGCGGATTCTTCAAGGTGGCGAGCAAGTGCCACGGCGCGGCGATCGCGAGCGCGATCCCAACACCGCGAAACGGATGCAAACGATTCCACGCGGCGCGCGACGCGATCTGCTTCGTGAACGCCAGATACAGCAACGCGGCCATAATCGGGAAGAGAGCGGCGATCAGCCCCTTGAGCAGGAGTCCGGTGCCGATCGCGGCCGCCATCACCACGCTCCAGACGCCGGGCCGAGGCTCGGTCTCCTCCAGAGTCCGAAGAAAGGACCACATCGCCAGAGCGATCGTGGCGGTGACGGTCACGTCCGGAATCTGAACGCGCGTGAACAGGAACAGCCCGGCGGAGGTGGCCAGCGCCAGCCCGGCGTACAACCCGGCGCGCAGGGAAAACGCCCATGTGCCGATGCGGAACACCAGCCAGCACAGGATCACGGCGGCGAGCGAAACCGGCAGCCGCGCCGCCCAGTCATGAACGCCGAACAGCTTGAACGCGATGGCGATGAGCCAGTACTTGAGAGGGGATTTCTCCAGGTAGGCGATCCCGTCCAGCCGCGCCGTGACCCAGTCGCCCGAATCCAGCATGTTGCGCGCGATCTGCGCCTGCACCGCGTCGACGTCGTCCATCAACGACGGAGGACTGACGATACATCCGAGGAAAATGACGGCGGCAACCGCCAGGACGATCAGCTCGTAACCGCGACGGCGGCTCGAACCCGGGGGACTGCTTCGCTGGGAGACGGCGGCTCGATCGCCCACCGTTTCATCCAAAGGAACAGAACCAGAAGACCCCATAAATGATACCCGAGGTTAGCACGCCTCCCCAAATGGGCACGAAGAGCCGCCTGGATCGCGTCCCAGGAAAAGATGCCGGTCTCGCGGACGTTGCGCTCGGTGAGCGTTTCCACCAGCAGCGGGCGCAGGATGGTCCTCAGCCAATGATGGGCGGGGATGTCGAAACCCTCCTTGGGCCGCGCCAGCACGGCGCGCGGCAAGCGGTCTTTCATCAGTTCCCGCAGAACGAACTTCAGGCGCCCGCCGCGTATCTTCATATGCTCGGGCAGCGACGCGGCAAACTCCACCACGCGGTGATCCAGAAATGGAGGACGCACTTCGAGCGAATGGGCCATGCTCATGCGATCGCACTTATACAGGATATCGTCGGGCAGGTAGTGGAGCTGGTCGAGCCACAGGAACCGGTTCAGGTATCCGACGCCCTCGCCGGGCAGAGCCAGCTCTCCCGCCGGATCGAAAATGCAGGCGTCGACGTCGGTCCGGAGATCGCGCTTTTCACCGTTGGCGTATGTACCGTTCCAGAAGAAGTGCGCTTCGACGGGAGCGAGCAGTGCGCCCTTCAGCAGCCGCGTGAGCTTGTAGTCCAATCCGATCTTCTCGTTGGAGACCGGCAGCAGGCGGGTCATCTTCGCCGCCAGTTGCCGCATCCCGTGCGGCACTCTGCGCAGCGCGCGCGCATAGCGGTCGGCGAGATACGTGTTGTATCCGCCGAATAGTTCGTCGGCTCCCTCGCCCGAAAGCGCCACGGTCACCTCGCGCCGGCACATCTTCGAGAGAAACCACACCGGCACCGCGCCGGCGTCCGCGCTGGGCTCGTCGGAGTAGTAGGCGAGCTCCTCGACCGCGCTCTGGATATCGATTTCCGGAGTCAGATCGAATTCGTGATGCTCGGTCCGGTAACGTTCCGCCACCTCGCGGAAATAGGCGCTTTCGTCGAAGCTCCGCCCGGAAAAGGAAACCGAGAAGGTCTTCAAGCGCGCCGGGCAGGACTCGGCGGCGTAGTGCAGAATGGTTGTCGAATCCAACCCGCCGCTCGACCATACGCCCAGCGGCACGTCGGCAACCAGCTGCTCGCTCACGGCCGAACGCAGCAAGCGGTCGAGCTCGCCCTTGGCCGACTCGAGATCCAGGCGTGGATCGGGGCGGAACTGGAGCCGCCAGTACGCTTCGCCCGCCACTTTGCCGTCGCGCCACTGCAGCCAATGCCCGGGGGCAAGCTTCTCGATGCCTTCCACCAGCGTGTGCGGCCCGGGCACGTAGTTGAGCGAAAGATAATGATCCAGTCCCGCGCTGTTCATGCGCCGCTCGATTTCCGGGTGAAGCAGGATCGCCTTCAGCTCCGAGCCGAAGTACACATCGCTGCCGCGGCGCGCGTAGTAGAGCGGCTTGATGCCCAGGCGGTCGCGCACCAGCACCAGCCGCCTCTGCGACTGGGTCCACAGCGCGGCGGCGAACATCCCTCGCAGCTTCCCGAACGCCTCCACGTCCCATTCGAGGAAGGCATGCAGCACGGTCTCGGTGTCGCATCGCGACTGGAACCGGTGTCCGGCTCGCTCCAGATCCCGCCGCAGCTCCGCGTGATTGTAAATTTCTCCGTTGAAGACCAGGATCGTGTCGCCATCGGCGCTCTGCATGGGCTGCTCGCCCTGCTCGAGATCGATGATCTTCAGCCGGACGGCGCCGAGCGACACCTGTGCGGATTCCCAGATGCCCTGCTGATCGGGTCCCCGATGCGCCAGGGATCGAGTGACTTCCCGGATCCGCGCCGGATCCGGCACGTGACTAGAGTGGGTGAACCCAGCTATCCCGCACAATTTACAAAATCCCCGCGCTCCTCAATCCCGGAGAGGAGCTGGCAGCACCCTTCATCTGCCAATCAGTTGAGAGTAGCACATCCTCGACTAAACGCGGCGCTCAGGGTCAGGACTCCAGTTGCTCGGGGAACACCACGTAGCCCTGCGGCGGCGGGAACAGTTCCGCCAGAGCCAGCAGGCGCTTGCGGAGATAGCGGCTCGGCAGTTGCCGCGGGCCGGTGTCGACGTCGATGTCGCAGCAGATGCCGTGCAGGTACAAGGTCAGCGTGTCGATGAACGATTGCCGTGCATAATCGCGGAAGGCTTTGCCGGCGCGCGCCCGGCCACCGCGCGAGCCGTTGGACCGCCGCAGAGCCTGCTTGAGGCGCCAGCTCGGCTCGTCGACTTCACCGTGCACGTCGGCGGTCAATTCCTCCCTGAGCACGCGGCAATACGTGCTTTCGGTGTCCTCGCCCCAGTGCTCCCCGGCCAGCGTGGCCAGCAGGTGATAGAAGCGATAGTGGTACTCGGCGACCTCCTGATCCTTCAGGGCGAAAGCCAGCACCATCTCCTCGCCGACGTGCAACTGCGTCGAGTTGGAGATGCGTCCCTCCGGCGGCCGCTCGATCGAGACGTAATCCGCGTTGGTCGCCTTGAGCTTGTTCTTGTCGCGGCCGTTGGCGCGCTCCAGATACGGCACCAGCAGAATCGAGATTTTCGGAAGCGCGGCGGCGACCGACGGCGGCAGCGAGGCCACCGGCTCCTGAAGATATTCCTTCAGGTCCTCCTCCGACATCGGAACCGACGCGCAGAAGTAGGAAAACGTGTTGCTGAGCGGAATCATCTCTTCTCGAAAGCGTTCCGCGAACTGGCGGACGCTGAGCTTGGAGAGATCAAATTGTGCGGGCATCGTTTGGCACCTCTATTCTAAGCGAACCGCATCAGACGCGCCGGGCCGCGCGGTTTACAACCAGTAGGCGGAGCTTGTAGGCTCGGGAGGGGGCTCCGAATCTTGCGAGGCGATCATCACATGCTGCGGCCGCTGGTTCGCCGGGCCGCCCCTCTTTCCGTCTTCAAGTATCGGATTCTGGCGATGCTGGCGGTGCTGGGGCCGGGATTCATCACCGCCAACGTCGACAACGATCCCGGCGGCATCCTCACCTATTCGCAAGCCGGCGCCAAGTTCGGCTACGCGCTGCTGTGGACGCTGTTCCCGACCGTGATCGCCCTGATCGTGATCCAGGAGATGGCGGCCCGCATGGGCGCCGTCACCGGCAAGGGCCTCTCCGACCTGATCCGCGAGGAGTTCGGTCTCCGCGCTACCTTCGTCACCATGGCCATCCTCGGCGTGGCCGATTTCGGCAACATCGCCGCCGAGTTCGCCGGGCTGGCATCCGGCATGGCGGTTTTCGGCGTCAGCAAGTACATCGCCGTGCCCATCGGAGCCTTTCTCGTGTGGGCGGTGATCGTGCGCGGCCGCTACAAGCCCGTCGAGCGCACCCTGATTCTGCTCTCGCTGATGTACTTCGCCTATCCGGTCTCCGCCATCCTGGCCAAGCCGGACTGGAAGCTGGCGCTGCACGATACCCTGGTTCCCCGGTTCAGCGCCGATTCCCAGTACCTGCTCATGATCGTGGGGCTCGTCGGCACCACCATCACACCCTGGATGCAGTTCTATCTCCAGGCGTCCATCGTCGAGAAGGGAATCGACAAGCGCCACTACTCGCTCAGCCGCTGGGACGTGATTCTGGGATGCGTCATGGCGGGTGTCATCGCCTTCTTTGTCCTGGTGGCCTGCGCCGCTACCATATTTAAGGCCGGCCAAGGCGAGATTACCGACCCTGCCCAAGCCGCGCTCGCCCTGCGGCCCTTCGCGGGAGAATTCGCGACCCTGTTGTTCGCCATCGGATTGGTGAACGCCTCGCTGCTCTCGGCGGCGGTCCTGCCGCTGGCCACGGCCTACAATATCTGCGAAGGGCTGGGTTTTGAGTCGGGCGTGGAACGGCGCTTTTCCGAGGCCCCGATTTTCTACTGGCTGTATACGCTGTTCATCGTCTCAGGGGCGGGCTTCGTCCTCATCCCCAGGCTTCCGCTGCTGAAGGTTCTGCTGCTGTCCCAGGTCGCCAACGGCATCCTGCTGCCGTTCGTGCTGTTCTACATGCTGACGCTGATCAACCGCAAGCGCATCATGCAGGAGTACACCAACAAGACCTGGCAAAACGCGGTCGCCGGGGCGACGGCGGCGATCATGGTGGCGCTCACCGCGGCGCTGGTCTGGACGACGCTGAATCCCTAGCCCGTCTCGAAGCTCGCTTGTGCTCGCCGCGCCCGCGTACTATAATTCAAACTCGAACGAGGTAAACTTCCCATGAAAATCAAGGCGGCAATTGCTCTGCTAGGGCTGGTTGGAATGGCGGCGGGCGTATGGGCTCAGACTCGCGCGGCGAGCGCGCCCGGATGGCGCCCCAAGGACACCGAATGGGCCTCCTACACGGCCGACAACAGGGGCTCCCGGTACCGGCCCCTCGACCAGATCAACGCGTCCAACTTCAACAAGCTCGAGGTGGCCTGGCGCTTCAAGACCGACAACCTCGGCCCGTTCCCCGAATTCAAACTGGAAGGGACGCCGGTGATGGTCAACGGCGTGATCTACACCACCGGCGGCACACGGCGGTCCGTCATCGCGCTCGACGCCAAGACCGGCGAGCTGATCTGGACGCACAGTCTGCGCGAGGGCAAGCGCGGCGCCGCCTCCCCCCGGCAACTCTCGGGCCGCGGAGTGTCGTACTGGAGTGACGGCCGTGGCGACGACCGGGTGGTCTACGTCACCACCGGCTATCGCTTGGTGGAACTGAACGCCAAGACCGGCATGCCGATCCCCTCGTTCGGGACCAGCGGCATGGTGGATCTGAAAGTGGGCGTGATGAAGGGCGTCGATCAGCAGATCGATCTGGAGACCGGCGAGATCGGGCTCCACTCCACGCCGCTGGTGGCGAAGGACGTCGTGGTCGTCGGCTCGTCCATGAGGGAGGGCGCCACGGTTCCGACACACAACAACACCAAGGGCCTGGTCCGCGCCTACGACGCCCGCACCGGCAGAAAACTTTGGCAGTTCAACACCATTCCGAAGCCGGGCGAACCCGGCATCGAAACCTGGCAGGAGGATTCCTGGGCGGTCAACGGAAACACCGGCGTCTGGAATCAGATCACCGTGGACGAAGACCTCGGCTTGGTGTACCTGCCCGTGGAAACGCCCACCTCGGACTTCTACGGCGGGCATCGGCTGGGCAACAACCTGTATGCCGAGAGCCTGGTCTGCGTCGATCTCAGAACCGGACAGCGCAAGTGGCACTTCCAGTTGGTTCACCATCCCATCTGGAACTTTGACATGTCGGCGGCTCCGATTCTGGCCGACATCAACGTCAACGGCCAGGCCATCAAAGCCGTGGCGCAGCCGAGCAAGCAGGCGTTCCTGTACGTGTTCGACCGCGTGACGGGCAAGCCGGTGTGGCCCATCGAGGAGCGCCCGGTGCCGCAGTCGGATATTCCGGGCGAAAAGACTTCGCCGACGCAGCCGTTCCCGACCAAGCCGGCGCCCTATGCCCGCCAATACCTGAAGGTGCCCGACGACGTGATCGATTACACGCCGGAACTGCGGGCACAGGCGATGGAAATTTTGAAGCGCTACAAGGTAGGAGATTCGGTGTTCACGCCGCCGATCCTGGGCGACGTCAAGGGTCTGCTCGGCGCGATCGGCACCGGAACCGCGACCAACTGGCCCGGATCGGCCTACGATCCTGAGACCCACACCGTATTCGCCCAAGCGTCGAACATCGGCATCTCGGTGCGATCGCTGGTGGCGCCGCCGCCCGGATTCTCCGATATTCGCTATTTGTCGGGAGTCGCCGGCGCGCAATTCCGGATGGTGCTGGGGCCGGGCGACTGCTGCGCCGCCGATGGAGACAGGCGTGCAGCCGCGGGTCAGGGTCCGCCTCCGTCGGCGGGCGCTCCTCCGCCTCCGCCGGCCGGGGAAGGCGGCGGCAACATCAACGTGCAAGGACTGCCGATCGTGAAACCGCCGTACGGAATTCTCTCGGCGATCAACCTCGACCGGGGCGAGATCATGTGGCAGGTCGCGCACGGTGACACGCCGGACAACATCCGCAACCATGCCGCGCTCAAGGGCGTGAACATTCCGAAGACCGGGCAGGCCGGCACGTCGGGTGTAGGGCTGCTGGTCACCAAGACGCTGGTGATCATGGGCGACCCGCAGGTGACCACCACGCCGGAGCATCCGCGCGGCGCGATGCTGCGGGCGTATAACAAGTCCACCGGCGAGCAAGTCGGCGCCTTGTGGATGCCCGCGCCGCAGAGCGGCTCGCCGATGACCTACATGCTGGACGGCAAGCAATACGTGATTGTGGCCGTCGGCGGCGGCAACTATTCGGGCGAGTATCTGGCGTTCAGTCTGCCGCAGTAAGCGATAGCCAGGCGGATCGGTTCGTTCCCAAAGAGCGCCGGCTTGCGCCTGCCCGCTTGACCGGCCGAAAAAAATCTGTTCACACCGGCGCTTCATCGCTTCAAGACTGTCCGGCTGATAAAGGATGTAAGCTAAATAGCGGACCCTGGTGGCCTCTTGCTTGCCGACCCGTCGCCTTGGTTTCTTGAGTTGTGAACGGGAGGGCGACTATCTATACCCAATCTGTCCACCTAATCAACCCCAGCGATACGGCCTTCGGAACGGCGGTCATTACGCCGCGATGGCTCTACGTCCTGGCGGCCTCGACACCGGAGGCCTTTGGAACCCCGCGCATCTGGGATGAAACTCTGGATCAACTCGATCCCGCCGGCCTCTCTCCCGGCGACGTTGTGGGGATCGGGATTCATACGGGCAATGCACTGCGCGGCTACGCCGTCGGCCGCATCGCGCGGGAACGGGGAGCCTGGGTGATCTTTGGAGGCATCCACGCCACGCTCTATCCGGAGGAGGCTTTTGAGCGCGGCGGCGCGCACGCCGTCGTAAGAGGAGACGGCGACCTGGCCTGGGCTCTCGCACTGGCCGACTGCGCCGCGAGCGCGCCCCAGCGGATCTATGAGGGCGGCCGCGTGGAACCGGATCAGTTCAAGCCCGCGCGGTGGGACCTGATGCCCAAGGATAGATACATGTGGGCCTCCGTGCAGACGGTCCGGGGTTGCGCCAAACACTGTTCTTTCTGTTCCGTCTGGCGCACCGACGGCCAGCGGCCGCGCCAGCGGCCTTACCACAACGTGATTCAGGAGATCGTCGAGCTTCGGCGCATGGGGTTCCGGTTCATCGCGCTGGCCGACGATAACTTCTATCCGGTGTCGCTCACCGATATTCGCTTGGCCGAACGGCAACATAATATCGAAAGAGTCGAGCAACTCAAGAAGATCCGCGGCGATCGGTTCGAGTTGATGGCTCGTCTGGCGGAGCTTCCCAAGGATCTGATCTTCTTCACCCAGATCACCATGGAGGCCGCCGAGGATCCCGCGTTCCTG
Organism: Bryobacteraceae bacterium; assembly: GCA_041486445.1. Taxonomy (GTDB): domain Bacteria; phylum Acidobacteriota; class Terriglobia; order Bryobacterales; family Bryobacteraceae; genus Palsa-187. The sequence goes on from JBGPLI010000040.1 coordinate 13,198, forward strand.
GACGCCATGAAGGCAGCCCATATTTTGGGGGCCCTGGTGGGCGTCGAAGCGGTGACTCCGGAAGGCCTGAAGGCCGTCTACAAGGACTTCAACTGCTCCGGCGACGATCTCGTCGAGCGGCTCCAGACGTTCCGCCGCCACGGCGTCCACGTGCTCGGATCGTTTATCTTCGGTCTACCCACGGACCGCATTGAGACGTTTGAGGCCACTTGCAGTCTGGCCGAAAAAGCGGGGGTGACGTTCGCTCAGTTTGTGATGCTGACTCCGTTCGCCGGGACGGTCGATTTCGATCGTTGGGAAAAGTCGTACGGCGAAGACGTGCCCACGGTCGAAGGCGTTCCGCTGACCCGCTATTGGCTGATTCCGGCCGAGCGCCGGCCCAAGATGTTCATGCCGCATCCGACGATGGGATCGGAGGAGATGCGCGCCCGCACCCAGGGAGTGTGGGATCGCTTCTATAGCCTGCGCAATATCTGGAAACGCTCGCGTTGTACGCCGAACCTCAGAGCGAGGCTCGCGTTCTTATTTATTTCAAAGTTGTACCGGCAAATGTACGCAAACACCGGAATCGCGACGGACAGCGCCCGCCGCAACCGCGCGATCCGCTGGACGCGCATCGTGGCGAAACCTTGCCGCAGGTTATTCCAGGCGAAACCGATGCCGGAACTCGTGTTTCGAGGCTCCGAGCAGCTCGTCGCTCCTTTCGTCATCTTGCACGAAACATTGAGGGGTACCTGGACGCGTAGTCACCGCGATTCACCGTGATTCCGCCGCCTGTTTCTTCTGGCGCCTCTGCCACTTCGCGCTTTGGTTCACCATCGATCCCTTGCTCCATCCCCTATCGTGAAAGCAGGAAGGAGTTGAAGCGCTCTCTCATCGGAGAGCCCAACCGACCAGGAGCAGTTTTCTAGATAAACTGTTGCGGGTCTGCGTGCGATGGGTGTTGCCGGCACAAGGCCGGTCCCTCTCCGTTGCGGATTAAGAAACGGAACCTCGGCCGCGAGGTGCTAAAGCGGCTCAGGGAGCTCCCTCGAATGTCTTCTGTGTGGGTGGCGCACGCACTCGTGCGTGCCGTGTCGAGACTTCCGGGGTGCGGACCCGTTCCGGGTATCTCGACACCATAGCGCTGCGCGAATTTCTTCCGTGCGGGAGAAGTGTGCCATGGACGCGCTCGATGGGTTTTGCTACACTGCCATCACGATGCGGCTGAAAGCGCTGGCCTTGGGGTTCATCGTCGCTGCTCCGCCCTTCGCTGTATTGCTCAGCCTGGCGCGTTCCCATCACGCCTATCTGGTGCTCTCGCATTATCTAGGTGGCAGGGCGGGCAACTGCACGCTGGCGGAGTCCTTCGAGGGCGAGGCGCTGTCCCGTTTGCAGGTGCAGAACGCCAATGAGATTCGGGCTTCCAGCCGGGTGATACGCACGGATGGGCAATTTTCCCTCTGGAGCACACCCGCGGGTGAATTTTGGATGCCCGCCGCCAGTGGGGATGCGCTGATCTACGATCTTGGTGAGCAAAAGCGCAACATTTACGGGAATCGAATCCGCCCCGGCGATATCGTCCTGGACGCCGGCGCGAACGTGGGCGTTTTCACGCGCAGAGCGCTGGGGGCGGGCGCGGCGAAAGTGATTGCGATTGAACCAGCTCCAGAAAATCTGGAATGCTTGCGGCGGAACTTTGCCTCCGAAATCGCGGATGGCCGCGTGGTGCTCTACCCGAAAGGGGTCTGGGATAAAGACGATGTGCTGAATCTGAGGGTTGATCCGGCCGACTCGGCCCGTGACAGCTTTGTCCGGTCAATCGACAATGCACAATTTGTGAAGGTTCCCCTCACGACCATTGACAAGATGGTGGAGGAACTGCGGTTGTCCAGAGTGGACTTCATAAAAATGGACATCGAGGGCGCCGAACAGAAGGCGGTGGCGGGCGCGAAGCACACCATCGCCAGATTTCGTCCCCGGATGGCGCTTTGCACTTATCACCTCCAAGGCGACGAAACGATGGTCCCCAAATTGGTGCATGACGCCGCTTCGGATTACCAGGTCAGCAAGACTTGCCTGTGCGCTCTGGATCGAATCGTGCCAGAAGTGGCGTTCTTCTACTGAGCGCTCGCCCAGCGGGCAGCGCCGTGGACGCGCTCGCCCGGTTTTGCTACACTGCCATCACGATGGGACTCTCGAAATCGCTTCCGCTGGTATTGTTGATCGGCTTGGGAACCGCGCCTGTGCGCGCGCAGCTCGGCCAGGACTACGACAACGACAAGCCGTTCCCGGCTCACAAGGTCATCGGGAACATCTACTTCGTCGGCACCGAGGGTCTGGGCTCCTTCCTGATCACGACGCCGGAGGGACACATCCTCATCAACAGCGACTACGAGCGAACCGTCCCGATGATTCGCGCCTCGGTCGAGAAACTGGGGTTCCGTTTCACCGACGTCAAGATTCTGCTGGGCAGCCACGCCCACGGCGATCACATGGAAGGCGACGCGCTGTTCAAAGAGCTGACCGGCGCGCGAGTGATGGCCATGGATCTGGACGTTCCAGCGCTCGAAAGAATGCGTCCCGGAGGCAAGCCGCATCCGGTCGACCGGGTCTTGCACGACGGCGACGAGGTCAAGCTGGGCGGCGTCACACTCGTGGCCCATCTCACGCCGGGCCACACCAAGGGCTGCGTCACCTGGACCATGAAGGTGCAGGACGGCGGCAAAACGTATGACGTGGTGATCCTCGGCAGCATCGGCGTGAACGCCGGCTACATTCTGGTGAACAACAAAGATTATCCGCAGATCGCGGACGATTACGTTCGCGGCTTCAAGGTGCTCCGCTCGCTCCCCTGCGACATCTTTCTCGGCTCGCACGGCAGGTTCTACAGCCTGAAAGAAAAGTACGCGAAGCTGGACAAGGGCGGCGCGAATCCGTTCATCGACGCGGCAGGCTACAAAGCCCACCTGGACTTGCAGGAGAAAGCGTTCCAAGCCAAGCTGGCGGAACAGAAAAGCGGCAAGGCCAGTCGATGAAACGCATCTTCGTGGTCGCGCTGTTCCTGGGAGCCGCCTCGCTTGGCCAGTACACACAAGACGGCTCGATGATTCTGCCCAAGGATTATCGGGAGTGGGTGTTTCTCACATCCGGGCTGGGCATGACGTACGGACCGGCGGGGACCGCCGATGGCGGCGGCAATCCCAGATTCGACAACGTGTTCGTGAATCCCGCGGCATATAAGGCGTTTCTTCAAACCGGAACGTGGCCGGACAAGACCGTCCTGATTCTGGAGGTACGCGGATCGGATAGCAAAGTCTCGATCAACACCGGCGGCCGCGTGCAAACCGGCACGGTCGCGGTGGAGGCGCACGTCAAAGACACTGCGCGTTTCCCTGGAGGATGGGCCTTTTTCGGATTCCAGGGTGGTTCCGATCGCGGCAAGCAGTTTCCCACCACCGAGACGTGCTACTCCTGCCACCAGCAGAATGGCGCGGTGGATACGACGTTCGTCCAGTTCTATCCGACACTGGCCGAAATCGCGAAACAAAAAGGCACCTTCAAAACCGAACCGCGACCGTAAGGGAGCGGACTTTTCCTATCGCGCGGGGCGCACCTCCACCTGCTTGTAGACCGCCCGAGTCTGTTCGAATGTGGGGAAGGCCATCCCGGGCAGCTTGGCGGCGGCGGTTCCGGCCGCCACGCCCCAGCGTAACGATTCGAAAAACGCTTTCTTCTTGTCCATCGCCCAGACGAAGGCCGCGGCCAGCGCATCGCCCGCTCCGATCGGGCACAGCGCATCGACCCGCGGCGGCAGGGCCTCGAACGTTCCTTCCGCATTGGCGCCGATGGCGCCGCGGTTGCCCAGCGACAGAATCACCGCTTCGGGACCCATCGCGTGGATGCGATCGACGGCCTCGAGAAACTGCCCGCGCGTGATCAGCGCGCGGCCCAGCAGCCGCTCGGCTTCGTGCTGGTTGGGAGTGATTACGGTGGGCCTGGCCTCCAGCGCGTGGCTCAGCGCCTCGCCGTCGGTATCGAGCAGCGTGTTCACCCCTCGCGCCTTCGCCATCTCGATAATCTCGCAGTAGAAATGCGGAGGCACGCCGGGCTGGATGCTCCCGCAGATCATCAGCCACCGCGCCTTGGCCAGACGCGCTTCCACCAGCTTGCGGATCTGGTCGAGCTCGGCGGGTGCGAGCGGCGCGCCGACTTCGTTCAGCTTCACCGCCAGTCCCTGCCTGTCTGAGATGGTGAGGTTGGTGCGGCTCTCCGCACTCACATGCACGGCCTCGAAAGGGAAGGCGGCCCCGGCCAGCAATTTCTCGATGCGCTCGCCCGGCTTTCCGCCCGAAGTCAGCAGCGCCAGCGTTTTTCCGCCGAACGCGTGAATCACCAGCGAAGCGTTGATGCCGCGCCCGCCGGCCGCTTCGGTGCGGTCCAGGATGTACGCGCGGTCCTCAAAAACCAGTTTGTCTACGGTGAAAGTACGATCGATGGCGGGATTGATGGTGAGAGTGAGGATCAAGATAACATGGTAACCTGCGGCTTCGTCACCATCTTCAATTTCCCGCCTACGCAGCGCTGGCGTGCGTGTGTTTCTTCTGGGGAACCACGTACCTGGGCATCCGGATCGCCGTGGAGTTTTTCTCGCCGCCGACTCTGATGTGCCTTCGCTACCTGATCTCCGGCGGAGCGCTGCTCGGCGGCGCGTTGCTCTCCGGCGCGCATCTGCCGCGCGGGCGCGAGTTGTGGCTCACGGCCGGCTACGGTTTGCTCACGATCGGCGTCGGCACCGGGTGCCTTTCGTTTGCCGAGCAGTGGATTCCCAGCGGTCTGGCCGCGCTGCTGGTGACAACTTCGCCATTCTGGATGGTCAGCGTGGAAGCGCTGGCGCCGCGCGGCGAACGGCTGCACGCGCCCACCGTCGGAGGGATGCTGGTCGGATTCGCGGGCGTGGCGTTCCTGGTGAGCGGGAGCCCGGGCTCTTTCAAAGCCGGGCAGCCCGGCGTCGCCGGCGCGTTTCTGCTGCTACAGTTGGGATGCTTCGGCTGGGCGACGGGCTCGATCGGGCAGCGCAAGCTGGGCTCGCACGCTCATCCGTTCGTGAGTGGAGCGGTGCAGCAACTGGCCACGGGTCTGGCCTACGCGATCCCGGCGTTGCTCCAGCCGCGTCCGGCGCACTGGACCGCGCGCGGCGTCGGAGCGCTCCTCTACCTGGCGACCTTCGGAGGAATCGTCGGCTACAGCGCGTACGTGTTCGCGATGGACCGTCTGCCAGTGGCGGTGGCAACTACGTACAATTACGTCAATCCGCTGGTGGCGGTGGCGCTCGGCTGGCTGTTCTATCGGGAGCCGTTCGGCGCGAAAGAGCTGGCGGCGATGCTGATTATTTTTGTCGGAGTGGCGATCGTGAAGCGCACGGCGCGCTAGGCACATCGGGGAAGGTACTGAGCCGCACTAAGTGCGATTGCCTCCACCGACTCCGTATCTACCCTATAGATCGCGCGCTCAAACAGTACTATAACGATCCTATGGGCCAGCGCGACTTTATCGACTACTACGAGATCCTCCAGGTGAGTCCCAACGCCCAACTGGAGACCATCCACCGGGTATACCGCATCCTGGCCCAACACCTCCACCCGGATAACCCGGATACCGGCAACGAAAATCAGTTCCGGTGGCTGTCGGAAGCCTACCGGACGCTCACCCATCCGGAGCGCAGGGCCGCCTACGACGTGCAGCACAAGCAGTACAAGAGGACGTGCTGGCAGATTTTCGGCCAGAGCGGCGTGCACGGGATCGACGCGGAAAAAAAGAAGCGCAGCGCGGTTCTGACGGCGCTCTACAAAGCCCGCATCGCCAATCCCCAGCACGGCAGCATGACGGTGAACGAGCTCGAAGACCTGCTGAACTGCCCCAAGGAACATCTGGAGTTCTCCATCTGGTTCTTGAGGGAGCTCCAGCATATCCAGCGCGCCGACAACGGCCGCTACCAGATCACCGTGAAGGGCGTCGAGACGGCCGAGCAGTGGCAGACACCCGTGATCGAGCCGGTGCTGCCGATGTTGAACGCCCCGCTGCGCGTCGCCTGACCCGCCGCGCCAGGCGATCCCGAATTGCGCTAGCATCACACTCATATGCTGGATGACAAGAATCCCATCGAAGAACTGGTTCATCTCTACGTCGACGGCGCATTCAACCGCCGGGAACTGATGGAGCGGATGTCAAAGTACGCCGGCGGCGCCGCGGCAGCGGCGGTCGCGCTGTCCGCGCTGGGAGTACGAACGGCCGAGGCCCAGACGGCTGCCTGCCCCGCGGACGTCCGCGTTCCGGAGGGCACTCCCGGTATTCAGACGCTGCCGGTTTCCTACCTGGGAGACGGCGCGACGTTGCTCGGATATGCCGCCTATCCCGATCCGCTGCCGGCGCAAAAATTGCCAGGCGTGATCGTGGTTCACGAAAATCGGGGACTGGTGGATCACATCAAGGACGTGACGCGCCGCGTCGCCCAAGCAGGCTTCGTCGGCCTCAGCGTGGACCTGTTATCCCGGCAAGGCGGGACGGATCAGTTTACCGATCCCGTGCAGCAGGTGGCGGCCTACGGCCGTACCACGCCGGCCGAGCGGCGCAGCGATCTGCTGGCGACACACGATTATCTCAAGCACCTGGATTTTGTCATACCGGACCGGATTGGAGCCGTCGGGTTCTGTGCCGGCGGCGGCAATGTCTGGGATTTGACGCAGAATCTGCCCACGCTCGCCGCGGCGGTCGCTTTTTACGGAGCGCCGACACCGCCCTTGGACCAGCTAGACAACATTCAGGCGCCCGTACTTGCCATCTACGCGGAGCTCGACCGCGCTCTGTCGCTTCGCATGGCCGACGTGATGACCGGAATGCTGAGCAAGCAGAAGACATTCGCGTTCCGGCTTTATGAGGGCGTGGGACACGCGTTTAATAACGACACTGGTCCCGCCTACAATGCCACTGCGGCCTGCGATGCGTGGGGGCAAACCTTGAATTGGTTCAACAAATTCCTGCGCCGGTAGGTATAGGTCCGCTTACGGACGCGCGCGGTTCAGTCGCGGTCCAGCAGCTTCGCCCCGACCGCGCCGCCCACTGCGGGCAGCACCGTGAAGATCAGGAACGATACCAGCAGGGCGCCGGCGATGCCTTCCCAACTGCGGAACAACTGGATCATCTGATCGGCGTTGGCCTCGGAGATTCCGTGGGTCTTCATCTGGACGCGCATGGCGGAGACCGCGGCCGGCTCCGACATCATCACCGCGGTGACGGTGAGCAGCATGGTCACGATCACGAATCCGAAGATTCCGCTGATCCAGCCCAAGTGCGCGCCGCTCCGCACCGACAGGCGCTGCCCGGTGCGGCGGCGGTACAGGAAAACGGATAGAAAGCCGGCCGCCACCAGCCACACCAGGGCGAACGCCTGCGGCAGGGCCAGTTGCCCGGAGGCCATCGAAAGCAGAAACGCCAGCGCGCCAACCATGACGGCGATGCGGACCGCCGGGCCGTTGTGGAAGCCGATGCGCGGCGGCTCGATCGCTTGACTGGGCGCTGGAGCGGGTTCGGGCGGCGCAGGCGCCTCGACCTGCGTTTCGATCTGGGCGAACTGTTCTGGCAGCAACGGCTCGTCGCGCTGCGGCTTCCCGCACTTATGGCAGAAACGGGCATCGGGCGGGAGCTGGGCGCCGCAGGTGCAAACACCAGGCACGATTCCAGTGTGCCACGTTATTCTGGAAGTCTGCGATGCCCTCTCCAACCGTGCTGGTCCTGGCCCGGCCCGACTCCCCGCACTTGAAGGTGCTCGAGCGGCTTCCCGGCGATATGCGTATCATCGTCAGCAACGACCTCGAGCGCCTGCGCGAGGCCGCGCCGGAGGCCGACGTGATGCTGGTCGGCGACTTCGAAAGCGTCCGCCTGCTGCGCGCGGTCTACCCGCTGGCGACGCGCCTCCGCTGGCTGCACAGCCTCTCGGCGGGACTCGACGGCGTTCTCACTCCCGAGATCGTCGCCAGCCCGGTGCCGATGACCAATGGCCGAGGCATGTTCAGCGTCCCGTTGAGCGAGTGGGCGGTGGGCGCGATCGTGTACTTCGCTTTCGATTTCCGCCGCCTGATCCGGCAGCAGGAGGAGGGCCGCTGGGAACGATTCAGCCCGGATGGAGTGGCCGGACGCACGCTCGGCATCGCCGGCTACGGCGAGATTGGCGCCGCGATCGCACGGCGGATCAGGCCCTTCGGAGTGAAGATCCTCGCGTTGCGGCGCAAGCCCGAGCGTTCCGCCGGCGATCCGCTGGTCGATGCCGCCTACCGGCCGGAGCAACTCCGCGAGATGCTGGCCTTGAGCGACTTCGTTGTGGTGGCCACTCCCCTGACCGAGGCAACGCGCGGGTGGATTGGCGCGGCCGAGATCGCGGCGATGAAGCCGTCGGCCGTGATCATCAACGTCGGACGGGGAGCGGTGATCGACGAAGCCGCCCTGATTGCGGCGCTTGCATCGGGCAAGATCCGCGGAGCCGCGCTGGACGTGTTCGCGACCGAACCGCTGCCAGCGGGCCATCCTTTTTTCCGCATGAAGAACGTGCTGATTTCCCCGCACTGCGCCGACTGGACCCCGGGATTCAAGGAGCACGCTCTCGAAGCGTTTCTCGAAAATTTCGAGCGCTTCCAAAAAGGCGAGCCGTTCCAGAACCTGGTGGACAAGCGTGCCGGATACTGAGGTCGCCTTCGCGGATATTCAGGCAGCCGCGGAGCGCATACGTTCGATCGCCCGACGCACGCCGGTGTTGACTTCGCACAGTTTCGACGCCGAGGCCGGCGTCCAGGCGTTCTTCAAGTGCGAAAACTTTCAGAAGGGCGGCGCTTTCAAGATTCGCGGCGCGGCGAATTTCATTTTTTCGATTCCCAAGCCGGATCTCGCGCGCGGGGTGGTGGCCTTCTCCTCGGGCAATCACGCGCAAGCGGTGGCGATCGCCGCGCGCGCTGTGGGCGCTCCGGCGACGCTGGTGATGCCCGAGGACGCGCCTCGCGCGAAGATGGAGGCGACGCGGGTCCAGGGAGCGCGAATCGTCACCTACGACCGTGGCACCGGGGATCGCAGCGCGATCGCGGTCAGGATCTCCGCCGAAACGGGCGCGACGCTCGCGCCTCCCTTCGATCACCCGTGGACCATCGCCGGTCAGGGCACCACCGCGCTCGAATTGCTCGAGCAGATCAAGGACCTGGACGCGCTGGTGGTGTGCATCGGCGGCGGAGGATTGATCGCGGGCTGCGCGATCGCGGCCAGGCATCTGAGGCCCTCGATCCGCATGTTCGGAGTCGAGCCGGAGCTTGCCAACGATACGTATCTGTCGCTGGCGGCAGGCCGGCGAGTGAGCATCCCTGCCGGCGCGCCCGACACGATCGCCGACGGTCTGCGCCCCCCCATGCCGGGCGAGCTGACGTTTCCAATCATCCAGCGGCACGTTGAAAAAATTGTGCTGGTGACGGAGGATGAGATTCGGGCCACGGTGAAATTCCTGCTGATGCGGATGAAGATTCTGGTGGAGCCGAGCGGAGCCGTATCGGCCGCCGCCGCGCTGTTCGGAAAGCTACCCGCAGGGCTTGGCCGCGTCGGGATCGTGCTATCGGGCGGTAACGTGGATTACGAGCAACTCGCGTCATTTTGATTCATGCTCAACCCACTCTTCGCTTTTCTCGCTGGGTAAGAGTTTCGTGCAATAGCGATTTGATGTAGGTCTGGTAAGGTAGACCCTTCTGTTCAGCCTGCCTTCGGGCCAATGTCAGATCTGCTTCGGGAATCCGTAGCGCCACTACCGGCGCCGGCGTCTTCTTGGATGCCGCGATCCGCCCACGCAGTTTCTCCTTTGTCAACACTTGAGCCTCGCCGCTTATTACGGCGTTGCGTAGCTGTTTGCCATGTTTGTTTCGATTGCGATACCACCATTCCGCTTCTTCCGCCTCGGTGGCGAAAGCCGGTATTACGCGCTTGGGTTGTTTCTCCATCTGCTTCTTCATTTCGATCTCTCCAGAAAAGCCTTTCGGTCCGTAACACCAGCTGGAAAGGCGGTTATGGCACGTACCTTGCCGTTGCGAATCGTCCAAACCGCCGACAATAAGCGGCCTGCACTCGTGAGGCCGACAGAGCGGTACCGCGCTTCGCTACCGACCAACTCGTAATCAAGATCCACGGGATCGTTGCTCAGCAACTGCTCGAATTCCGAGGGCGTTACCTTGTGGGCGGCCAGGTGCTTTCCATTCTCGTCATCCCAATCGAATTCGATCCCGCCGGCCACAAGCGAGTATTGTATCGCAACGTATATACGTTCAGAATGGCTCCTCCCGCTTTACGGCGGGCTGCCGATCAGTAGCGTCATCATAGAATGATGATCTGGCCCCTGCTGCTGTTTCTGTTCGCCGCGCCCTTCTGGGAAGCCAAGGCGCCGGCGAATTGGACCGAAGACGAGCTCGAACGGTTGTTCACGGATTCGCCGTGGGCGCAGATGGTGAAGGCTCCGGGCCGCGTGGCGCCCGGGCCTCCGGTCCAGGTCTACCTGGCGACCGCCGCCCCAATGGATCAAGCCGAACGCGAGCGCGACCGGCGCTCCCGGCGGCAGGGTCCCGCGGACGTGCTGACCGAAGACTACCAGGCGTGGCTGAAGGAGAATCGCGCGGCGCAAATTGTGCTGGCCGTCCGCATGGCGACCAATGCGGGGCTTTTCGACGAACGGGAAGTCCGCCGCATGGAGGAGGAATGCGTGATGCGCGTGGGCCGGAAGAAGTTCAAGAGCACGGGGCACTTTCCGCCGTCGGCCGGCGACCCGTATCTGCGGCTGGCATTCCCGCGCGAGGTTCAGCCCCGCGACAAGAGCGTGGTGTTCGAGCTGTACCTGCCCGGCGTGCCCATTCCGGATCGCGAGGCTGAGTTTGGCGTGAAGGAGATGACGATCAAGGGGAAGCTGGAGATGTAGACGGGTTTCGATTGGGTAAACTAGAGTTAAGTTATCCGATGAAACTGCGATTAGCCTTGATCATGTGGGTCAGCCTCGGGAACGCCTGGGCCCAGGGAGAAACCACCAGCGCCCTCGTGGGCGTGGTCGTCGATCCGAGTGGCGCCGCTGTGCCGGAGGCCAGAATCACGGTTATCAGCACAGAAAACGGATTGAAACGCAGCGCGAAGACCGACGAGGCGGGCCGCTTTAACCTCCCGCAATTGAAACCAGGCTTGTACTCTATCCAGGTCGAGGCGGAAGGCTTTGAGCCGCAGACGAGCGAGCCGGTCTTCGCGGGGCTCGGACAGAAGCAAACCGTCAATTTCTCCGTGAAGCTCGCCACGGCCAGAGGGGAGGTGACGGTGGGCGGGGACGCTCCGCTCGTCAATCCCGAAAATCCCAACACCTCGACCACATTGAACGCGCAAACGCTGGAAAGCCTTCCCAATCCGGGTGGCGACATGACGTACCCTCTGCAGTTCGCCGCGGGCGCCCTGGTGAACACCGCCGGAAGCGGCAACGACTTCGTGGGAGGCACGAACGGCTACGGCAACGTGCAGTTCAATGGATTGCCGTCCCTATCCAACGGCTATATCGTGGACGGGCTCGAAACGAACGATCCGCTCACAAATCTGAACAGCGGCCTGTCGACGAATCTGGTGCTGGGCCTCAACTCGATTGCCGAGGTCACCGTGAACACGCTCTCCTACACGGTGGATCAGGGCCGCTATGGAGCTTCGCAAATCAACTACGTCACCAAATCGGGGACGAACCGGTTCCACGGAAACCTGTACCAGTTGTGGAACGGGTCGCGATTCAACGCGGCGAACTTTTTCACCAATTCCACTCCCGGCAATCACAAGCCGCGCTCCACGGTGAACCATTTCGGAGGCAGCCTGGGAGGGCCGGTCCTGCACGACAAGCTGTTCTTCTTCTTCGACAGCGAATGGGTACGGATTGCGCTGCCCCTGGTCTCCGCCACGACGGTTCCCGCGCCCGCGTTTCAGAGCTACGTTCTTCGGCAATTGCTCTTGGGGGGCACAGACACCGTCACCGGTTCGAGTTATCGCCCAGCGCCGCAACTGGCGCCGTTCTACCGGAAAATGTTCAGCCTGTATCGAAGTACGTCCGGAACGCCGCTGGCGATCCTGGGCTGCCCATTCAACAGCGACGGAAGCCAGGCCGAAGGCGTTCCTCCGAATGGAGACGGGTGCGCCAACCGCCAGAGCATTTCCCAATCGAGCGCCGATCACGAGCGAGTACAGACTGCGCGCGCCGACTACAACATCAACGAGAAGAACGCGACTTGGTATCGCTTCCAGTACGACGGCGGTCTACAGGCCGCTTACACCGACCCGATCAATCCTCTGTTCAACGCCATTTCGCCGCAGCCGCTTTATTCCTTCGCGGCAGGTTACACGCATGTGTTTTCGCCGAGGCTGGTGAACTACTTCAATCCGGCGTTCTCCTGGTACGAGAGTCTCTTCGGACCAGCCGACTTTCAGAAGACGTTGTCGGCATTCCCCATCGTGCTGCAAGGCAATGGCGCCAGCGCCTTCACGACGATCGGCGGACTGGACGACACCTGGGTGCAGGGCCGGCGTGCGACCCGCTTCTTCATCAACGACAACCTGGCGTGGACCCTGGGCGCGCATGAGCTTCGCTTCGGAACCAACACCCGAATCTTCCGGCTGAACGACTATGACTTCGGCGAGGGCGTCGTACCGCTCGTCACCTACGCGACTCTGCCGCAGTTCATCTATGGCGTGGCTTCGACGGCCTCCAAAACGTTTCCGCTCGCAAACTCCCAGCCGTACAATTTCCTGAATCTGGATCTTTACGCGCAGGATACCTGGAAGGCGACCTCCCGTCTGACATGGACTTTCGGAATCCGCGCCACTCACAATTCCAATCCGGTTAACCCCCACGATGCGGTCGCACGATTATCGGGCTCCTTTGCTTCGATCCCTCATGATGTGAACCAACCGTTGGATGCGACACTACGGAGCGGTCTCGGGAACATCTTCGACGCCACGCCGCTCGCGATCCTTCAGCCACGAGCTGCCCTTTCCTGGCAGGCGGGGCCGAGGATGGTCGTGCGCACCGGGTTCGGTCTGTTCAGCGATTTACTGCCCGGAAGCATTGTCGATTTGGTGGGCGTGAATCCGCCGTATTCTCAAACCTTTCAGGGTGGCCTCCTGGGAACGGTAGGCGGAACGGTCCTGGCGCCGGGAGTCCCCAACAGCGCCATCGACGCGACCATTGCCGCGAATCAGACATTCAACGCGGGCTTTGCCAGAGGGCAACTTTCCTGCGCATCGCCGCTCTCCCATCCGAGCACCTGTCTGCGGCCCGTAGCGATCACAGCGGTGCCGGATGGAACGCTCCATGCACCCTACTTCATGCAGTGGAGCTTCGCTGTCGAACGCCAGATCGGCAACACGATCAACCTGCGCGCCCAGTATGTTGGAACGCGCGCTGTGAACCAGCCCTACACCACACAAGTAAATGGCTACCAGACGGTATGCGATGGCTGCTTTGCGCCGTTCCCTTACGGCGCGCCGGCCGATGCGAGATTCGGAGCCGTTACGCAACTGAACACCGGCGCCAACAGCCACTACAACGGGCTTCAAACAACCGTCGAGAAGCGGCTTGGGCATGGATTGCAGGCCCAAGCGAATTACAACTGGAGCCACTGCATCGACACCGTGTCCAACGGCGGATTCCTGCCGTTTTCCGCGGGAGGAATCATTTCGCCGATTCCGGGCAATCTTGAGCGGGACCGCGGCCCCTGCGACTATGATGTGCGGCACAACTTGACGGCCAGCTATGCCTATGGGCTGCCGGTGAAAATGCGTAACCGCCTGCTCGGCTATGCGCTGAATGGATGGCAGGTGTCCGGTTCGGTGTTTTGGCACAGCGGCATTCCCTTCTCGGTGATCAGCGCGCCCTATTCCGCGAATGGAAACGGCATCGTCAATGGGAGCGGCCCACAGTTCGCAAGCGTTGTTCCGGGCGCACCCCTGTACCGGCATGATCCGATTCCGGGCGTGACTCAGCCCGGCACAATTCAGTGGCTAAACCCGGATGCATTCGTTTCCACGGTTGATCCGAGTACTGGGGCCTGCATGGGCGGCGACGCGCCGCAGAACTGCCGGTTTGGAAACCTGGGACGCAACGCTCTGCGCGGCCCTGATTTCACATGGAGCGATCTGTACCTCGCGAAATGGTTCACGCTGAGTGAACGGGTGAAGCTGCGCATCGATGGTCAGTTCTTCAATCTGCTCAATCACCAGAACTTCGGACTTCCCGTGCTGGGATACGCGGGGATTCCGGGCAAGCCTTCCACCCAGACGGGCTTCGGCGCTTTCTCCTACACGACGGCGCCGCCGACGGGGCTGCTCGGGGTCGGCTTGGGCGGCGACAGCTCGCCGAGGATGATCGCATTTCAGGCGCGGCTCGAGTTTTGACGTTGGCCAGTCAGCCGGTTTGCTATACTGAAGGCGTCTACGACAAGGGTTGCCTATCCGTTGGTGCGCCTCCGCTCGTTGCGTTGTGCGCGTGAAACAGATCGATATGCCAAAACGCACGTTTCAGCCGAACAACCGAAAGCGCGCCAAGACACACGGGTTTCGCGCGCGCATGAAGACGAAAAATGGCCAGGCCGTGCTGGCGCGGCGCCGCGCCCGGGGCCGCCACAAGCTCACGGTCAGCGACGAGAGAGCCGTCCGGTACGCGAAGGCCGGCTGATTCCCGCTTGGGCGGCGCGCTTTTGTTTCCCCGGACGTCCCGGATCCTGCGCACGGCCGAGTTTCGATTGGTCTATGACAAAGGTATCCGCCTCTCCAGCTCGTTGTTCGCCGCGTTCTGCCTGGCGCGGGCGGAGGCGGGCGGCGGGGCTCGTCTCGGTCTCACCGTTCCCCGCGCGATTGGCGGCGCGGTGGTGCGCAACCGCATCAAGCGCCGGCTGCGCGAGGCGTTCCGCCTCCATCGCTCCGAATTCGGTCCGCAGTGGGACATCGTCATTAACCCGCGCCGCGCTGCGCTGGGAGCGCCCTTTTCGGAAATCGAGCGGGCTTTCCGCAAGGTGATTGAAAAATGCGGACCTTCATCGTAGCCATCCTTCGTACTTATAAGCGATGGATCTCGCCGCTGCTGCCGGCGGCGTGCCGCTATCATCCGACGTGCTCGGAGTACATGATGGAGGCAGTCGAGAAACACGGTGTGGCGCGAGGCGTCTGGATGGGTTTGCTGCGGCTGCTGCGCTGTCATCCGTTTCATGAGGGAGGCTTCGACCCGGTACCCGCTCACTGTCGGGCCCAGAGGGCACCCCGGTTCGGTGCGGATACTGAACCACGAGCGCCAGCGAGTGGAGCCCTGTAGGAGTCTTGAGGTATGGAGAAAAAAGAATTATCGATGGAGATGCGCCTCCTGCTGGCCTTTGTGCTGATGGGGCTGGTGCTCTTCGTGTCTCCGTACCTCTACAAGACTCCGCCGCAGCCACCACCCAGCCAACCGTTGGCGAAGACCACCGAACCGGTGAAGGCCGCCGAGCCGGAGAAACCCGCGCCCCTCGCGCCTCCGGTCTTGCAGATGCCCGGCCAGGTTCAGGCGGACAAAGAAGAGAGCATCACGGTGGAGACGGACCTCTACCGCGTGGAGTTTTCCAACCGCGGCGCGGTGGCGCGGAGCTGGATTCTAAAAGATTATAGGGATCGCCAAGGCAAGCCGCTCGAGCTGGTGAATCAGAAGGCGCTGGCCAAGGTGCCCGCGCCGTTCGCCCTGGTGTTCAAGACCGGCGCGCCGGCCACCGATCTGAACATGGCGCTGTTCAAGGCCGAGCGCTCGCCCGACAAACTGCGCGTCGACTTCGAGTTTTCAGACGGCCGCGCGCTGACCAAGAAGTCGTTCCAGTTCGCAAGCAAGAGTTACCTCGTGCAGGTGACCTCGGAGGTGGCGCAGAACGGCGCTTTGGTTCCGCACGCGCTTGCGTGGCGCGGCGGGTTCGGCGATTCCACGGTGACAAATCCCGTGCCCGATCAGAAGGCGCTGTACTACGACCTGGCGGCCGCCAAGCTTATCGAGAAAGACGTGAAGGACGCCAAGAACGGCCCTATCTCCTCGAGCGGCCAGTATTCCTTCGCCGGCCTGGAGGACAAATTTTTCGCGGGCGTGGTTCTGCCCGGAGCCCGCTCGCCGTTCGAGTTGACCGAGTATTCGGATGCCGTGCCAAACGCCGCCGGAGCCGACGAGCAGCGGATCGGCGCGAGCGTGGGCGGCGAGGGACTCAACACCTTTTCGCTGTTCGTCGGGCCCAAGGACATCGATCTCCTCCGCAAGGTGGACCCTAAGCTGGAGCAACTGGTCGACTGGGGCTGGTTCGAGGTGATCGCCAAGCCGCTATTCCTGGCTCTGAACTGGACCTCCGACCACGTGGTCCACAACTACGGCTGGGCCATCATAATGGTCACCATCGCCATCAACACGGTCTTGTTTCCGCTGCGGATTTCCAGCATGAAATCGTCGAAGAAGATGCAAGCGTTGCAGCCGCAGATTGCCGCCATCAACGCCAAGTACAAGAACCTTTCGCTGCGGGACCCGAAGAAAACAGAACAGAACCAGGAGATGATGGATCTGTACAAGAGGCACGGCGTGAATCCGGTAGGCGGGTGCCTGCCGATGGCGCTCCAGATGCCGTTTTTCTTTGCGTTCTACAAAGTCCTGAGCGTCGCCATCGAGATGCGCGGCGCCAATTGGCTGTGGGTGGGGGATCTCTCGCAGCCCGAGACGCTCGCGATTCGGGCGCTGCCGGTGCTGCTGATTGTCACGCAGTTTCTCCAGCAGAAGATGACGCCGAGCCCGGGAATGGATCCGGCGCAGCAGAAAATGATGATGATCATGCCGCTGGCGCTTGGCTACATGTTCTACTTTGCATCCTCGGGGCTGGTGTTATACTGGTTGACCAGCAATGTGGTCGGCATCGCGCAGCAGGTGATTCTGAATCGCAGCACTGCCACTCCGGCGGTGGTGGACGTGAAGCCTACCCCCAAGAAAAAGAGCAGGGACTGAACCGGTGGCCGAGAAAACGCACACGCTGGCCGAAGCGGGACCCCGGATCGAGCAATTCCTCAACACTGTATTCCGGCTGGCGAATTTTTCGCTTAGCTTCGAGGTAGCCGAAGGAGAGACGCCGCATCCGGATTTCGAGAATCCGGACCTGCTGGTCCGGTTCAGCGGAGACGATGTCGATCTTCTCCTGGCGAACAAGGCGGAGCTGATGCTGGCGCTCGAGCAGTTGACCATGGAAGCGCTGGGGATGCACCCGGACGAGCACTCGCGGCTGTGTTTCGACGCCAACGACTATCGCGTGCTGCGGATCGAGGAGCTGCGGATGAGCGCGCTGGCGGCGGCCGAGCGCGTGAAGAAGACGCGGGCGCCGTTTCACTTCAGCCCCATGAACAGCCGCGAGCGGCGCATTCTGCATCTGGCCCTGCGCGATGAAACCGAAGTTCGCAGCGAAAGCGTGGGCGAAGGTCCCATCCGTCAAGTGGTGGTGGTTCCGTCCGACCTGAAAGTGTTGCCCGAGCCGATACGTCCCCCGCGTCCGCGTCCCGAAGACGACACTCCCCGTGGACGCCGTCCCTTTGGCGGAGGACGCGACCGGCGCGGTGGACCAGGTGGACCTCGCCAGGATGGGGATCGCGGCCGGCGGTTTTAGATCCGGGTGCTGAAGCACCCGTTGCAGGCTAAAGCCCGCTCCATCGCGCTTTCAAGACTTGAGAACAGGTGATACCATCGCGGCCGTCTCTACGCCTCCCGGACGCGGCGGCATTGGAGTCCTGCGGGTTTCCGGGCCCTCCGCCCGCGCGATCGTCGAACAGATTCTGCGATTTCCAGGTGGATCGCCTGCGTGGAAGCCGTGGTCGGCAACGCTGGCCAGCCTGCTCGACGCAGCAGGGCATGCTGTAGACCAGGTCGTAACAACGTATTTCGCCGCGCCGCGATCCTATACCGCCGAAGATGTGGTCGAAATCTCCTGCCATGGATCTCCGGTCGTTTTACGATACGCGCTGGAACGGCTGTGCCAGGCCGGCGCCCGGCTGGCGGAACCGGGCGAGTTCACGCTGCGCGCCTATATGCACGGACGGATCGATTTGCCGCAGGCCGAAGCGATCCGCGATCTGATTAATGCAACTACGCTGTATCAGGCACGTGTGGCCGCACAGCAGGCCGAAGGATCGGTATCGCGCCGGCTGAAGCCAGTGAAGGAGCAGTTGCTGGAGCTGATCGCGCTGCTGGAGGCCGGTATCGATTTCGCGGAAGACGACATCAGCGTCGCGCCTACGGAAGAGATTCTGCGCCGGATGGAA